>JBHIEF010000048.1:0-23228 GCA_046760465.1 Armatimonadota bacterium | reverse complement strand
GCCGCGGTGCGGAGCTCGGAGATGGCCGCGGCGAAGCCGTCGGCATGGTCGAAGATCCAGGAGCCGGCCACGATGACGTCGGCACCGGCCTCGCGGACCAGCCGGGCGTTCTCGGTCTTGATGCCGCCGTCCACCTCGATGAGCACGTCCAGGCCGGCAGCGTCAATGGTCCGGCGCAGGCGGGCGATCTTGTTGACCACGGCGGGGATGAACTTCTGGCCGGAGAAGCCCGGGTCCACGGACATGACCAGGACGAGGTCCACCTCGTCCAGCAAGAGCTCGACGGCGCTGGCGCGGGTGGCCGGGTTGAGGGAGAGGCCGGCCTTCTTGCCGGCGGCGCGGATGTGGCGGAGCAGGCGGTGGGGCGAGACGGTGGCCTCCAGGTGCACGGTGATGAGGTCCGCGCCGGCCTCGACGAAGGAGTCCACCAGCTCCTCGGGCCTGGCGACCATGAGGTGGCAGTCGAAGGTCAGCTTGCTGTCGGCGCGTAGGTGGGCGACGGGCAGGTGGCCGTGGGTGAGGTTGGGCACGAAGTGCCCATCCATGACGTCGAAGTGCAGCCAGTCGGCGCCGGCGGCGGCCAGCTCCATGGCCGTGGCCCGCAGGCGGCCGAAGTCGGCGCAGAGCATAGAGGGTGCGATGAGCATGGAGGCAGGTGGCAGGTGGCAGGTTTCAGGTGTCGGCGGTCAGGACGGCACCGGCCGCAGTGGGGTAAGTACGCCGTGTGAGAGCCGACTTCCTTCGTTGGCGAGGCGGGAGGGGGCGAGGCCTAGAGGTCCTGGTGGGCGACGATGGTGCCCGGGCCCAGCTTCTTGGCGGCGGTCAGGGCGGCGAAGGCGGCGGCGATGATCTCCTCGCGCGAGGTCCCGTCGCCGGGGAAGGCGGCCACGCCGGCGCAGGCGGAGACCGGCTCGGCGTCGGCGGCGATGGCGGTGAGGTCGGCCTTGGCCACCTCGGCCAGGATGCGCTTGGCCACCACCTGGCCGCCCTCGGCCCCCGAGCGGGGCAGCAGCAGGGCGAAGGTATCGCCGGCGTAGCGGGCCACCACGTCCACTTTGCGGATGTTGCGCCGGATGAGCTTGCCCATGAACTGCAAGAGCCGGTCGCTGCGGGTGAAGCCGTGCTTCTCGTTGAATCCGGCGAAGTCGTCCAGGTCCACCAGGGCGATGCAGACCTCGTGGGTGTAGCGCGAGGCGCGCAGTATCTCGGCCTCCAGGCGCTCGCGAATGGAGCGGGCGGTCAGCAGCCCCGTGACGTCGTCGAAGGGCGCCGCCACCTGACCGGCCTCGGCGATGTCCTCGCGGGTCTCCTCGGCCTTGGACTGCAAGTGAGCCTCCCGCAGCTCCTCGGCCACCAGGGCCTGGCGCAGCTTCTTCAGGGCGGAGCGCACCAGGTGAGAGACGTAGTTGCAGGAGATGCCGAGCTGTTGCGCGATCTCGGTCTGGTTCAGCTCTCGGTAGAAGAGGTAGTAGATGACCCGGCGCTCCAGTCCCTTGAGCTTGCGCACGGCCTCGTGCAGGACGATCTTGTCCTCGGCGGAGAGCTGTCCGGGGACTTCCTCCTGAGCCATCAGCTTGCGCCGGTCCAGGGCGATGGCGTCGTCGTCGGTGCGGTCGGCGTCGGTGTCCAGGGAGGCGACGCGGAAGACGCTGCGGGTGCGCATCACGTCCAGGACCTGCTCCTCGCTCAGGCCGGTCTCGCGGGCCAGATCGGAGGCGGTGGGGGGCGAGTCCATGGTCTGGGTGAGGCGGTCAATGGCGCGGGCCACCTGCTGGGAGATTTCGTGCAGCCAGCCGGGCTGGCGGATGAGGCTTTTGCGGTCGCGCAGGTAGTGGCGAATCTCGCCGGAGATGGTGTGGGTGGCGTAGGTGGCGAACTTGACGTCGCGGCGCACGTCGTAGGAGTCAATGGCCTTGAGCAGTCCCAGGTAGCCCTCCTGCACCAGGTCGTCCAGGGGCTCGCCCGAGGCCAGGAAGCTGCGGGCGACTTTCTGCACCAGCGGAGCGTGACGGGCGATGAGCTCCTCGCGCAGGCGGTCGTCGCCCGAGTCGGCATAGCGCTCGAAGAGCTGCCGTACGGGCAGCCGTCGGCTCTCCACGCTGGCTCGGCCCACACCCACGGAACTAACCTCGTGCGTCAGGGCCCCTCCGCCGGCCGCCGCGGGCGGAAGGGCCGAGATCGGTTCTTCCGGCGGAGGCCGGCCAGGGCCGCTGCCGAAGTCTCGGGGCGCACGGGGCGGCCACCTGCCGCCCTAGAGCTTGCCGGCCTGCCCCACCAGGTTGTAGATCGGCGTGATGACGGAGACGGCCACGAAACCGACCAGCAGGCCCAGCCCCACGATGAGCAGCGGCTCGATGATGGAGGTCAGGCCCTGGATTACCTGATCCACTTCGTCGTCGTAGAAGTTGGAGACCTTCAGCAGCATCTCATCGAGCTTGCCGGTCTCCTCCCCTACCGCGATCATCTGGGTGACCATATCGGGGAAGACGCCGCTGATCATGAGGGGGCTGGAGAGCTTGTCTCCCCTCATCACGTTCTCCTTGGCGTCCTGCACGGTCTTCTCGATGACCGCGTTGCCGGCGGTGGCGGCCACGATGTCCAGGGCGGTGGGGGTGGCGATGCCGCTGGTGACCAGGGTGCTGAAGGTGCGGGCGAAGCGCGAGATGGACATCTTGCGCACCAGGTCGCCGAAGATGGGCAGGCGCAGCTTGAGCGCGTCCACCTGATAGCGGCCGCTCGGGGTCTTGATGTAGGCCTTGTAGGCCAGCACCGTGCCCAGGATGACGGCCAGCGGCACGTACCAGTAGCGGGTGGCGTAGGCGCTGGAGTTGAGCAGGATGGCCGTGCTCACGGGCAAATCCACGCCGATGTCGTCGAAGATCTGCTTGAACTTGGGCAGGATGAAGAAGACCAGGATCATGGTCATGCCGATGGCGAAGAACAGGACGATGATCGGGTAGACCATGGCCGACTTGATCTTGCCCATGATGGCCATTTCCTTCTCCAGGTAGCCGGCCAGTCGGTTGAGGATCTGGTCCAGGATGCCGCCCGCCTCGGCCGCGCGGATCATGTTGACGTACAGGTCGGAGAACACGCGCGGGTGTTTGGCCAGGGCGTCGGAGAGGCTCTGGCCGGAGGAGATGTCGCTGCGGGCCTGGTCTATGATCTTCTTCATGCGCTCGTCGCGCGTCTGGCCGCGCAGGATATCCAGGCACTTCATCAAGTTCATGCCGGCGTTCACCATGGTGGCGAACTGCCGGGAGAAGATGACCAACTCGCGCAGCTTGACTTTGCGCAGGGAGGCCAGGCGCTCGCCCAGCCCCGCCCGGTCGGGGGCGGAGCTGAGGTCCATCACGTGCAGGCCCTCGTCGCGAAGCTTGGCTTCGGCCGCCTCGCGGCTGTCGGCGGGGACTCGCCCCCGCACCTGTCGGCCGGTGTGGTCTACGGCTACGTAGGCGAAACTGGCCATGGCACTCACTCCCCCTGCGGAACCTGGTTCCGCTCGCTAGGTGTACTTACCCAGCAGCAGACGCTGGAAGTTATCGGGATCAATGCAGCGGGTCAAGGCCTCCTCGTGCGAGATCTCGCCGCGGTGGACCAGCTCGGCCAGAGAGGCGTCCATGGTCTGCATGCCCAGCTCGCCGCTGGTCTCGATGACGCTGGGCATCTGATGGGTCTTGGCCTCGCGGATGAGATTGCGCACGGCCGAGGTGACCAGCATGATCTCCAGGGCGGGGATGCGCCCGCCCATGCCCATGCGCGGGATGAGCTGTTGGGCGATGACGGCCTCCAGCACGCCCGCCAGCTGCACACGCACCTGCTCCTGCTGGTGGGGCGGGAACACGTCAATGATGCGGTCCACGGTCTGGGTGGCGTTGCGAGTATGTAGAGTGCCGAAGACCAAGTGACCGGTCTCGGCGATGGTCAGGGCGGCCTCGATGGTCTCCAGGTCGCGCAGCTCTCCCACCAGCACCACGTCGGGGTCCTCGCGCAGGGCGCTTCTGAGGGCGGCCGCGAAGGACATGGTGTCGCTGCCCAGCTCGCGCTGGTTGACCATGGCCACCTTGTGCTCGTGCAGGTACTCGACGGGATCCTCGATGGTCAGGATGTGCAGGGGCCGGCTGTTGTTGATGTGATCTATCATGGCGGCCAGGGTGGTGGATTTGCCGGCGCCGGTGTATCCGGTGACCAGGATCATGCCGCTGCCGCGAGAGGTGATGTCGCGCAGGATGCTGGGCAGATTGAGCTCCTCCAGGGTGGGGATGTAGCTGGGAATGGCCCGCAGGGCCGCGCCCAGGTTATCCTGCTGGCGGAAGACGTTGACGCGGAAGCGCCCCACGAACTTGACGCCGTGGGAGAAGTCGAGCTCGCGCGTCTGCTCGAACTTCTCCAACTGGGTGTCGCTGAGGATGTCGTACACCAGCCGCTGGGTGTCGTGGGGGGTCAGCGGCTCGAAGTTGGTGGGGGTCAGGCGCCCATCTATGCGCAGCATGGGGGGCAGGCCCACGGTCACGTGCAGGTCGGAGGCGCCGTTCTCCATGGCCAGGCTGCACAGGCCATCCAGGTCAATGTCCTCCACCGACTGGCGGGCGGGGCCGGTGGTCAGGGGTTGTTCGGTGGTGGTCTCAGGCACGTGCGCACACCTCCGTCATCAGTCGGTGTGGGTGATGCGGTAGGCTTCCTGGATGGTGGTCATGCCCTGGAGCACTTTGGCGGTGGCGTCGCGGGCCAGGGTGACCATGCCGCGCTGGGTGATGGCGAACTCGGCGATCTCGTAGGAGGCGGCGCCGCGCAGGACCATGTCGCGGATGTCGTTGTCCATGGCCATGAGCTCGTAGATGCCCACGCGGCCGCGGTAGCCTTCCACGCAGTGATCGCAGCCCCGCCCCCGATAGAAGGCCACGCCCTCGGCATCGGCAGGGGTGAGTCCGATCAGCTCCAGGGCTTCCTGCGGCGGGTGATAGGCCTCGCGGCAGCGCAGGCACACGCGACGCACCAGGCGCTGGGCCAACACGCCGGCCACTGACGAGCCCACCAGGAAGGGCTCCACCCCCATCTCCACCAGGCGGGTCACGGCGCTGGGGGCGTCGTTGGTGTGCAGGGTGCTCAACACCAAGTGACCGGTGAGGGCGGCCTCGGTGGCTATGCGGGCCGTCTCCGAGTCGCGGATCTCGCCCACCATGATGACGTCGGGGTCCTGGCGCAGCATCTCGCGCAGGATGGTGGCGAAGGACATGCCGGCCCGCTCGTTGACCTGGGACTGGGTCAGGCCCTCCAGCTCGTACTCGACGGGGTCCTCCACGGTCAGGATGTTCTTCTCGGGCGTGTTGATCTTGTTGAGGGCGGCGTACAGGGTGGTGGACTTGCCGCTGCCGGTCGGACCGGTGACCATGATGATGCCGTGGGGGCGGGTGATGATGGTCTCGAAGCGCTCCTGGACCTGCTGGGAGAAGCCCAGCTTGTCCATGCCCAACTGGATGCTGCTCTTGTCCAGGATGCGCATGACGATCTTCTCGCCGAACTGGCCGGGCAGGGTGGAGACGCGGAAGTCGTAGTCCTTGCCGCCGATGGTGAGCCCGATACGGCCGCCCTGGGGCGCGCGTTTTTCGTCAATCTTCATGCTGGCCATGATCTTGATGCGGGAGGTCAGGTAGGGCAGGGCCCACTTGGGCACGGCCAGCTCGTCCTGGTCCTGCAACATGCCGTCCACGCGGTAGCGCACGCGCACGTTGCTGGGCTCGGGCTGCACGTGGATGTCGCTGGCCTGCGCGCGCACGGCGCGGCTGATGATCATGTTGACCAGCTTGACCACCGGCGCCTCGCCGGCGACCACCTCGGTCTCGTCCAGGGAGATCTCTTCTTCGTCGGCGGCCTCCTCGATGGAGACCTGGTCGTCGGGCATCTCCTCCAGCACGTCCTGGAGCGCCTCGGAGACCTGGGCCGGAGCGGAACGGAGCCGGTTAATCGCCGCCATGATGTCCTCGTCGGTGGCGATCACCGGCTCCACTTCGTAGTCGTAGTTGGTGTGGATGCGGATCTGGTCTATGGCCAGGATGTTGTTGGGGTCGGCCATCGCCACCGTGAGGCGCCCGTCGCTGGCGGCGATGGGGATACAGCGATGCTTGCGCATCATGCTCTCGGGCAGGAGGGCGCCCGCGTTTTCCTCCAGGGTCACCTCCGCCAGGTCAACGAAGGGTACGCCGAACTGCATCCCCAAGCAGATGGCGTTCTCCCGCTCGGTGATGTGGCCCATATTGACCAGTACTTGGCCAATAAACTCCTTCGTTTCCTCGCTGATGCGCAGCGCTTCTTGGAGCTTGTCCTCGGTCAGCTCGGTGTTGTCCACCAGGATCTGACCGATGAGCTGGCTCTTAAGCATGTTGCTTCACGATCCCCAAAGGCCGGGGTGCTTTTAGCCAGCTCCTTCCGCTCCCGCGGCGGCGGCCACCGCACTGCCGGCGGCGGGACGCCGCACGATTGTGATCTCTGCCATGAAGATGATCTCTGTCTTGATCCGCGATTTGCTACGGAAGGAAAAGAGCTCGCCGATCAGCGGCCAATCCTTCAAGAACGGTACGCCGGACTTGGTGACTATCTCCTCGTCCTGGAATAGGCCGCCCACCACGATGATCTCGCCGTCGGCGATGTGCATGATGGTGGCGGCCTCCCGAGTGCTAACCTCGGGGAACCCCGCCGGCGTGAAGCCGGTGAAGGTGCTCACCTTGGGCACCAGGTAGAGCTGCACGGTGTCGTCGGAGTGCACTATGGGCAGGAACTCGATGCTCAAGCCGATCTCCTGGAAGTTCAGGCTGCGAGTCACCGTGCCCTCGCCGGGAATGGTGGTCTCGTAGGGAATGATGCTGCCCACCAGGATGCTGCCGGTCTTCTCGTGCTCGGCCACGATCTTGGGCTCCGCCAGGATGCGGGCCTTGGTGTCGGTGGTGATGGCGCTGAAGATGGCCGAGAACGGGTCCAGCGTGTCGCGTATCAGGCGACCGAACTTGTAGCCGTCGCTCACGCTCTCCTCGCGGAAGACCAGCCCGGGGAATTCCCAGGCGAAGCCACGGTCGGTGTCCTTGGTGCGGCGCACTTCGGCAACCATGCCCCTGATCTGCACCTGCGGTCGGGGGACATCCAGCATGTCTATGAAGGCGATGACCTCGTCCACGAGGCTCTTCTCGCCCCGCAGGATCACCCGACCCACCATGTTCATGCGCCCCTGGACCACCGAGTCCCCGGCGATCTCCAGGGGCTCTTCCCCCGCGCCCTCGACTTCCTGGATGGTGATGTCCTCGCCGAACTGCTGGCTGACGAGGGCCACTACGTCCTTCATGTTCAGGTAGTCAATGGGTTTTACCACCCAGGTGGGCTCTTTCAACACGGTGGGTTGCGTGGCCGGGT
The DNA here is from genome assembly GCA_046760465.1 of Armatimonadota bacterium. Lineage (GTDB taxonomy): Bacteria > Armatimonadota > Zipacnadia > JAUWAU01 > JBHIEF01 > JBHIEF01. Next base: position 15,827 of record JBHIEF010000048.1, on the reverse strand, counting down.
CCACGTCCAGCATGGTGAGAATCTGCTTGGCCTGGTCTATGATCTCCGGCGGGCCCTCCAGGCGCACCACGTTGGCCCGGATATCGGCCGGAACCGAGGCCGTGACGTCGGGCAGCCAGCGCTGGAGCTGGTCCGCGGCCTGGCCGGCGGGTATGTACTGCACGGTCACGATCTCGAAGGTGTCGGGAGCCTTGGCATCGAGCTCGGGCAGCGCGGTTTGCAGCCAGTCGAGCTGCCGCTGGTCGGCGATGCCGGTGAAGACCACCAGGTTCATATCGCTGGCCGGGGTGGCGACGATGCCCGTGTCGGCATACAACTCGTTGAAGCGCGCGGCCAGGCGCGCCGGCGTGGTGTTCTGCGGCGCGAAGGTATGGCTCAGCGCGCCCACCACGTAGACCTCGGGGGCGAACTTGGCCAGGTCCTCGGGCGTACCCACGACGTAGGTGTTCTCATCCACCAGCACGTAGTCGTAGCCCCGGGGCTTGGTGACGTAGTCGAGTGCGCGCTCCAGGGACACTTGCCTGAGGTCCAGCAGCGGAATGGTGCCGGTGACGCTCTCGCAGACCACAATGTTGCGGCCGGAGTACTGGGCCAGGGCGGCGAGGATCTCGCTGATCTCGGCGCCGACGAACTGGATGTCCAGCGGATCGGGGCCGCCCGCGGCAGGCGTAGTCGGTGCCTGCGCGATTCTGGGAGCCGTGCTGATGCGTCCGGGCGGGGGCCCAGAGGCACCAGGATCGGCCGGGCCAGCGTCCAGGGGAAGCGGCGCCACGCGGGGCGCTGGCGCCTCCGTGCGAGCGGGGCCAGCGCCGGGCCGCGAGCCGCGCAAGACCACGTCGGTCGCGGCCAGCCTATTGCCCTCGGGCAGACGCAGGCCCTGGCTCAGGCCGACCCGGCCGCGAGCCAGCGTAAACAGGCGTGGCACCGGATCGTCCTCGGCCGCCGAGGCCAGGCGCACGTCGGGCGCGCTGGCGGCCGGGCGGGCTCCGCCGCGGTCCATGGGGGGCATGCCGCCGATAGCGGCAAGTCCGGCGCTGACCGGTCCCGCCGTGGTGAGGCGCGGCGGGCTGGTGTGGGCGGCAAGGACGACCGGAGCCGGAGCGGGCTCGGCCTCCCTCAGGGCCCGCGACGCCACCAGGAACTGGCGCCACAGGGCCTCGCCCAGTCCGCCCCCGGGCGCGGCCAGGCGCGGGCCGGGGCGATCGCCCCGTGCGGCCAGCGAGGGTGCGCCCGGCTGGGGCGCGACCGCGATCACCAGCCCTCCGTCGGGCCGGGCGCGGGCCTCGCAGGCGGCGTTGCCGGCCAGCAGCACCATCAGGCGCAGGGAGCCGGCCTCATCGCCGCGCGGGCCGATGCTGACCTCGCGCACGGGCCCATAGTCCACCGGGAAGCGTGCCGGCTGACCAGCGGCCAGGGTAGTGCGCTGTAGGTCAACCACGAAGCGCTTGGGCTCCTCCAGCATCTGCGTGGCGTAGGCCACCGGGCCGCGGAGCTCCACGTTGACCAGCAGGACCTCCCCCTGCCGCTCCAGGTTGACACCCGTGACCGACGAGGGGCCTGCGGCATAGGCCATGGCAGCCGTGACCGCCAGGGCGCCGGCGACCGCCAGACAAAGGGCGAGCCGCCGTCCCCGGAACCGTCCTGCGGTGGTGGGCATTACGATATCCCCCCTTGGCTTTGTACGCTGCTGCATGATGAGCTGTGTGTCACTGTCCGGCGTCTGTGACGGCGATCGTGCGTCCGACAGCTACTCCATCCTCGGCTCTGACGTCTCCGCGGCGGCGCGGTCCTCAGCGCGCAGGGTGTGCGTGCGCAGCTTCCCCTGCACGCGGATGCTCCCTGGTCCAATATCCTTGACCACCGATCGGCTGACCCCAACCCGGTCTCCCTCGGCCACCACTCGGACCTCCCGCCCGCCGGGTTGGCTTTCGTGTACGAGGGCCAGGCGGCGGGCGCCGACGATGGTGCCCACCAGGCTGATGCTGGTGTCCCGCTTGGTGCGGTCCGGCAGCACGGGCGGGAAGCGACCGACGCCCCACAGCGTGTCCTCTCGGTCAATGCGCGGCGGGGGCATCGCTTCCGGCACCTCGGGTCCGGCGCCCCCCGGAGTCTCGCCCGCTTCGGGCTCGCCGGTGGGCTCGGTTCCACCCAGCACTTGTGCGAAGGGGTCGCTGCCGGGCAGGAAGACGGTGGCCAGCTCCTCCTCCGGGTTGTCTGGAATGGTCATGGCCCCGGCGGTGGTGGTGGGCGTAGGCGTGGGCGTGACCTCAGTCGTCTCCGCCACCGGCGGCGGCTCCTTCTTGGGGACGATGTCCGTCTTGGCCACGGCCGCCGGCCGGGATCCCAACACCATCTGCCGTATGGCATTGATGCCGAACAAGAGCAGGAGAATGATGCCGATCACCAGCACCGGGATCTGCCATCGTTTCTTGGACTGTTCCATGCTATTCTCACTCCCTCGGCCTCAGGCGCATGCGGCCGCGCTAGTCGAACACCTCGGGCACCAGGCGCCCAGGGAATCCGGCGCGCGGCTCCAGGATGTAGGCGACGAGCTGGAGCTCGACGTCTATCTCGGCCCGGTTGTCGGGGCGCATCTCCAGGCCGGCGCGCTGCACGGTGAGGTTCTGCAAGTAGAGCATCTTGCGCAGGGAGCCGATGCGCTTGAGGAACTCGAAGGTACTATGATAGCTGCCGCGCAGGCGCAGCAGGATGTCCAGCTCGTCGTAGCGCTGGCCGGTGGCCGCGGGGGCAGCCTCCTCGGTCCCGCCCTCGGTGCCCGTGGCCGTCGGGGTGGCCTCGGCCTCGGGCGCGCCCACTATTCGGCCGCGGCGCAGCTCCCCCGGGCGCACCTCGGTAACGTCGTTGTGGGTGAGCAGCGCCTCGCGCTCCAACTGACGCAGCAAGGTAGGCACGTAGGCGGGCTGGGGCAGGTCACGCTCCAGGTGGCTGAGGCGCTCCTCCAACTGGGCGTCGTGCCGCTCCAGCTCGGCGATGTCCTCGCCCTGCACTGCGGTCTTCAGGGCCTGCAACTTGTCCCTGGCGTCCTGCGCTTCGCGGTCAATGGCGGCCATGCGATTCCACATGGTAGCCGAGACCACCAGGAACAGAATGAGAAACACGACGGCCATGGCCGTGAGAATCCAGAAGGCACGGGTGGCGCCGCCTCTCATGGGGTTGCCCCTCCCTCGATGGGCGTCAACATGGCGATCAGCTCAAACTGGTAGACCTCACCCTCGGCCTGTCGCTGCGCGCGGCTGTAGTTCAGGTAGACGTCCTGGAAGGCGTCGCCCTTGCCCAGGTTGGCGATCAGGACGCCGACTGCTTCCTGCTGTAGGGCCTCGCCGGTGATGGTCAGTCCCTGGCCCCCCTCCGGGGCCTTGCCGGGCTGGCCCACCAGGCGCACGCGGGGGCGGATGCTGGAGGAGGAGCGCACGCTGGTCAGCTTGAGCTGCGCGGGCAGCGAGGTGTGCACGTGCTGGAGGACGCGGCACCAGCGCAACTGGCTGAAGCGGGCCTCGTTGAGCAGCTTGACCAGGGGCTCCTTCTCGGCGATCTGCTCCCGAGTGGCGTCAATGGCCGCCTGCTTCTGCATCCAGTCGCGGATTTCGGCCTTGACCTTCTCGGTCTCGCCGCGCTTGCCGCTCATCTTGGTGAGCATGCCGGTGGTGGCCACCACGGTGAGCACGAAGAAGAACATGGCGGCGAACAGCGCCACCCGGGCCAGCCGCTCGCGACTGCGACGTTCGCGTTGACGTTCGGCGACTAGATTGATGTCAATCATGGCCCCGTCTGCTCCCTCCGCGAAGCAGCGTTGCCCCCTAGCTGGGGGCCGGCGTCAGTTGCGCCAGGTCGTCGCCGGCCAAGGTGCCGGCGAAGGGATAGCGACCGGAGGCGACCACTTCCCGCAGGGCCAGCCCCACGGCCACCGAGGCGGTGGGGGCGAGGTTGGCCAGGGTGTGTGCGTCATAGGCGGGCGCGGTCACGTTAGTGTCCAGGAAGACGTTGGGCACCTCCACGCGCACGTTGAGCTGCGCTGCCAGGTAGGGGGCGATGTTGCGCATGCCGGCCACTCCCCCAGACAGCAGCACGCGGTCCACCACGGGGGTGGAGGGGTCGAGCTGGAGCTGGGTGGCCAGGAAGATGAAGGAGCGCTGAATGTCGCGGGTGATCTCCTCCAGCGCCGGGGCCACCAGTTGGCTGACCTGGCGCTCGTCCTCCTCCAGCTCGTCCAGTTGGTCGCGCCGGGAGGCCACGGCACGCTGCTCCTTGACGCGCTGGGCCTCGTCCATGTCCACGCTGAGCCCGGAGGCGATGGCGCGGTCCATGTGGGCTCCGGCGATGGGGACGATGCGCGGGAACACGAAGGCGCCGTTGCGGACCATGGCCATCTCGGTGAAGGCCGCGCCCACGCGGATGAGCGCGATGGTCTCCTTGAAGGTCTGCGGGTTGCGGTTGGCATAGACCAGGGCGCGCATGGAGGCGAACTGCTCCACGTCCATGAACACGGGGTCCAGCCCCGCCCTCTCCAGGCAGTCCAGGCGGCTCTGCACCACGTTGCGTCTGACCGCCACCAGCAGCACGGTCATCTGCTCGGCCTCGCCCTCGGGGTCCAGCACCTGGCATTCGATCAGGCTCTCGTCCACATCGAAGGGCACGTGCTTGCGGGCCTCGAAGCGGATGGTGCGATGCAGGTTCTTCTGTAGCGCGCGCGGCATCTGAATGCGCGTGACCACCAGCGAGGGATCGGTGACCACCGCGGCCGCGGACCCGCCGGCCACGCCGAGGGTGGCCATGAGCTCGGCGATGGCGCCGCTGACGCCGGCGATGTCCATGATGGCGCCGTTGTCCAGCGCGCCCTGGGGGGTGGGAGTGGTGCCCAGGGAGATGATCTCGACCGTGTCGCCGCGGTCCTCGGCCTCGGCCAGCTTGATGCTGTGGCTGCCGATGTCCACGGCCACGACGCGGCCCGTTCCCAGTAGCTGCGATAGTAGGCCCGGCATTAGCCCGTTCCTCCCGTTGACTGCGCCTGGCCTGCCGGGACGGGGGGCGTGGCCATCTGCGTGCGCACGCCCGCCTCCGTGCCGCGCAGGTGCTCCTGCACGCGGCGCAGCAGCTCGCAGAGTCCGGCTTTGACGCTCTCGCGCTCGCCGCAGCGCAAGGGCACCACCGGGGTGTCGGCGTTGGCCCCGATCTGCCCGGCCACGGCCGCACGATGCTCGCCGTCGTCCCGGTCGCCGCTGGTCACGCCGACCACGAAGGGCGCGTCGGTGCGGCGCCGGGCCGAGCGCAGCATGGCGCGGGCCGCCTCCAGGCTGTCGGGACGCTCTCCGTCCACCAGGATCAAGCTGCCTGCCGCCTTCTCGGCCAGAATGCCCCACATGAAGGCGAAGCGCGGGTCGCCCGCCAACACGTAGATGCGCAAGGCCAGCTCCTCGTTGACCGTCACCTGCGCCAGTTGCAGCAAACGGTCTGCGGCGCCGCCGGTGCGGCCCGGCCGGGCGCGAGGCGGCCGCACGTAGATGTCACCGATGCTCTTGGCCAGCTCTGCCCGTTCCCCTGGACTGGCCCCGGCGATTAGCACCTCGACCGAGGTCACTCAGGTCACCGCCATCAGAGCGTTGCCACTCTCTGTATGATCTGCTCCAACTGGCCGGCCGTGAGCGAGGCCTGCGCCGCGGCGCCTCCGCCCCCGGACGGCGCCGGCTCCGGGGCCGCCGGCTGGGCCGGGACGACCGCCGAGATCACGCCCTGCTTGATGAGCGCCCCGATCACCTCGTAGGCCTGCACCTCCGGCAGTCCGGACTCGCGCGCCAGGGCCTCCAGCGTACGGCCTCCGTTGGTCAGCTCCACCACCGTGCGAGCGGCCTCCAGGGGGACGCCCAGGTCGCCGGCCGCGCGCAGGTCTTTGACGACGGCCAGCGGCGCGCCGGGCGCGGGCAGGCTGGCCCGCAGCCGCTCCCAGTCGTCCATGCGCTTGGCGCCCTCCAGCATCAGGCTCTCGGCGGCCAACGTCACCGTGTGGGGGCAGTCCACCGGCGTGGCCTCGAAGGCGAAATCCCCCTGGGTCTTGGCCAGGACGTTGTAGACGACGTCGTTGCCCTGTAGGTTGTCGGTGACCGCGTGGATCAGTTGGCCCTGATCGAAGTAGAGCAGGGAGCGCTCGTACTGATCCACCACGGTGAGCACGCCGGTCTTCCGGCTCATGGCGATGAGCTGGATGACGTCGGCTGCCTCCACATCTGCCAGGCTGCCCGTCAGGGCCATGGCTTGCGCCCGCTCCTCAGGCTTCGGACGGCCGCTGTCCGAACAGCTCGCCGGCCGGCAGGCCAACCACCTTGTGCTGGCCCTTAAGCTCTCGCTCCGCCGCCCTCGCGAACACGTGGTTCAGACGCTCAGCGGTCTGCGCGGCACACAGACGCACCAGGCCCAGGCTGGTGCGCTTGTCGAATATGGTGACCAGACTGGCGTGCGTGCCCACCAGGGACAGGTGCATGCTGGTGTGGCTGCCCTCGTGGAAGAGCACGCTGAATTCGGGCTCGTCAATCAAGCGCGCGATCTCCTTGGTGGAGGCGAAGGCCCCGGCGGTCAGGGCGGCCAGGGAGGTGGTGTCCAGGTCGCGGGTGAAGCCGCTCTGCGCCACTAGCTGTCCGCTCCCGTGCACCAACAGCACGCAGGTGGCCTGGGCCTCCGCCAGCAGGCGGGCCAACTCCTGCTGGATGGCCTCCATGTCCTCTTCATAGAGGATGAAATCATCGCCGTTCACAGTCTCGGACCTCCACCCGTCCCTGCAACGCCAGTGCCACCGCCCCACCGTTGGCGCATCCGGCTAACCGTGCTTCTCCTGTAGTCGCTTCAAGACCAGTTTGCAGGCTGCGTTCAGTGTGTCGAAAACGCCTCCGCCTTCGGTGGCGATGGACAGAAACGAAAGCTGACGCTGTTCGCGGTTGTTGAGCAAGAACTCCACGTATTCGGGCGGCGAGGTGTTGTCCAGGTCCCGCTTGTTGTACTGGAGCACGTAGGGCACGGTGTCCAGGGACAGGCCGTACTCGGCCAGGTTCTCGTCCAGGTTGCGCATGCTCTCCACGTTGTCTTTCATGCGCTCCCACTGGGAGTCCACCACGAAGACCACGCCGTCCACCCCGCGCAGCACCAGCTTGCGGGTGGCGTTGTAGAAGACCTGACCGGGGACGGTGTAGAGCTGGAACTTGGTGGTGAAGCCCCCGATGGTCTCCACCTCCAAGGGCAGGAAGTCGAAGAACAGGGTGCGGTCGGTCTCGGTGGCCAGCGAGACCAGGTTGCCCTTGTCCTGGGCCGGGATGTTGTCGTGTATGTATTGCAGGTTCGTCGTCTTGCCGCACATGGCGCAGCCGTAGTAGACGATCTTGCAGGATATCTCGCGCTGCGCGTAGTTGATGGACGCCATGCCGCCTACCTCTCCTGCGCGACCTGGGCCGGGACCGGCTCGCCGCCGCCCACCAGGCGCTGGAGCTTGTCGGCCGCCGCCTTCATCTCCAGCCGGATCAGCCCGACGTTGACCTCGGGCTCTGACAACAGCACCAGAATGCCCTTATCCGCATCCTGGAGGAAGATCTTGCCGCGCTCCGCGTCAATCTCGGCGTGGCGCAGGGGGCCGCGCTCGATGCGACGCAGGCTCTCCTCCGTGGTGCGGGCGATGGTGGCCACCAGGGCGGCCACCTCATCATCGCTCACCCCCTGGGGCAGATGGGAGCCGATGATGATCCCGTCTGCCGCCACCAGCAGGCTGCCGCGCACCCCCGGTATCCGGGTGAGGGCCTCAAGCACCTTCTGCATACCATGTATCCCGCGCGCACTGCGCGCTAAACGATGCCCCCCCGGCGATCAGGCCGGGCTGCCGGCCGCCTCTGACTGAGCCGCGGCGCGAGCCACGTGCATGCCCACCATGCCCGGGCGGGTGACGGCCGGCGGCACCAGTACGACCGCTCGGGCGCCGCGGGCCAGGCCCACGGGGCCCTCGGCCGCCTCCAGCACGGCCCACTCCAGCTCTTCCAGGCCCACCGCAGCCGCATAGGCGCCCAGGCTGGTCAGCGCCGAGCGCGCCCAGCCGATAACGGCGTCGGCCTCGGTGCCGCTGGGCGCGATGACGACGCCGCGCCAGCCGTCATCGCAGACCACCTCGTTGCCCACCATGCCCGGCAGGCCGACGGCGTCGGCCGCCTGCTGGGCGGACTCGGTGGCGCCCTCGCAGTGCGCCGTCGGAGCGCCCCTGGAGGGCTCCCCGTCGCTGTCGCCGATGGGCTGCCGCACCACCAGATCGGTTTCGGGTAGGCCGCGCAGCATCTTGCCGGCGGCCAGGTCGAGCATCCCCAAGTTCACCTGGCCGGTGGCCGCCACCTGACAGAGCACGCCGGCCGGCTCCTGGCTCAGGCTCAGGGAGGCAGCGCCCGCCCGCCCGGTGACCTGGACGGAGGCCAGTTGGCCGCGCCCCGCCGCCACCGCTAGACCTCGCAGGTCGTGCCAGACCGTGCCGGCCCGCTCGCGCACGTCGGCAGCGTTGGCCGCGGGCGGGAGCGCGCTCAGCACGTAGCCCAGGCCCTCCAGCTCGCCGCAGTCCACCTGCACCGATCCAATCCGCGAGGCGCAGCTCTGCACCAGGCCGCGCACGGCGTCCATGTCGGCCGTGGCCGCGACGCCGGCAGCCTCCGCCGGCGCGGGAACGGGCTCGGGTGCAGGGGCGGGCTCCGCCGGCGCCGGAACGGGCGCGGGCGCAGGCGGCTCGGGTGCAGGGGCGGGCTCCGCCGCCACCGGCTCGGGCGTGGGCTCCGGCGCAGGGGCGGGCTCCGCCGCCACCGGCTCGGGCGCGGGCTCCGGTTCCGGCTCGGGAGGCGGCGCCGGGGCCTCGGGTTCGGCAACAGGCTCGGGCTCGGCCGGCGCCGGTGCCGCCGGGGGCGGCGCGGCCGCCTCTGCGGCCGGCTCGATAGCATGTACGGTTGAGTCGAAGTCGAGGTCCTGATCCACCTTGAAGATGGGCTCGGGGTCCAGCTGCGGCGCCGGGTACTTGGTGCCGGTCAGTGCCAGATGGCGACGCGGCACCTGGGGCACGACTTCGCTCAGAGGCAGCTCGATGCCGTCCACCAGCGCCGTCTCCAGCTCCACGTCGGACACGGCCAGTGAGCCACGGGGCATCTGCTGGACGATCATGCGCGCTGACACGCGGACCTCGCCTTCGGCCAAGTGCCGCAGGACCTCTTCCAGCGGAACCGCAAAGCGCAGGTCGGTGAAGGCGGTCTCCGCCTCCGCCCCGCTCACGTTGAGGGCTCCCGGGGGAAGCTGCCCCAGGATGGCCTCGGCGGCCACGTAGATCGTGTCCACCTCTTCCTCGGGCGGGGGCGGCGCCGGCGGCGCCTCCGCGACGGGCGCCGTGGGCTGCTCCACAACGGGCTCAGGCGGCGCCTCGACAGCGGGCTCCTCAACTACCGGCGGCGCTGCCGGCGGCGCGTCCAACTCGAAGCTGATCTCGGCGCTGGGCTCCTCGACCGGCTCTGCCTCTACCTCCGGCGCCATCGGCGGCGCCTCGGCCGGCTCGGCCGGGGCCGGCTCCTCGGGCGGCGCGGGCTCCTCGGCTACCGTGGGCAGGGCCTCGGCGGCCGGAGGTGCCTCAGCGGCCGGCGGCTCCTCGGCCGACACTTCGAAGGAAAACAGCGGCTCGTCCTCGGCCACCGCCGGCTCCACGGCGGGCTCCTCTTCCTCCTCGACCCCCTCCATGAGCTCGGACACCAACTGGTCCATGCGCGCCTGCACGGAGGCCTCGTCGGGCGGCTCCTCGGCGACTGCCGGCTCCTCCACGGGCGCTGGCTCCTCGGCCGCCACGGGCTCCGGCGGCGCTGCCTCCAGGGCCGGGTGCACGTCGAGCTCCTCGGTCGGCTCGGCGGGCGCGGCCTCCAGCTCCTCCTCGATCTCCGCCTCCGCTGGGGGCGCTTCGTGGGTGGCGGCCTCGGCTTCGGCCTCGGCCACGACCTCGGCGATCATGTCGGGAGGCGGTCCGTGAGCGTCCGGCGGCGGCAGGCCCACGGCGATGGGCTCGAGCGGCGCCTCCTCAACCGGTTCGGGGGCCTCGGGCGCGACCGGCTCGGGAGCCGCGGGCGGCTCCGGGGCCGGGGGCGGAGGCGGCTCTGGCGGCACGGCCGGCGGCGCCTCCACGGGGGCCGCGAGAGACGGCTCGGGAACCGCCGGCGGGGGCGGTTCAGGCGGGGCAATGGGCGCAGGCGGCACGGGCGGCTCCTCGGCCAGGGTCGGCTCCTCTACCGGTGGCGCGGCCTCCTCGACCTCGAAGGGGGCCAGCGACTCCGCCACGTCCGGCTGCGGCGGGGCGGGAGGTGGCTCGGGGAGGAAGGGCTCGGGCGCCGGGACCTCGGCCGGCACCTCGGCCGGCACCTCGGGCTCGGCCACTTGGGGCGCGGCCGGCGGCGCGGCCGGGGTCAAGTACTGCCTCAGAAAGGTGATGGCCAGCAGGGCGAACACGGCCTGCACGCCGACCATGAGCGGGCTGTTCAGGTAGAAGTGGGCGAAGGCCTGCGTCTCGCCCGCGGACTTGGCGTACCAGAAGGTGCCGGCCGCGCTCAGGGCGCGGGCGGCCAGCCCGGTCACGATGGCGGCCAGCAAGAGATGGGCGCGGCGGGCGCCGATGGCCAGGCCCATGAGCCCGTAGAGGATGGCCTCCACGCAGAGCACCGCGTAGCCGAGCTGCTGCCAGGCGGGGGGCGCGGCGCCGGTACCGGACGGCAGTAAGATGCAGACGAAGGTACCCAGCCCGATGGCCGCGATTGCAGCTACCACGGCCACCAGCAGCGGGAGGTCTCTCTTGGGCCCGGATTGTGGGGCATCCAACGTCAGTACCCTCCTGAAGGGACGGCCGGCACGCGTTCCCCTAGGGGGAATGCATGAGCGCCATCGCCTGGTCTATCTGCATGTTGACCATGCCCAGCTTGGCGTCCGTGCTAGCGGCCACGGCCAGGATGCGTGCTCCGTCCGAGGCCAGTATCAGCTTGCCGCCGGCCCCGTCAATCACGGCGCGCCGCAGCCGGCCCATGTCCATGCGCGCTGCATAGCGGCGCATGGGCCGGTGGATCTCGGCAATCAGAGCGCCGAAGGCCTCCTCCTCGTTAGTCACGCCCATCTGGGAGGCAATGACCAGGCCGTCCTCTCCCACCACCATGGCACCGGCGATGCCGTTGGCTCCAGCCAACCTGTTGATGCCGGCCTCGAGGCCGGACGCGGCCTTGGGCACCGCCTCGGCGGGCGGCGGGGCCTCCATCGGCGGGGCAGGCTGCGGCTCCGCTTGCTCGGCCCATTCGGGCAGCGGGCGGCGACCCTCGGCCATGGCCAGCAGCTCGCCGGCCTCATCGTCGGCCGGGTTGGCAAAGAGCACATGCTCGAGCTGCGTCCTGGCCTGCTCCAGCTCGCCCTGGGCCAGCAGGATCCTGCCCAGGGCCCTGCGCGCCACCAGGTTGCCGGGGTCCAGGCGCAGCGCCGCCTGGTACTCCTCGATGGCCTGATCCAGCTCCTGGAGGTCTTCGTGGATCTGGCCCATGATGATGTGAGCGGTAATGTAGTCCGGGTGGCGCTCCAGGCCGCGCTGGCAGACGTCCAGCGCCTCGCGGTACATCCCCTCCTCGCGGAACACGTCCGCCAGCAGCGCGAAGGCCAGCGTGTCGGGGTCACGCTGTAGGGCCTGGCCGTATTCGCGAATGCGCTCCAGGTTGGTCCGTCCGGCCGCCTCCATGAGTAGCGCCTTCCGGGACCCATTGACGGGCGACGGCGGACCCGCGCTGGCATGCGCCGGCCAGCCGCCGACCACGGCATTCAGGGCACGACCTCACTGGGCGCGCCGGCCAGGGCGCACTGGCAGGCCCTGGCGCGGCAGCCGCGACATGCCCATCTCCCCTAATCGGTCAGGGGTCAGCACAACGACACTTCAGGGGTGATACTCGCAGCGGCGACACTCGGGACAGCGCGAGGAACGACGGGGTAGCCTGAACCTGAGGAGCATCTGAAGCCGCCCGCCCAGCGCTGTGCCTTGCCCCTGATGTAGCTGTGTCAATTGTGCTGCGTCCCCTAGTGCAATGCGTGCCGTTGTGCTACGAGCCGCTTCTGTTCGTCTGCTGGACACGCTCTTGAGCGCCCCCTGTGGGGGGGGCGAGCATGCCCATTCAAATCACTGTGGATATTACCATAACCTGTCTCAAATGTAAAGTACTACCTTGGTTTTCGGGGTTATTTTCGGCCTAGAACGCCTGCTTCTTGAGCGTGGAGCCGTCTGTGAGCACCTGCGCCACTTGAGCCCCCGTCCACGGCGCCAGCGCCACGCCGTCGCCGCCATGCCCGGCAGCCACGATGAAGCCGGCCGGGCCACCCACATGGCCCACCACGGGCCGCCCTGCGGGCGTATACGGCCTGACCCCGGCGAAGCTGCGGATCACGGCCAGCCCGGCCAGGCCGGGCAGCAGGGCTTGGGCCTCCGTGGCGATGTCCGTCAGTCCCTCCGGGGTCGTGTCGGCCCTGTCGCCCACCAGCTCGCGCGTGCTGCCGATCAGCACGTTGCCCGTCGCCAACTGAGCCGCGGCCACAGCCGCGGGAGGCTGCGCCTGCGAGCGGAGCTTGCCGGCGGCGTAGCCGGCGCTAAGCACGAAGGGACCGAGTAGCTTCGGCGCCTTCTCGGTGACCAACACCTGCCCACGCTGAGGGGCAATGTCCAGCGCCACGCCGACCCAGGCAGCGACCTCCGGCGCGCGGGCGCCAGTCGCGTTGACCACTGCGCGGCAGTGGATCGCGCCGGCGGAGGTGTCCACTCCCTCCACCACATCGCCCCGACAGCGGATGCCCTCGACAGTGGTATGGGTCAGGAGTCGCGCGCCGCCGCGTTCGGCCACGCGGGCCAGGGCCAGCAGCAGCTTCCAGGGGTTGAGGTGCGCCTCCAGAGGGCAGTAGGCCGCCCCGGCGATGGTCTCGACCAGCGCGGGCACGAGCCCCCGCGCCTGGGCGGGGGAGAGCAGCTCCACCGGCACGCCCTCGTCGGCGAGTCGGCGGGCCTGCGCGCGAGCCAGCTCGAGGTCCTGGTCGGTCTGGCAGACGACCAGCCCTCCCTCGCGCCGCAGCTCTAGGTCGGCGTCCAACTCGCCGGGGAGGGTCTGGTAGAGGTCGAGGGCCCGGCGGGCCGCGCGCAGCGCCGGTCCCGGGGGCTTGGACTGGAGCGACAGGATGCCCTCGCAGGCGCCGGAGGCGCCCTCGCCCAGGTCGCCGCGCTCGCACAGGACGACCGACAGGCCTGCGGTGGTCAAGTAGTAGGCGCAGGCGCAGCCGATCAAGCCGCCGCCGATGATGACCACGTCCGCGGAGTCAGTCACGCCGCTTGGCCAGGTCGTGCAGGGGTATGGGCCGCACCGGCGGGCGCGGCCGGCGGGGACGGAAGTGCCCCCGGGGTCGGTCGAGCCTGCGGGCCAGGAGGCCGGCGGCCAGATGTGCGCAAGTGCGGCCCTGGCACAGGCCCATGCCCAGGCGGGTGCGCAACTGCACGGCCCGGAGGGTCCTGGCTCCGGCCGCGATGGCCTCCTCGATGTCGCCCACCGTCACCTCTTCGCAGCGGCAGATGATGGTGTCGTGGGTCATGGTGTCCTGGCCCGACGCGCGGGGCCGGCAGGGCTGCCTGCGCGCCTAGTCGGCCTCCTGCACGATGGTCGCCCGCTTGATCTTGTCGCCCCTGCGGATGAGGTCCACGACGTCGAGGCCCTCGATGGTGCGGCCGAAGCAGCAGTAGCCGCGCTCGCGGCCGCCGGTCTGCTCGCGCCGCACGGCGTCGTCGAGCTCGTGGGCGTCGCGCTTGACGATGTAGAACTCGGTCCGGCCCGAGTCGGGGTCGGTGCTGCGGGCCAGTCCCAGGGCGCCGCGGTCGTGGGTGCGATCGGGGTGAGTCTCGAACTTGAGGCCGCGGCCCGGGCCGCGGGGGTTCTCGCCCGCCTGGATGACCCAGTCCTCCACGCGATAGAAGGTCAGCCCATCGTAGTAGCCGTCCTCGACCAGCTCCTTGAAGTTGCTGACGGTTCGGGGCAGGTCGTCGTCGTAGAGCTCGAGCACGATGTCGCCCATGTCGGTCTCTACCTTGACGACCGTGCCCTCGACGTCGGGGTAGGGCTTCTCCTCGGCGACGGGCGCGGGCTCCTCGGCCGGCTCCTCGGGCTCCTCACTGGTGGGGGCTGCGGGCTCTTCTTCGCCTGGCGGGGGAGCCGGCGGAGGCATGGCAACGGGCGGCGCGGGGGCGGGCTGCTGCCGCTGACAGCCCACGGCCAGCAGACCACAGAGCAAGACGGCGACCAGGACGGAAGCTGCGCGAGCGTTCATGTCAACAGGGCTCCTTTGGGCGCCAACCTGGTGGCGCGCCCCGGACTATTCCATGAGGTGCGGCACGTGTCCTGCACCGGAAGGACGCGGAGTCCGGCGGCGCGAAATGCCGCGCCGACCAGGTGGCCGCGCACGGAGGGGACCGGATGGCCGCGAAGCTGCCGACCCTATCGCTCATCGTCGCCTGCCTGGGGCTACTGGCCGGCTGCGGCTGCCGCGTGGACCAGCCCGTGCAGGCTCCCACGCCGGCCAACGCCCCCTCGGAGCCCGCCGCCGATCAGACGGAGCCGCCCACGGGGACGATGGAGCCCACGGACGAAGGGCGGGACGTGGCTGAGACCACTGGGGAGGAACGGCCGGTGGACGAACCGGCGCCGCCGCGCGTCCTGGTCGGGCACGACGCCGACGTGGCCGCTGCCGAACTGGGGATAGCCATCTACCCGGGAGCCCACGTGCTGCCCGAGGGCGGGTCCCTGAAGGGCGAGGCGCACGAGACGGCCATCATGACGACCCCGGACCCGTATTCGCAGGTGGCCCGCTTCTACCGCAACCAGTACGCCGCCGGGGCCATGGCGGTGCGCGAGACCGACCGGCGACTGGTGATCCAGACGTCGGCCGAGCAGGCCATACTCAGCATCGTGGTGGAGGACGATCCGGCCGGCGAGGGCACGCGCATCACCCTCACGCGTCTGCGCACGTAGAGGCCCAGCGGGGCGTTTGGGGTTGGAGCGAGATCAGGCGGAGGGGCGTTCGGCCTCGGCCGGCTAGCGCCGCGCGTCGGGGCTTCCCTCGATGAGGTCGCTGTAGTGGTCGTGACGGGACAGCAGGAAGAGCTGGTAGGCCGCCCCCAGGACGATGAGTTGCATCCCCTGGCCCATCTCTCCCCCAAAGGCCAGGTGGATGATGGCCGCCAGGCCCATGACCGCGCCCAGGGCGGAGAGCACTGAGGCGCACTTGACCACCTGCCGTCGGATGGCCGGATGGGCGGGCAGGACGATGGGGTCGTCCTTCTTGCGGTCCTCGGGCAGCTCGTAGTCGGCCAGCGCCGCCAGGCGCTCGGGATTGGTCATGTGGCCGTCAATGGCAAACCCCAGCAGAAACGCCCCCGCCCCCACGGCCAGGAAGCCGGCGAAGACGTCGGCGAGCTTGATGTGCGATAGCTCGCTGGGAGCGGCCAGCAGGCCGGCGATCACCGCCAGCACGAAGCAGCCGACCAGGGGCACCACGCCCCAGTAGAGCCAGCGGTGCAGCACCAGGTGCTTGGCCTCCTCGGCGGTCAGGTGCTGAGCGCGCCGGTGGCTCAGGCCGTCTTGCGCCTCATGGGTGTCCGTCTCTGGGCAGGCCATGGTGTCGTCTCGGGCCAGAAAACGGGGCAGAGTATAGCACTCAGTCACTGCACTGTCAACGAGAGGGCCGTGAGGGCGGTGCGTGTCAGGATTGTTGGGATCAGGCGG
>JBHIEF010000047.1:0-23377 GCA_046760465.1 Armatimonadota bacterium | reverse complement strand
ACGCAGCTCCCGGGCCGTGCGCGACTCGGCCGTAGTGAGCTCCCCGAGCGCGAGCTCGATGCCGAAGGCCTCCTGGAATCCACGCACCAGCGCCTGGCACATCTCGTCATAGTCCACCCGCCGGCCGACGGCCTCTGAGACGCTGACCGCCACGGTGTGCAGTTGTCGTTCCAGGCAGCCGCCATCGCCCAGGTCGCCACGACCCGGCATGACGGCAAGTACGTCGTCGAGGTTGAGGCTGAGAGGGATGGACCCGTGCTGGAGTATGGCGCCGTGCTTGCGCGTCTGGGCGCTGCCGACGATCTTGCGGCCGGCGTGGATCAGGTCTGCACGGCTGCTCTTGGCAAAGCAGGCCGCCGGCAGCAGCCTGGCCCCCTTGCCTCGGGTGGCGGGCACTCCGGCGGAATCCCCGAGCTGGGCCGGCAGGCCCAGTCGGGCGAAAGCCGCCTCGATGCCACGGCTGATCGTGCGGTAGGATGACATCACGCCATGGCCGCCGGTGATGTCGTCCTCGCGCACGCAGAGGCTGTAGGTCACTTCGTCGTTGTGGAGGATGGCGCGCCCGCCGGTGGGCCTACGCACGACGCTGAAGCCCCGCCGCCGGCACTCCTCCGAGTCTATCTCCCCCGCCAACTCCTGGAAGTACCCCAGGCTCACCCCGGGCGGACGCCAGCCGTACAGGCGAAGCGTGGGCGGAACCCGGCCCTCAGCGCAGGCCAACAGAATGGCCTCGTCCGTGGCCATGTTGTCGAAGGCGTCCGCGTGCCCGCTGTTGACGAGCCGCCAGGTGTTACGCTCCGTGGGAGTCACGGCGCAGTCGCTAGTCCAACGTCCCCAGGAACTCCTGGTACTGTGCCGCCGTCAGCAGATTCTCGAGTTGCCCCTCGTCCGTGATCTTCACCTTGATGAGCCAGGCGTCCCCGTGCGCGTCTGCGTTGATCTTCTCGGGAGCGTCGGTGAGCTCCTCGTTGACGGCCGTGATCTGGCCGCTAACCGGGGAGACCAGGTCCTCGATGGCCTTGGCGGACTCCACCGAGCCGAAGGTCTCCCCCGCCTCAGCCTCCCCGCCCTGGGGCAGGTCAACGAAGATGATGTCGCCCATCTGCTCCTGAGCGTAGTCGGTGATGCCCACGGTCACCGTGTCGCCCTCCACTCGCGCCCACATGTGCTTCTCGTGATACTTGAGGTCCTCAGGGTACATGTCGTCCTCCTCGCTTACGCGTGCCTGTTCCCGACGCACCATCGAACGGTCATATCAGGGGGAGGTCGTCCTCGGCCTCGACGGGTAGCGTCATAAACACAGCGTTCGGGTCCTCCCCCGCCGCGCGCTTACGCGCCCACATCCAAGCGAAGATGATGGCCCCCACCAGCAGCACCACCACCCACACGAATGCCGAGCTGCGCACGAGCGAATGGACGACGGCGCTCCCCAGGGGGAGGCCCTCCGGACGGCTGGCCTCGATGGTGCTCATGTAGTCCTCGACGCTCATGAGCGCGCTCAATGCCTCCGGCCCCTCTGGCTTCACGCGCAACAGCCAGCCCTGGCCGTAGGGGTCCGATTCCACCAGGGCCGGTTGGCTGACCGCCGCTTCGTTGACGGCCACCACCTCACCGGTGACCGGGGCCACCAGCGGCTTGCGCACCCCGTCGGAGTAGGTGACCCCGAAGGTCTCCCGCAAGACCAGTTCCTCGCCCACGGGCGGAAGCTCAATGCTAGTGAGGCCGGTGCGCAGGTAGGCCCCGAAAGCGGTGAGGCCAATGGTGACCTCCCGGATCGGCGCCTCGGGAGCATACTGCACCCAGGTATGCGCGCGGTGGCACCTACCCTCCACAGGGAACTGCATCATCTGCACGGCGATGCGGGTGCGCGTGGCCTTGATGTCCTCGTTGATCTGGATTCCGAGGAGCGTGCCGATGGTGGCGATGGCGATGAGGGCAACCACGATCTGGGCAGGCCGTGACCTGATGAAGGCCACCTGCGCATAGAGCTCGGGGTTGCGCCGGGGCAAGGTGATGACCGCCACTGACACGATCATATACGTGAACAGCAGGGCCATCGTCACCATGTCCACGCCCGCGAAGAACCCGGTATGTGGCCGCAGGTGGCACTCCACGACCACGACCGTGGCAACCAGAGCACACGCCGTCAGGGCCCAGTGCGGCGTATGAAAGGCCTTGTTGACACGGGCCAGCCCCTTGGGGAAGACGCCGTCTTCGGCCCAGGAGAAGAACAGGCGCGAGACCGCCATGAGCATGGGAGGGATGTCGGCCGCCAGGGCTATGCCGGCGGAGAGGGCCACTAGTCCCGCCAGCAGAGGAGGCATGAGCACCCCAATGACGCCCGGCGCCGTCAGCTTGGCCTCCCCGGTCATGGTCTCGCGCGCAACGTACTGCCAGGGCACGGCGTGATAGAAGGCCGCCGAGAAGAGCAGGTAGTAGGCGGTGATGACCACAGTAGCGATGACGAAGGCCCTGGGCAGGGCCCGCTGCGGGTCGCGCGCCTCGCTGCCGGCCTGGGAGATGGTGGCGAAACCGATGTAAGCGAAGAACAGGAAGCCCGTGCCCGCCATCAGCTCCCGCAGCCCACCCACCTGCAAGCGACTGTGGCCCACGATGTAGTCCACGTCCACGGGAGGCGTCTTCTGTGCCATGGCCGCCGCGAAATCGGCGTGCGTGTGCCAGAGGCCGGTGACGATGAGGCACAGTCCGCCCGACAGCAGGAGCACCATGAGCACGATGACTGTGTAGCCCAGGCTGCGCATGCCCAGCAGGTTGATGAGCCAGAAGACCCAGATCATGAGCAGCGGGATCCACAGCGTGCCCCAAGCCGTGTCCAGGAACTCGGCCAGGCCCTCCGCGCCCCACGCATGGGCGGCGTCCCGTATCAGGGGAACGTCCAGGTATGCGATGACGCCCACCACTGAGGCCAGGCCGAACCACTTGGAGAAAGTGGCCATGAAGCCCAGGAACGGGTGCAAGCCGCGGGAGACGTACATGTAGCCGCCTCCGGCGCGGGGCATGGCCGAAGCCAGGACGGCGTAACAGAGAGCGGCGAAGAGAGCGGGCGTCACGCCCAGGACGAAGGCCAGGGGCACCATCCACGCCATCCCCGGCACCTTGCCCTGCACTTCCACGCTGAGCACGTTGATGCCGCCGCCGATGACGGTACAGACGGCCATGGCCACCAGGCCGAGCACGGTCAACTCGCGCCTGAGCCCGACGCGACCGTCGGGAACGGCGAGTGGGCCCTGCATGTCCTCGCTCACGCGGGAATGCCCCTCCCTTGGTGGTGAAGCGCCTGCCGTGGCTAGCGCACCGCGTCTGCGATGGCCCGAATGTGGGCGGCCGTGCTGCCACAGCAGGCCCCGAACAGCGTGGCTCCCGCCGCCTTGAACTTGAGCGCCTCTTCCGCCAGGTCGGCGGGGCTGGCGGGGAAGGTGGTGGCGCCGTCCACCAGCTCGGGGCGCCCGGCATTGGGCTGGACCAGCACCGGCAGGTCAACCGCCTCGGCCATCTGCGCCACGGCAGCCAGCATGCCCTCCCCATAGGCGCAGTTCGCACCGACGACCTCGCAGCCCAGCTCTGCCAGCCGTTGGGCGGCCGTGGTCCCATCCACGCCGAACATCGTGCGGTCGCCGGTGTCGAAGCTCATGGTGCCCACGAGGGGCAGATCGGGCCCGGCCGCCCTGGCGGCGCGGGCGGCCACCTCCACTTCCTCCAGAGACCCAAAAGTCTCCAGCAGGATGAGGTCAATGCCCGCTGCCACCTGCGCCTCTAGCTGCTGGGCGAAGGCCTCCTCCGCCTGGGCCGCGCTGAGCGCGCCCAATGGCTCCAGAATCCCGCCGGTAGGCCCCAACGAGGCCGCCACCAGCGCCTGGTCGCCCGCCGCCTCCCTGGCGACGCCGACAGCCGCGGCGCATAGCTCGGCAACCCGCCCACCGTAGCCGGCCTTCTCCAGTTGGAGGCCGTTGCCCGCAAACGTATTGGTGGAGACGACCTGCGCACCCGCCTCCACGTAGGAGCGATGGACGCTGCGCACGGCGTCCGGGTGGCTGACGTTCCACTCGACCTTGCAGTCCTGCCCCACCCCCACCTCGTCCAGGCGCGTGCCGGTGGCGCCGTCGAATACCACGATACCGTCCTGGAGCAGTTCTCGGAAGCTCTTCACTTGCCCCTCCAGCTACGAGGGCTCGTCACTCGTCGAATATGGAACGCCGCGCCTCCGGTTGTGGCTGCGCCTGCGGCTCGGGAGCGGCGGCCTGCGGCGACCCCTGCACCGACGTGTCAGTCAGCAGCCGGCACGCGGGCACCATCGCCTCTTCGCCCGTCGCCTGCCGGATGTGTAGATGCGCCAGTGAAACGCGCGTCAGCTCGCCCGAGACCTGCCCCAAGGTCAAGTGGTCGCCCACCTTGGGCACGCCGCCGCGCTTGCCGGCGGTGCGCCGCACATAGGCGGCCACTACCATGCTGAGCACGGCATCGCGCCCGCCAAAAGCCACCACCAGGCCCGCCGCCAGCAGTGCGCCGAAGCCCACGTACGTGGCCGCGACGAGGCCGTGCCGGACTCCGGACGCCAGTCCTCCCACGGGGTCCACCTGCCCGAACAGCCCCACCGCCTGGGCGGCCATCAGCAACCCCAGGGCACCCACGATCCCGCCGCCGATGCGAACGCGGCGGCTGGTTACGGTGCCGTCGGGGTCATGGCCCTCAGCGTGGGCGACGATGGCCTGTCGCACGGCCAGCCAGATGAAGTAGAACAGGACCACCACGACCACGAACAGGGCCATCTTCCCAACCACGAGCCGGACCCACGTGTCGGGAGGCAGCAGATCGTCGAGACCCATCACAGGCATGCCCAGTAACCGCCCCACAGCGCAAAAGTCGCACCATTGTAGGCAAATCGCGGGGAGGTGTCAACCGAGGCAAACCGCACGGCCGTGCACGCGGCGGCGGCCCCCAAGCAGGAACTGAAGCCCTGCGAGGGAACATTCGTCACGTTGACGGAGGGACCGAATGTCCTCACCCATTGCCATCATTGGCGGCACGGGGCTGGACGAACTGCCGGAGGCCGCTCACGCCTCGCCGGAGTCCGTCCTGACCCCCTACGGCGACGCCTGGGTGCGCCGCTTCGTCGCCAATGACCGTGAGGTCATCTTCCTGGCGCGACACGGCGCCGAGCACTCCATCCCACCCCACGCCATCCGCTATCGGGCCAACCTCTGGGCGCTGCACGACCTGAGGGCGCGGTGCGTCCTGGCCACCAACGCCACGGGCTCCCTGCGCGACGACCTGCCGCCGGGCAGCCTCGTGCTGCCCGACCAGCTCACAGACTTCACGAAGAGACGCCTTGACACGTTCGCCACTGACGATGGCGAGTGGACCCACATAGACCTCACCGAGCCGTTCTGCCCGTCGCTGCGTGCCGAGGTGCTGGCGGCGGCGTCCGAGGCGGCGCCGGACGTGCACGACGGTGGCACGTACCTGTGTGCCGAGGGGCCGCGGTTCGAGACGGCGGCCGAGATTCGCATGTTCCGGTCCTGGGGCGCGGATCTGGTCGGTATGACCGCCTACCCTGAGGCCGCTTTGGCGCGGGAGCTGGGCCTGTGCTATGCCTCGGTGTGCGTGGTGACCAACCTGGCAGCCGGCATGACCGACTCGCCCGTCTCCCACACTGAGGTAGAGGAGGAGATGGCCAGTCAAGGCCCGCGCCTGCGCAAGCTGCTGCTGGCTGCCGTACAGGGTATAGCGGAGGAGAGAACATGCACCTGCTCGCGTCAGGCGCCCTCGTAGGCGCCCTCCTGCCTGCGGCGCCCCGAGCCGCCCCTGACGACGGGGACACGCAGGCGCAGATGCGCCGGGCCAGCGCCCTGGAGGTGGCCGGACGCTGGGCACAGGCGCGCCAGGCCTGGGAGCGCGTCATTGACACCTGCCCCGCCTCTGAGGAGCAGCGCCTTCACGCCGTGCGCCGCCTGCACTATCTGAACACCCGCGTGCCACCGCAGACCGACCCCTCACAAGCCAACGTCTGGCACGTGTACGCCGCCCTCTTCCGCACTCTCGACTTCACCTGGAAGAACAAGCAGGGCGAGGAGACGCACGTGCACATCGAGTGCACCGACCAGGAGCTCGACCTGCTCAAGGAGGGGCTGCGGAGCTTCGGGGACCTCGTCTTCGAGTACAGCCGCGGCGCGCTGCGGCTGGAGCTCGTCGTGGACGTCATAGACGAGCCGCTTACCCGCCTATCAGGCGAGGAGAGCTTCTGGATCGGTCCCTGGGACGTCAAGGAGCACATCGGGGAGCGCTGCGCGCCGGGCCGGTTCGACAGCGTATTCGCCTATGCCAAGCTGAGCGACGGCGGCGAGCAGAAGGTGCCGGCGGCCATGTTCGGCGGCACCTACGGCGGCGACCTGGGCCCCGGCGGCGCGGGCTGGACGGGCATCATGTGGTACCCCGGCTGGATGAAGGGCGACGGCGAGGTGGAGCTTCACGAGTGGCTCCACCAGGTGGACTGGGCCTTCGCCCATCGCCTGGGCTACCCGGACGCCATCGTCCCGACCTCCGACGGTGGGCGGAAGGTAGGTGACGAGGGAGGCGATCCGGATTGGCGCCGTCGTCCCCTGGAGGTCAGTTGGCTGCGCTTCTACCGACACCTCATGTCCGAGCACATCACCTCCAGAATGTGGCGGGAGGCGCGCTGTCGCCTGTGGGAGGGCACCGACCACAACCGCGGCTGGCTGGTGGTGGGCCCCTTCGAATATGAGAAGGGCGATCGGCGCGCCTTAGAGCGGCACTACCCTCGCGACCGCGTCCCCTCCGGGCAGGTTCACCACGCCCAGGACGACTTCGTGGACCTGGACAGGCTCCTGGGCCCGACGGACTACGCGGTGGCCTACGCCATCGGTGGGATCGCGTCCGAGCGGCCGCAGACGGTCCGGCTGTGCCTGGGTTACGACGACGCCATCATCGCCTCCGTGAACGGCGAGCGTGTCTACACGTTCGACGGAGCCTCGGCGGCGCGCCGGGACGAGGCGATAGTGAAGATCAGCCTGCGTGAAGGCTACAACACCGTGCTGCTCAAGGTCCTGGAGATCGAGGGCGGCTGGGGCTTCTACGCGCGTCTGGGTGGCCTGGACGGGCGAGGCGTGACGGGGGCCCGCTGGGTGGCTCCCGAGGAGCTTCCGGAGGATGCCCGGCTGGCACTGAGGGAATAGGCGGCGGCAGTCGCCGGTCGGGATTGCGTCGTCTACCCGGCGGCGAACTGAAGCGCCATGTCGGAGCGCGAGTAGCGGCGGTTGATGACGTCCATGAGGGCGGCCGTGGCCTCGACCAGCCGGGCGTTGCTCGCGGGCCCAGCGTCGAGCGCGCGCATGCCGGCCGAGGTGGCCAGGGTCATGGCGAGCTGCTTGGCCTCCTCATCATCGCCACACACGAGCACGTCGGCGCTGACGCCGCGCTCCAGGTCCCACAGCAAGCCGGCCGGGATGTTCTGGAAGGCGGCCACGACGCGGCTGCCCGGGCCCAGGAGGTGCATGGTCTCCTGAAGCGTGGAGCCCTCCGGGGGCAGCTTCAGCAGGCCCGGCCGGTCGGGCTCCATGCCCACACACGTATCAATGACCACCGCCCCACGCAGGTAGGTCTTCAGCCCCTCGACCGTGCTCCGGTGCGCCTCGCAGGGCACGGCCAGAACTGCGAAGTCCGCCTCGGCCAGGGCGCGCTCGTTGGCGCGGCCATTGATCTGAGCGCCGGGGACCTTGGCCTTGAGGTCCACAGCGGCGGCGGCGGCCTTCCGGGCCTCGCGGGAGCCAATGATCAGCTCGAACCCCGCTCTGGCCCAGCGCACGGCCAGGCCGCCACCGTGCTCACCAGTTCCACCAATGACAGCGATGCGCACGTCGCGCGCCTCCCTGCGCAGCACGCAGCCCGACGGGATGGCCTCTCGTCCAAGGTAGTCCTTACCACAACAGGGGGCGAGTTTGCGTAGTTTTCGGCGGCGTCACGCCTCCCCGCGCCTCACCCGCTCCTGGCCATACGCACACCAGTCCAGGAGGGGGCATCCCCCGCATTTGGGGTTGCGCGGGCGGCACAGCTCGCGGCCGTGGGCGACCATGTTGAGGTGGAGCTGATAGTGCAGCTCAGGAGGCACGAGCGCGGCTAGCTCGTCGTGGGCCTTGTCTGGGTCTGCGCCCGGGGGGAGCCAGTCCAGGCGCGTCGCCACGCGGAACACGTGCGTGTCCACAGGAAAGACCGACCTGCCCAGGTTGAACAGCAGCACACAGGCGGCCGTCTTGCGCCCAACGCCCTCCAGGCTGACGAGGTAGTCAGTGGCTTTCTCGATGCTCCAGCGCTTCAGGAAGTCGAGGCTCAAGCGGCCGCGCTCTGCGTGCAACTGCTGGAGGATGGTCTTGATGCGCCTGGACTTGATGTTGGCCAGGCCGCCGCTCTGGATGGCGCCGGCGATGGAGGCGGTACGAGCACGCCGCGCCTGCTCCCACTCGGGGAAGCGTCGCTTGAGCGAGGCGAAGGCGGCGTGCGAATTGACGTCTGTGGTGTTCTGGCTGAGGATGGTCTTGATGAGGCCGTCCAGCGGGTCCTCGCGTCGGCCCTGCTTCTTCGCGCCGTATCTGCTCGCCAGCGCGGCGTCCACGCGCCGGACTGCCCTGGTGCTGGCCCCGGTCCCGGTCATGGTGTCGAGGGAGCTCTCGCCCAATGCGCCCGCCCGCTACTCCTCCTTCGGCTTGGCTCCCTCTGCCGCCGCCTCGGGCTTCTCCGCTTCCTTCTCAGCCCCTTCGGCCTCCTCGTCACCAGGGACCGTGAAGGTCAGCTTCTCCGTCACCCAGTTGGCCGCGCTGTCGCTGGCCCGCACCTCGACGACCTGCTTGCCGGGCTCCAGAGGCACGGTGGTGAAGGCGAAGCTCTCCGCGCGTGCATCGTATACCTCGTCAACGGCCGCCACGGCCCGGAACTTGCCCTCCTTGCCGACGCGGTACTCCACCGCAGTGACTGCCGTCAGCGCGTCGCTGGCCAGGCCCTTGATCTCCACCGTCCTCTGCTCAGTAAGCTCCCCCTTCTTCAGGTCGTAGAACTTGGGCGGTGTGTTGTCCACGACTACTCCTGTGGCCACTACCTCGGCCTGCTTGGCGTTGACCGGGTTGCTGCGTCGGTCGGAGACGGTGACCTTGAGACTGTATACGCCGTCGTCGGTCTCAGTGGTATCCCACTCGTACTTGGGCTCGTCCAGGTCTAACTTGAGCGCCTTCCAGGTGGCCCCACCGTCGGCGGAGCTGTGTAGGCTGTGGATGAGCTTGTCGGCATCGGGGTCCTCCGCCTTCCAGGTCAGCTCCTGCTTCTTGGAGAGGGCACTGCCCTCCTGCGGCTTCTGTAGCTCCACCTTCGGCTTCTGGTTCTCGGGCAGATAGGTGATCTTGACGCTGTGCAGCACGGGCGCGGCCTGGTTTGATCGAGTCAGCTTGGCACGGTACTGGATGAAGCGCGCCGCGGGGCTGCGCACCCGCTCCCCTGCCGCCCGGGCATATACGCCCGACCATTGGCTCCAGGTCTCGTCGGGCTCACTGGTGCTGCCGGAACGGGTCTCGATCTCCAGCCGCGCCCCTTCGGGAATGGTGGCCTGCCAGGAGACCATGCCCCAGGAGGCCGGGCGCTCAGCGTCGAACACGTCCGACTCGAAGACGCCCTCGGCCTGCCCTCGAGTCGGAAGCTCGTAGATCTCACCCATGTTCCCCGTGCCCGCCAGCAGCGAGCCGTCGCCCAGCATGGCCAGGGACAGGGCCTGCTGCGGGTCGAGCTCGGCCACCACGGCTACGCGGGGCTCCACGTCACCGTCAACGATGTGCAGAATGCGCCCCTCGTCCCCGGTGCACGCGTACAGGCCGTCATCGGTCATCAGCAGGGAGTTGATCACCCGCTCGTCGGAGTCGTAGAGGATTTCGGGGTGGCCGTCGCCTGCCAGCTTGACGATCATGCCCTCGGAGGCCGTGCCCGCGTAGACGCTGCCATCCGGGCCCACGGCCAGGGCAGAGATGCAGTTATCCTTGCTCTCATAGACGGCCTCCGCCTCGCCCTGAGCATCAATCCGGTAGAGGACGCCGTCCTCGCTGGTGCCGGCATAGAGCACGTCGCCGGAGAAGGCCAGTGCCAGCACGTGGGCCGCGGGAAGATCGGCGAAGACCTCGGCCGAGCCGTCGGCGGCGACCTTGAGGATCTTGCCGCCGTAGCCCGTGCCTGCGTAGAGGTCATCCCCGCGCCGGGCCAAAGACCACACATACTGGTCCTCGGCGGTGTGCAGCAGTTCGCTCTTGCCCTCGGAGTTGATGCGCAGGATCTTCCCCTCAGGCGAGGTCCCGGCGATCAGGTTGCCCTTGCCGTCAGGCAGCAGGCAGTGCACACCCACCTCGCCTGTCTCGCAGAAGGTGCTGACCTTCCCCTCTGCCGCCCGGTAGACGATGCCCTTCGTGCCGGAGCCGAAGTAGGCCCCGTCTCCGTCTGTCGCGGCGGACCACAGGTGAAACTGGTTCGTCTTCTGAAGGCGCTCGGGCTTGGGGGCCAGTTCGATGTCGCCCACGTTGACGATGGCCACGCCCTTGGCCTCACCCTCCAGGAAGTCCTGAGCCTTCGTCTGTAGCCACTGCTTCGACTGGCGGGTAACGGCAGGCGGCGCCTCCTCTTCCTTGGGCTCCTCCTCGCCCTCGGGCCCTGGCGGGCCTCCGGCAGGCATCTTGGCCTCGGGGGCAGAGGGCGGGCGCCGCGGAGGCGGCGCAACCGGGAAGGGGGCCACGGCCGCCCACTCCTCGTCCGTGACCACGCGCCAGGTGGGGACTAGCCCCGGTGGGGCCCACTCAGCCCGCATGCCTAGCCCCAGGTCGAAGCCCATTCCGGGGGGGCCAGAGGGTGGCATGGATGGCGGGCCGCTGGGGGGCGTCGGCGGCCGCGGCGGGCGGCTGGGCACGCGGCCCTTCTCGCCCTTCTTATCCTCCACAGGCATGGTCAGCAGGCGCTGCCCGATGAGCACATAGTCGGTATCCAGGCCAACTGAGAGCTCCTCGCGGCCCAGACGCATGCGGCTGGACCGGCTGGCCATGACCGTGCTCTCGATGGAGGAGGGCAGGCGCGCCAGCTTCACGCTGTCCAAGGCCAGGCTGTTGTTGGGCAGGGCGGCGGCCACCACCAGCCGGTTGTTGGGCTCGGTCTCCTGGAAGTCCCTGACCAAGTCGGGCAGCGAATCCAGGTTGGGCGGCGGAATGCCCAGTCGGGTCTTGAGCAGCGTCGAGCTGCCCCCGGTGACACCCAGCCGCATGGACCCCTTTTTCACATCAATGGGGATGTGGAGCGTGACCACTTCCTCGAACTCCTCGCCCTGCTGAGGCTTCAGCACGACGTGCAGGTGCAAGTCCTCCCCCGCCTTGGCCGTGGTCTCCTCAGCATACACGTCCTCAATGCGCGCCGTGCGGTCCTCGTCGGTCAGCTCTGAGGTGACCGCCACGCTGGCGATGTCTTGCTGGTCGTAGGGATTCCTGGTCAGCAGGGCCATGGCCGTGGACAGCTCGGCCGCAGTGCTGTCCCCCACGGCCACGCTGCTGAAGAACGTGTTGCGATGCTCCACGGTGAGACCGGACTTGGTGGTGACGGAGAAGGAGACCTTGGCCGTGCCCTTGCCCGTGGGTTTGAAGGCAGCATCAATGGCGTCGAAGACGCTGCTGAGGATGAAGACGGGCGACATGGTCTCGTGCTGAGCCACCTGCACGTTGTACTCCTTGCTCCAGTCGCGCGTGCGGTCGTTGATGCGGATGCGCACGGGGATGCTCTCGACCTCCGCGCCGGCGGTCCCGGCGACGGCCCAGGCGCGGTCCTGCTCCAGGCGCCCGACGGGGTCCATTATCGAGGTGAGCTTGACTGACCGGGAGTAGCTGGGCACCACGTCGTGTACCCAGGCCGAGTGCAGCGGCAGGGCCACCGTGCCGCTCTGGTAGAAGGGGTGCCCAAAGGCCAGCAGCGTGTCACCGTTGCGGTAGGTCACGGTGCCGGTGACGGCGGAGCTGAAGTCGCCGTCAACCAGGGCCACCCCTAGGGCCGAGCCGGGCTGTAGTTCGACCGGCACGCGCTGGTCCTTGGGCAGGGGGCCCGGGCCCCGCTCGACGACGATGCCGTAGCCCCGCAGTTGCCGCCTCACGTACTCCAGGGCCCGGGGGCTGAAGCCGCTGCACGTCAGGTAGGTGCCGACTGGGCGCAGGGCCAGCGTGTCCGCGTCCACGAACTTGAGGCCGGGGTCGTCGTCGAGCCCGAGGATGGCCGCCCGGGTAACCCGGCGTCCTTCCACCACGGCTCCGGTCGGGGCTGCCGCGCTGCTGGGCGGCTTCTTGGCCCGCTCTCGGCTTTCTAGGGCTTCTAGCATGTCCTCGATGGGCGTCACGCCGCCGATGGGCTCCTTCTGGAAGCCCCAGTTGAAGGCGATGGCCCCCACCAGGCGATCTCCCACGTACACGGGGCTGCCGCTCATGCCGGCGATGATGCCACATTCGCGCTCGACCACCGGGCCATCGAGTACCTTGATCAAGACGAGGTCCCCGCCCAGGTTGTCGTTCTCCAGGACGCCCAGAATCTCGACGTTGAAGGCGGTGGGCTCCACACCGTGGAACACGCTCTTGCCCACCCCCCGCATGCCCGGGCGCAGCTCCGCGGTGCGCATCATGGTCTTGCGGTCGAACAGGCCATCGGCAGTAGCGGTCGAGACCAGAACGGCCGCGGCGATGGCGGCGGCCAGTGTGGGGGGGCAGATTCGCCTCATTCCACTCGTCACCGTTCCTTGAGCCCCTCCGGGGCGCAGACTTCCGGAGGGCAGAGTGCGGGCAATATAGCACGTACGAGGCCGAGTGTCAAAGAAGTCGCCTGAGCGGGGGGCGTTCCCAATCCTGTGCCTCGTGAGGTACAATGAGAGCACCAACCGCGCGGACTGTGGCGTGGAATACGGAGGGCCGGAGCGCCGTGTGGACTGCGCGCAACTTCGCGGTGCTCCAGGTGTTCATAGAGATGTTGCGTGCCGTGGGCCTGCCTTTCCCACTTGCGAGGAGGGTCTGCTCCGAGTGTTCCGTAGCCGCCGTCGGAGGCTGACGGTGCCCAGGCTGGGGCGCGCTGTGCTGTGCGCTCTGCTGGCCGCGGCCCTGGCCGGCCCGTTGCTGGCTGCGCCCAAGCCTGAGGGCCTGTCCCCACTGCGCATCGGCGTGGGCGGAATGTACCCCTGCGGGCTGGAGGGCGTGGCGGCCCGGCTCGGACTCCCGCGCGAGCGCATCTGGCTGAGGGAGCTGGCCGATCCGGCGGTGCTGCGAGACTACGACGTGGTGCTGGCCAGCTCGCCCTCCTCGAGCTACCCAGGGTTCGTCCAGGCCTTCAAGCAGTTCGTTGAGGGGGGCGGCCGTGGCTTGATCGAGATGTGGCGCCTCCAGGACAACACGTTGCTGCCCACTCCTATCGTCGGCCTCAAGGGCCCCACGAAGATCGAGATCACTGACGCCTCCACGCTGATCACGCGCGGGTACGACCCCGGCAGCCTGTTCGAGCTCTACGGACTGAGCACGTACACGGTGGCTGAGGGCCTGCCGGGGGAGACCGTCATTGCGCGCTACGAGGGGCCGTCGGCCGAGCACGGGGACGGAAAGCCCGCCCTGGTGCTCTTCAAGATGGGCACGGGCGAGCTGCTGTTCGCCGGCCCGTCGCTCGGCTTCGCGTCGTCGTCCCGAGGCCCGGCCTTGGAGCGACTGCTGGCCAACGCCATCGAGTACCTCTGCGCCGGAAAGGCCGATCCGCGGTTCATCCTCCCCGACCTCGGCGCCGCGCCCGCCCGTTCGCCCCCGACCCACACCTGGTGGTGGGTAGAGAGGCCGCCGCACGCCGAGCCGGCGCCTGAAGAGGTCGAGGACGAGGATGGCGAGCCTCCGCCCGTCGCGCATCCGCCCGTGGACATGGAGGAGCTGGACGCTCCCACGGGCGACGAATACGACGTCCTGGTCGAGGTCCAGCCCAGCTCGGAGGCCGACGGCGCAGAGCCGGCCAGGATCACCTTCGACTACCGCTCGCCCAAGCACTACGCGGTGCTCGAGGTCGGCAGCGAGGCCTGCGCACTCTCAGTGGCCAGCAGCAGGAAGCGCGAGCTCTGGCGTGGCCCACTGCCGATGCCCGAGGGTCCATGCACGCTCATCCTGAAGCGGCGCCCGGGCCGGCTGGAGCTGGCGACCCCCACGGAAGTGCTGGCCAGCGTGCCGTATCGCGGCGGGAAGACCGGGCGCGTATACCTGCGCGATGCCGGACAGGGGATCGAGCTGAGCGACGCGGTGTGTCAGCCGCTAGACAGGCCCTTCTTCACCGACGACTTCATGCGCAAGGAAGACGAGACCGGCCCCTGGCAGCCGAAGAGAGGCCAGTGGCACTACATAGACCTCGACAACGCCGACTACTCGGTCAACGGCTTCACCTACCTGGGCCGGGGCGATGGCGCCCTCGCCACCACGGGGCACTGGTTCTGGGAAAACTACGCGTGCAGCGCTGCCGTCCAGCCGCTCGACGCGGCGGCCTCGGTCGGCATAGCGGCCAACTACCACGACGGCGGCGGTTACCTGCTCTTCCGGCTGATGCCTGCCGGGCGGGCCGAGCTGGTGCGGATAGTGGCTACAGAAGAGGAGGTCCTGGCCTCGGCGCCCGCTCGCGTGGCTCCGAAGCAGTGGTACCGACCCGGCCTGCGAGTGGGCCATGGAACCGTGGAGGCCTTCGTGGACGGGGAGCCGGTGCTGAAGTGCCACGACCCGAGCGCCGGGTGTGGCGGAATCGCGCTGTGGGTGGACGGCGGCCGCGCCATCTTCGACGACGTAGCGGTATGGCCTATAACGCACAGCAACGGCGTCCAGCTGCCCCCGGCCAGGCTGGAGGGGACGGCCAACGCTACGCTGCCGGTCAACGTCGGCGCGCTGGACCGGCAGACGTGGGCCAGCCGCGCGGTCGCCTGGGTCGCCCAGCCCGACCGCCCCAGCCTACTGTGGCACCGGGGCGCGTACTTCGGCGATGTGACCATCCACCTGCGGCTGTCGCCCGACATCCAGCGCAGCCAGCAGGCTTCGCTCATCCTGGCGCCGCAGAGGCAGCTTGACCGAGCCTGGCGACTGACGGTCAGCCGGGAGCCCACATCCGGTCGAGCAAGCGTCGAGCTCCGCCGGGGGCGCAAAACCATCGGCCGCAGGGCAGTGCGCCTGCCCGAGGAGGGCCCGGCCGAACTGGAACTGACGCGCCAGGGGAAGTCCGTGGTGGCCCGCTGGCGCGGCAAGGCGATCCTGCGGGCGCAGGGCGCAAGGGGCGACGAATCGGTGGGGCTGGAGCTCGTCGGCGCGCCCATCCGACCGGACGACATCGCCATCGAGAGCCTCAACGTGCGCGACTACACCTTCGCCGCCGCTCCCACGGACTGGTGGGTCAGCTCGGGCGACTGGGAGGTCACGGCACGCTGGGCCTGCGACGAGCGCTGGTCGTGGCTCTGCGGCCAGTCGAGCGAGGTAGCGTGCGCCTGGAACAAGCGTCGCTTCGCCGGCGACGTGGTGCTCGACTATTACATGGCCGTCAAGCACAAGACCCCTGGCGGCGATGAGACCGAGCGCTCGCGCGACCTCAACGCCGCCCTCTGCGGGGACGGCAAGGACCCCAACAGCGGCTACAGCTTCGTGCTGGGCGGCGATGACGGCGTGGTGACCAGCATCCTCAAGCGCGGCGAGGTCGTAGCTCAGGAGCCGAAGGTCCGCGTGCCCGAGGGCTACTCGGTGCACCACCAGTGGCACCACATCCAAGTCGGCAAGATCGGCGATCGCCTGTTCCTGACCTTCGAGAACCGTCCGGTACTGACGTGGACCGACCCTGAGCCGCTGGCGGAAGGCCACGTGGGAGTCTGGACCCGCCGCAGCGGCATCATGCTCCCCCGCGTCACCATCTTCTTCGAGCGGGAGATCAAGGGGCAACTGCTGAGCCTGCCGGGCACTCCCGGGCGGTCAACCTAAGCCGGTCCGCTGCGTGCATAGTGCCTCTCGACCTTGGCAAGCGCGGCCACGGTGTCGTCTACCTCGCGCTCCGTCCAGCACTCGTGCAGGTGCAGCGTCATGTGCCGGGCGATGGCCTGCTCGGCGTTGGGGCAGGAGCCCCTGTAGTCGAGGTCCCGGGAATGCTCGAAGCACGTCCAGGGCGCGCCGGAGGCGCCGAAGGTGGCGCGTTCCTGGAAGTAGGGGAAGTCGTACAGCAGCCACGAGTAGTGGCCGCCCAGAGGCACACCCTCCGCGCGCACGGCCTCGGCGAAGCGCTCCTTTGACACGCAGAGCCCGTCCGAGTCCAGACGCAGGAAGCAGAACCAGTACGACGGCTCGGCGCCCTCGATGATCTTCCAGAAGTGCACGCTCGTCAGACCGGCCATGCCTTCGCGCAGCCGGTTGGCCAAGGCCCGGCGCTTGGCCACGATGTCGGGGAGCTTCTTGAGCTGCTCGCGCCCGATGGCCGCCTGTAACTCAGTGATGCGGTAGTTCAGCCCCAGCACGACGTTGCGCTGGTCCGCCAGGTTGAACCCCTTGCCCTTGTCGGCGAAGCGCTTGGCGTTCCAGTACAGCTCTTCGTCGTTGGTCAGCACGACGCCGCCCTCGCCCCCAGCGGTCAGGTGCTTGCCGCCCATCAGGCTGAAGGCTCCCAGGTGACCGATGGTGCCCACCAGACGCCCCCTATAGCGCGCTCCGTGCGCCTGGGAGCAATCCTCGATGACCAGGAGGTCGTGCTGCTCCGCCAGCTCCATGATGGCGTCCATGTCGCACGGCTGCCCGGCCAGATGGACGGCGATGATCGCCCGCGTGCGCTCGGTGATGCGCTCCTCGATGGACGCTGGGTCCAGGTTGAAGGTGTCGGGATCGAGATCGGCGAAGATGGGGATGAGGTGCTGGAAGAGTATGGGGTTGACTCCGCCCGGGTCGGTAACTGGCGGCGTGATCACCTCGCTGCCGGCGTCGAGCATCCCAGCCGCAAGGGCCGTGTGCACAGCAGCAGTCCCCGAGCTGACGGCGGCCGCGTACCTGACCCCATGGGACTCGGCCCACTCTCGCTCCAGGCTGTCGGCCTCCTCGCCCGCGTACCGAAACAGCCGCTCCGGCCCCTCCATGCTGGCGCGCAGCACGCGCGTGGCCGCCTCCAGCTCCTCTTGACCGATCTGGACCCGCGGCGGGAAGGGGTCCCTGCGCACGGGCGGGCCGCCGTCTATGGCGAGGGCAGCCATATCGTCTGAGCCCCCTCTGGCACACGCACACTTCCGGCGCCGCCGCCCTGCTTCCTTCCCGAGGCCAGCTTGACAGCCAGGCGGCGCACCGCCATACTTGACGCCATGCCCCAGGACCCGGCAGGGACGGCGCCCCAGGCCTCTGCGGCGCACGCGTCGCCCGAGGGCGCCGCGCGCCCGGCCACCGTCACCGGGCGGTCCCTGTTGATCGGCGCCGCCGGGGCGGCCATCCTGGGCCTGGGCTGCCCCTACGCCACGCACGTGCTGGAGGGGTCCTTCATGGACATTGACTTCAGCACGGCGGGCGCCGTCTTCCTCCTGTTTGTGCTGGTGGCCGGTCCCAACCTCCTGCTTCGCGCGCTGCGGCCAGCCTGGGCCCTGAACCGGGCGGAGCTGATCTCTGCGTACATCATGATGGTGGTCGCCTCTGCGGTCACCACCATGGGCCTGAGTTCTCAGCTCCCGCCCCTCATCACCGCCCCCTACTACTACGCCACGCCCGAGAACAAGTGGGCCGGTTTGCTTCTGCCCCACCTCAAAGACTGGCTCTCGCCCGCCGGCTCCGCCATTGACGCCCCGGTGATCGTCAGCTTCTACGAGGGCGCGCCACCGGGGACACCCGTGCCCTGGCGGGCCTGGGCGCCGGCGCTGGTGGTCTGGCTGGCCTTCCTGCTCTGTCTGCACTTCGTGATGATCTGCATGATGGTGCTGATGCGTCGGCAATGGGTCGAGCGCGAGAAGCTGGCCTACCCGCTCACGCAGTTGCCCCTGGAGATGTCGGCGCCGGGCCGCCTGGGGCCGCCGCTGCTGCGCTCGTGGTGGCTGTGGGCAGGATTCGGCCTGCCAATGGTCACCAGCAGCTTCGTGGGTCTGCACAACTACTTCCCGGCAGTGCCGGCACCCCGGCTGTACTGGGGCATTCCAGTCTTCCGTCGTCTCTCTACGTGGCACTTCCGCATCAGCGCCCCCATGATCGGCTTCTTCTACCTGGTCGGCCTGGAGACGGTGTTCAGCCTGTGGTTCTTCAACCTGCTGATGTTCGCCAGCCGCGGGGTCATGAACATCTTCGGGGTGGGGCTGAGGGAGAACCTGGGCGTCTACGGGGCGCGCTCGCCCACCTTCGCTCACCTGGGCATGGGGGCCATGGCCGCCATGGTGTTGGCCAACGCCTGGATTGGGCGCGAGCACCTGGCGCAGCTCGTGGGCTGGGGCAAACGGCATCAGCCGGGCCCGGCAGGGGAGGAGATCATGCCCCCGCGCATGGCCCTGTGGGGGGCCATCCTGGGCCTGACCTTCATGGGAGTGTGGCTGGGCCAATCGGGCATGCCGGGCTTGGTGGTCCCGCTGTTCCTGGCGCTGGCCATGTTGCTGTTCGTCGGCCTCACCAGGATCGTGGCTGAGAGCGGGATGGCCGAGGCGGTCGCCTCCACCATCGCCCCCGGGGCGACCGTGTCTGCACTGGGCTCGCGAGCGATCGGGGCCTCGGGGGTAGTGGCCATGGGCGTGGCCTACGTGTGGTGCAGCGACATTCGCACCTACGTGATGGCCTCGGCGGCCAACAGCCTGAAGATGGCCGAGGTCGTGCGCGAGAACCGGCCGCGTCTGCTGGCCGCCATGGGAGTGGCGCTGGCCGTGGCCATCTCCACCTCCCTGTGGCTCACCATCCGCCAGGCGTACCTGGACGGCGGCATGAACATGGAGTCGTGGTACCTGCGCATGGGGCCGATTGCCTGCTACCGGTGGGTGGTGGACAAGGTGGCCAACCCCACCGGCCCTAACCTGTGGGGATGGGTGATCACGCTGGCGGGCGCCGCGCTCTACCTGGCTCTCACGGCGCTCCGCTTCCGGTTCGTGCGCTGGCCCTTCCACCCCCTCGGCATCACTATCGGCGGGGTGTGGATCATGGACCAGATCTGGTTCACCTGCTTCTTGGCGTGGCTGGCCAAGTGGACTATACTCCGCTACGGTGGCCTGAAGGCCTTCCGGCAGATGAGGCCCTTCTTCCTGGGGCTGATCCTGGGCCAGTTCACCTGCAACGGCCTCTGGCTGATAGTGGACGCCATCACCGGCCACACTGGCAACGCCATCTTCTGGATATGAACGACTTCGAACGAGTCCGGACCGCCCTCACCTGTTCAGGCGTCCCCGACCGCGTGCCGCTCTGGGAGCTGCACGTGGACCTGGACGTGAAGGAGGCCTTCCTGGGGCGGAGCATCGAGTCGGCTGCCGACGAGGCTGAGTTCTGGACCAGTGCAGGCTACGACTATGCGCCCGTCGGAGTGGGCATCCTCCAGGTCGGCGGCGTCCTGGGCGGACGGACCGTGCGGGGCCGGTACAGCGCCTACCGCGAGCAGGCGGAGATGACCTGGGCGCCGGAGCACGCGGGGCTCATCCAGAGCTTCGAGGACCTGGAGTCGTTCGACTGGCCCGACCCCGAGCACATGGATCTCTCCCCCATCGCTGACATGCGACAGGCGCTGCCCGAGAACATGGGCCTCATCGTGGTCATCGGCAAGGTCTTCACCGCTACCTGGATGCTCATGGGCTTTGAGGCGTTCTCCCGCGCCAGCCTCGAGCAGCCCGAGCTGCTGGCGGGGGTCTTCGAGCGAGTGGCAGCCATCCAGGTGCGCTGCTGCGAGCGCGCGGCCGAGATGCCGGGCGTGGACGGTCTCTGGATGTCGGACGACATCGCCTACGCTACGGGCCTGCTGGTCAGGCCGGAGGTGCTCAGGCGGCACGTGTTCAGCTGCTACGAGCGCATCGGTCGACTGGTGCGCGAGAAGGGCCTACTGTACGTCTACCACTCCGATGGCGACCTGACGCCGGTGCTCGACGACATCATCGGCTGTGGCTTCCACGGGCTCCACCCGATCGAGCCCAAGGCCATGGACATCCGCGAGCTCAAGCGCACTGTGGGCGACCAGCTGTGCCTGCTGGGAGGACTTGAGCTCGACCGGCTGGCGCGCGGCACGCCCGAGGAGGTCCGCGGGCTCGCCCGCGACCTGGTCCGCGACCTCGCGCAGGACGGTGCCTACTGCCTGGGCTCCAGCAACTCGGTGGCCCGCTACGTGCCCCTGGACAACTACCGCGCCATGCTGGAGGTTGCGCTCAAGGGCTGAGGTGTGGCCCGGCAACGGCGTCCGCATCGCGGCCGCCCCGCCTACTGCGGTGGCGACGCGTCTTCAACGTGCTGACGGGCCAGCGCATACTTGATGATGGCGTCCTGGAGGCCAGCCGGTGGGCCCAGAAGCTGAACCGCCAGCACTCGGAACCCGCGCTCCGCCTCCATGCGCCGGATTACGGCCCGTGCGGAGAGCTGACCCACGCGGACCTCTTGCAGAGCGCGCCCCTCGAAACGCACGATGAGGTCGGCGCCCACCTTCAGGGCCTCCGGCGGCGTCGCTTCCAGCAGCAGGCGCAGCTTGACGCCGCTGCCGCTGATGTCCATGACCCGAGCCGGGGTGGCGCTGGCCGCCCCGGGCGCGCTGACCAGCGCGAAGATGTCCTGTGGCCCCGCCGCCACTCTGTAGTACGTGCGCGAGTCCAGCGTTTCGACCACATGTGGGGCATGCAGAGTGACGTAGGCCTGATCGCCGTCGCGCTCCAGGGGGGCACTGCTGCGAGTGTGGAAGCAGGCGAACACCTTCTCGAAGGGATCACGGTACTGAACCGACACGTCAACGTCCTCAAACGGGTCCTCCTCGCCCCCGGGCACGTCCACCAGGGCCATTCGGGTGGCGCCGTGCTCATCTACCTCGTGGAACCGGGCACGGTAGCCGGGGCCGGCCTGGCCGCCTACGTGCACGCGTATCTCAGCCGCCACGCGCGCGCCACAAAGCGCGCGCAGCCAACGCAGATCCTCCACCTCCTCGCGCGAGACAAAACCTGGCTGCGTGGCGTCGGTGGGCCTCTGCATAGGGGTTGCTTGGGCGATGCTCCCAGTTGCCACGGCCGACGGCGGGGCGCCGGCAGGACACTCATGCCATACACCGGGGAAAACCCGTACGGTTTTCGTGTCTCAAAGCTGTGACGGTGCGAGCCACAAGGGAGGACCTTCCGCGCCATGGCGTCCTCAGCCGACCGTGAGAGGGACGCTGGTCCGCCGCAGAGGCCGAAGGCCCGCGTGCTGCTGGCGATCCTCGGCACCTGCCTGCTGGTGACCGCGGCGGCCCTGCTGTGGGCCTGGCGGGAGGGGCTGCTGAGCGGCCGACACGCACCCCCGCCTCCCACGCCATCTCGCGAGGCAGCGCTTGAACACTTGCGGCAGGGCTATCCGGCGGACTGGGTGCTCAAGGTGCGGTCCCACAGCGATGACTTCACCCGCGTCCTGATCTGGGCCGGGCCGCCGGCCAGCGAGTTCGTGGAGGAGGTGGAGCTGGAGTGGCGCAACGGGGCCTATTGGCCAGGCAGGGCTCGTGCGCTCACGCCCGAGCTGTTCGAGGCCACCGGGGCCGATCCCGTCGCCGCCGTCAAGGCCTCGCCCACCTATGTCGTCACTCCGCAGACCACGTACCGAGTGGTAGAGCAGGCAAACGGGAGGGCCACGGTCGTGGTGGAGAACCCACAGGCGGACCCGCGGCGCATCGAAGTCTACCTGGAGAAGCACGGGAGCGAATGGCGAGTGGTGGGCGACGATCTACGGCACATGCCGGGCGGGCAGCGATGAACGACGTGAGCGCCGCTCCGGCTCTCAGGCTTCACCCTTCGGCTTGAGTTGGGCAATGCCCGTCTGCGGATGCTTGACTCGGGTCAGGCCGGGGCCCTCGAACTTGACCACGACCAGCTCGGCCAGGAAGAGCACAACGCATCCGGGCTCGAGGTGTCCCCCGAAGGCCTCGCCGGAGCTGTTGGTGATGGTGGCGTGCAGGTGCGGCTGGCCATCGGCGATGATGCCGCTCATGCTGGTCACCTCGATCGGCCCCGTCATGTTCAGGTAAGCCTGCTTGCTCGGGTAGCCGGTCGTCGTGACCATGTGCAGGCAGGCGCGCTTGAGGGTGGCTATGCCCGAGAGCACCGCGCCGGCGCGGATGTCCAGCGCGGCGGCCAGCGCCTCCACGCTCTCCTGCACGTCCTCATCCTGATCCAGCCGCAGGCAGATGACCTCAACGACGCCGGGTGAGCGCACGAACTCCATGCGGGAGCGACCTCCATGCTGTCAGGGGGAGACTTGTCGGCCAGCTACTGCACCGTCTCGTCGAGCTCTCGGCCGGTGGCCTCGTAGTGCTGCCGCCGGCCTCGCTTGTCGGCCTCTAGCTCCACGAGCGCCCATTTCGCCACCTCGGCGGCGGCGGCGCTGGGCACTACGATCACGCCATCGTCGTCGGCCACCACGACGTCGCCCGGCTCGACGGCCACTCCGCCGCAGTCCACCCGCGTGTTCCACGACTCCAGCTCCAGGCGGCCGATGGTCGTGGTACGGGCAACGTGGCGGGCCCACACGGGGTTGCGCTGGAGGGCGATCTCGGCGGTGTCGCGGCAGCCGCCGTCCAGGATGGCGCCCACGATGCCCGCTCTCTCGGCCGACATGGCGATGTTGGAGCCCCACAGCCCCACCTCGGCTCCGCCCATGTCCACCACCAGCACGTCCCCTTGTTGGGCCTCACCCAGGAAGGGCGAGGGACACTTGTCCCGATACCACTCGCCGCAGTACTTGGCATACTCCTCGGGCGCCATGGTGGGCACGTTGCGGTCGTGGGGCACGCACCGCACCGTCAGCGCACGACCCGCGACACGGGCACCCAGCCAGATGGGGCGAAGGGCTCGGTCCACCAGGCCGACGTCGCGCAGGCCGCAGTGGTCCATGCCGTCGGATACGTCAGCTACGCGAAGACCCCGAAAGACACTCAGCACTTCGTCGGGAACGCGATCGGCCATGACGGCCCTCCTGTGCTCACTCGTCTAGCGACAGCCCCAGAAGCTCGCGTGCTGCCTCGCGCACCAACTGCGCGTGCTCGAGGGCTTGCCCAGCCATGCGGCGCGTCGCGCTCTCCCCCGGATAGCGGAAGATGGCGGCATACGGCGACAGGCGGGCAAGCACGTCCCTGAGTTCGCTGAGACGATTCTCCTGGGGCTCAAGGAGGTGCA
>JBHIEF010000046.1:0-23399 GCA_046760465.1 Armatimonadota bacterium | reverse complement strand
GGTCATGCTGGTGCTGGCCCTGCTGGTCCTGGTGGCCGGCGCGGCCGCCCCTCGGCTCATTGACGCCCGCCGCGGGACGGCTCTGCGCGCCGCCGCGCGAGGCCTGCTGGCCGCCTGCCAGCACGCGCGCAACCAGTCCGTCCTGCGCGCCCGTCACGAGCGGCTGAACGTCAACTTGTCCGAGGGGACCTATTGGCTGACCTACTTCGACCCCGAGCAGGGGGAGTACGTGTCCGACAACACCAATGTCGGTCGGGAGCAGAAGCTGCCCAGCGGCACCTCCTTCCGGACCATTCGGGTGGCCATCAGCGCCGCGGGCCCGGAGGCCGAGCGACGCCGGGAGGAGAGCGCGCGACGGGCCTCGGCTCTGGCCCGGAGCGAGATCACCTTCGTCACCTTCATGCCCCAGGGCAGCGCGGACTGGGCGGCCATTGTGCTGCAGAACGAGGACGGCGACGAGAGCACCGTCGAGGTGCAGCCGCTGACGGGGCGGGCCCGCCTGGTGCCCGAGGAAGAGGCCCCCGAGCTCCTGGAGACCATGCAGGACCTATGAAGGCGCTTCGCACGAGAACTCGGCGCGGCATGACACTCCTCGAGGTGCTGGTCGCCCTGGTGGTAGT
Organism: Armatimonadota bacterium; assembly: GCA_046760465.1. Classification (GTDB taxonomy): domain Bacteria; phylum Armatimonadota; class Zipacnadia; order JAUWAU01; family JBHIEF01; genus JBHIEF01. Next base: position 22,779 of record JBHIEF010000046.1, on the reverse strand, counting down.
GGCCATAGGGCTGGTGGGCATTCTCCAGGCGCTGGGCGCGTGCATGCAGGCCGAAATGCGGGCGCAGGAAAACCAGATCGCCAGCATGCTCGCGGCCGAGAAGCTGGCCGAGATCCTCAAGGAGCCGGCCATTGACGTGGGCCGGGAGACCGGAGACTTCGAGGAGGACTTCCCCGACCACTACTGGGAGGCCGAGATCAGCGAGACGGACATCCCCGGCCTCGACCTGGTGGTGGTCACAGTGCGGTACAGGGCGGGAAGGACGGAGCGCACCTATCAGCTCTCGGCCCTGAAGCGCGCTCCGGAGGAGGAAGAGGGATCGGGTCCGGGAGGCGGGGTACTGTGAGCCGGCGCGGCAGAGCGGGTCTGACCTTGGTGGAGGTGCTGGTGGCCGTCGCCCTGACCGTGCTGGTGGCCACCTGCGTGTACGGGACGGTGGCGACGGCCGGACGCGTGCGCGACCGGCTGGAGGTTGCACAGCAACGGCGCGAGACGGCTGCGACCGCGCTGCGTCTGATGGCCCAGGACCTGCGGGCGGCCGTGTACGTTGCCGACGACGAGAACTTCCTCTTCCTGGGCGAGGACTACGTCGAGGGGAGGGCCGCAGCCGACTCCCTGGAGTTTGCGACCGCGACCAACGACCCGATGACCAGCGACCGGCCCACCTCCGACCTGGCCCAGGTGCGCTACTTCCTGGACTTCGAGGAGGACACGCCCGAGCAGGGATTGGTGCGGCGCCATCTGGCCTTCCCCATACCAGAGGACGAGGAGCTGCGGGAGCAGCTTACGGAGACCGTGGAGATTGTGCCCACTGCGCGGGAGCTGGACGCCCTGTACTTCGACGCGGAGACGGGCGAGTGGCTGGAAGACTGGGAAGAGGCCGAGGGCCTGCCCACCGCGGTGAAGCTCACGCTGGTGGTGGGCGAGGCCGAGGAGCCGCCGGAGGGCGAAACCGAGGACGTCAGGGTTTACTCGCTGCTGGCGCACCTGGCCTCGCAGTTCGAGGCCCCAGGCACCGGCGGCGCGGAGGAAGCGGCTGGACCCGCTGGCGAGGAAGGGCCGACGCCGCCGGAGGAGCCCGCAGGCGGCCCCACCGCACCGGGGCTGCCGTTGCCCGGCCCCGTACCGGGGCCCACCGAGGGAAGGTAGACGATGCGTGGGCGTCAGGCCATCCAGAGGCGCGGCGTGGCCCTCGTGCTGGTGCTCTGGGTGCTGGCCATCCTGGCCCTGCTGGCGCTGTCGCTGGCCTACAGTGTCCGCGTGAGCGTGCGGTCCACGGCCAATGCCGCCCTGTCCGCCGAGGCGTACTTCGCCGCCTACTCGGGTCTGGAGCGGGCCATTATCGAGCGGGAGGCCGATGTCAACGGCTACGATGCCGAGGACGAGACCTGGGTCTACCTCAACAGCGAGGACGAGGAGCTCCTGCCGGGCGAGGCCAGCTTCGTCGTGAGTTTGAGCGACGAGTGCGGCAAGCTGAACCTGAACACCGCCACCGCCGAGCAACTGCTGGCCCTGGGCGTGATGGACGAGGAGATCGTAGACTGCATCATTGACTGGCGCGACGAGGACGACCAGGCCTCGCCCAACGGCGCCGAGGAGGAGTACTACCAGGAGCTCAATCCGCCCTATCACTGCGCCAACCGGCCCTTCCGCTCGATCGAGGAGCTGCTGCTGGTCAAGGGCGTGGACGCGCTCATGCTGTACGGTGAGGCCGAGCAGGAGGAGCGGCTCAGCCCGGCGCAGGAGGCTCTGGCGCAGGAGTATGGCACCACCTTGCCGCAGGCCGAGGAGACGCCGCCCCTGATCGAACTGCTGACGGTGACCTCGCGAGCCAGGGAGCTGGCCAGCGACGGCGAGCTACGCCTGGATGCCACGCAGGCCTCGCAGCAGCATCTACAGGAGCGCCTGGTGGCCGACCTGGATAGCTCCGACATCCAGGCCATCGCCAACTACCTGGAGAACAATCGCAGCATCACCAGCATTTCCTCCCTCTGGAATGTGCCCGGCATGACGCGCGAGAAGATGATGGTGGTTGTGGATAAGCTGAGCGTGCGCGGCGAGGAGGGCGAGGCGGCTCCGGGCGGCGGTGAGGGAGGCCCAGGCGCAGAGCCCTCAGAGCCTCCGACCGGGCCAGCGCCGCCCACGCCGCCGGGCGGGGGCGGACCGTCAATCCCCTCGGGGCCCTCCGGCCCGGGGGGCGGGGCCGGCGCTCCCTCGCCGCGACCGACCGCCTGGCAGGGGTATCTGGGCACTTTCTTCTTCGCTCAGTTGACGCCGCCCGGGGCGCCCGCGGCGCCCACGGCGCCGGGAGCCGGCGCGCCGGGTGCGGGAGCGCCCGAGGCCGGTGCCCCCGAGGGAGAGGAGGAGGAGCCCACAGAGGAGCAGGGGCCGCCGCCGCTGATGGAGGAGCCGGTGGAGGGCCTCATCAACATCAACACGGCACCTGCCGAGGTGTTGCTGTGCCTGCCGGGCATGACCGAGGAGGCGGCTGCCGCCTTAGTGCGGCGGCGCGGGGAGGCGCCGTTCGAGAGCCGCGGGTCCCTTCTGGCCTCGGACCTGGAGGAGGAGATCAGCCGGGGGCTATTCGACAGCATCGTTGATCTTATCACGGTCAACTCGGACACCTATCGCGTGTCGTCGCTAGGGCAAGTCGGGGAGACCGGCATCGTCAGTCACCTGACCGTCATTCTGGACATGGCCGGAGACGAGCCGCGCCTGGCATACGTGCGTCAGGACAACTGACGTCGTCCCAGGGGACAGGAGCATGGCAAGAGGCGAGTCATATCTGGGCATAGACGTGGGCAGCGGCGCCATCAAGCTGGTGGAGCTGGCGCCGGGCGCCAAGGGCCTGCGTCTGGTGCGCGCGGTAACGGTGCCGCTGGACGGCGGCACTACCGGCCTGAGTGACGAGCGCGTGAGGACGGCCCTGCGCTCGGCCCTGGCCTCCCAGCGCGTGCAGCCCACGGCGGTGGCGGGGGCGATTCCCACGCGCGTCGCAGCCGTGCGCGAGATGAAGCTGCCCCACACTAGCGATGAGAACGTGGGCCGCATGGTCCGCTTCGAGGCCGAGCGCTTCATCCCCTTCCCCGCCGAGGAGGTCACCCTCGACCACCACGTGCTGGACACGCAAACGCAGGAGGCCGCCCAGGTGCTGGTGGTGGCCACCCGCAAGCAAGAGGCCATGGCCCTGGTGGAGCTGCTGGGCGGGCTGAACCTGCCCGAGGCAGCCATTGAGGTCACGGCCATCGCCTCCTTCAACGCATTGTCCCGCAACGGGGGCCCCGAGACGCCCTCCGCCATCGTGGACATCGGCCATCGCTCGACCGATATCGTGCTCCGCCGGGGTCAGCAGTTGGTGCTCGCGCGCAGCGCCCCGGTCGGATCGCACGAGCTGACCGAGGCATACCACAAGGACCTCCAGGTGGACTTCGTGGAGGCGGAGCAGGCCAAGCGCGAGCGCGGCGTGGTGGGCGTGAGCCTGGAGGGGGGCGGCAGCGTCTCCAGTGGGGAGCTGACCGGCGCGCCTGCCACCGGCGAGCAGGATCGCCCCGAGGTGGCTGAGTGGCTGGGCCGGCTGGTGCACGAGCTTCGCCACACCATGGAGTCTTTCCGCCGGCAGGCGGGCGAGGAGGTCGAGCGGATCGAGCTGGCCGGCGGCGGCGCTCTGACGCCCGGGCTGCCCGAGGCCCTGGCCACGGCGCTCGCGGCCGAGGTGACCGTGTCGCGGCCATGGGGCCGCATCGAGGTGGCGCGGGCCAGCCCCGACGCGCCCGATCCCGTCTTCGCGGTGGCCTCTGGTCTGGCCGTGCAGGCCGCGGGGCGCGCCGCCCTGGACATCAACCTGACGCCCGAGGAGGTCAGGGCCAGCCGCCGGACCAGGGCGCAGACCGGCCGATACGCCACGGTGGCAGCGGTCGTGTGTGCGCTCCTGGCGCTGCTCATCGGCGGCCTACTGGCCAGCACCGCTCTGCGGGTGCGGAAGCTGGAGCGGCTGCGGACGGAGCTGCGGCAGGCCGGCGGAGGGGCCGGCGAGCTGGACGCATCGCAGACGGAGGCCACCGTCTACGCAGAGGTGGTCAAGGCCCTGGACGCCATGCGCGCCGAGGGCGCCACGCCCCTGGAGGTGCTGCTCCTGCTCAGTCACCCGGAGCACGGCCTGGCGGAGGGCGTGTGGATCACTGAGTTCTCCTACCGAGCTGGGGAGGCGGTGGTCATAAGAGGGTCGGCCCGGGACAGCCCCTCGGTGACCGACTCCATTCGCGCCCTTCAGGGCGCCGAGGTGTTCGCGGACGTGACCCTCGACTACCGGAACCTGACCGACATCGCGGGCACGCCCGTGTACGACTTCCGCATTACCTGCAAGCTGCCTCAGCAGGCCGAGGAGTAGGCCATGAGGATTACTGGGCGCGACCGTCGAGTCCTGGCCGTGGGTGGCGTGGCGGCAGCGCTGATCCTCGTCTACGCCGGGGTGGCGCCCCTCTACGACCGTTGGGCGACGGCGGGAGATGACATTGCCGATGCCCAGAGGCAGTTGGACGAAGTGACGAAGGCGCAGGAGTTCGCGCAGCGGGCCGAGGAGATGAAGGAGATCGCCGGCCGTTCGGTGAGCAGCTACTCGTCCTGGGAGCGCCTGGGCGAGCATGTGCCCCGTACCATCTCCCAGATCGAGAACTTCGCCACTTACGGCCAGCTCAGCGTCACTCGGCTGGAGCCCCTGCCCATAGAGGACCACGACCACTACGCCAAGGTGGGGCTCTCCCTGTCGTTCGATTGCGATCTGGCGACGCTGAGCCAGTTCCTGTACGACCTCGAGCGCGCCCAGCCAGTCCTGGCCGTTGAGAGCATGCAGGCGAGCACGTCCAGACTGGGCGCCGGGCTGCTGGAGGTTCACATGCGCGTGTCGTCCCTGGCCATGGTGGAGGAGGGTGGCGCCGGCTAGGGCGGCCACGCGGAAAAGGGTGGGAGTCGCATGAGAAACGTAGCCAGGCTGCTGAGCGTAGCGCTGACCCTCTGCTTGATCGTAGGCCTGTTGGCCAGCACGGTCGCACAGGAGCGACGGGGGCCCTTCGGCGGCCCGGGTCGGCGTGGGCCCGGCGGGTTCCGGGGCCCGGGAGGGTTCGGTGGCCCGGGAGGGTTCCGGGGCCCGGGAGGCTTCCGCGGCGGGCCACCCAGCGTCAGCGAGACGCCCAGCCCATCGCCGCCGAGCAGTGATTCCGAAGGCGAGGAGGGCGAGAAGACTGAAGAGGGGGAGGCGGGCCCCATCTTCGCCGTCGTCCCCGAGGAGCTGAACGGGCAGCAGCTCATCTCCTTCAGCTTCGACAGCGCTGACATTGACGACGTCATCAAGTTCCTGGCCGAGGCCAGCGGCAAGATAATCTACAAGCACCCGGAAGTGGATACCAAGGTCACCATCATCAGCATGGCCAAGGTCACCATCGCGGACGCCTTCAGGGTGTTGGCCGGGCTGCTCTCCGTCAAGGGCTACGCGATGACGGTGCAGGACGACGAGGTGCGCATCACCCCGGCGGAGGCCGCGCGGCTGCGGCTGGGCGCGCGCGTGGGCACGGGCAAGGACCCCGAGGAGATAGAGCCGGGCAAAGAGATCATCACCCAGATCATGCAGATCGAGTTCGTGGACGCGGTCAAGTTGAAGGACGACTTGTCTCCGCTCTTCCCCGAGGACGGCAAGAACGGCATCATCATCGCCAATGCCGACACCAATACGCTGGTCATCATTGACGAGGCCGACAACGTCCGCCGCATCGCCCAGATCATCCAGCAGCTCGACCGCGACACCTCCGAGGTCCTACAGACCGCTGTCATCAAGCTGGAGTACGCCGACGCCGAGGAGATGGCCGAGCTGCTGACCGACCTGTTCGAGACCCAGGCGGGGATGGCCGGCCTGCCCCCCGACGTGCGGCGGCGCATCGAGGAGGCCATGCGCCGCGGAGGAGAGGGAGGCAGACCGCCCAGCGGCCGCTTGCCCGGCGTGCAGCAGGGCCTCACCCAGCTTCGTGGGCAGGTCAAGGTGGTGGCCGACCAGCGCACCAACTCCATAGTCGTCTCGGCTGCCGAGGGCAATCTGGAGTCCATTCGGGATATCGTCCGGGAGCTGGATGTGGACGTCAGCCCCGAGGTCAAGGCCAAGATCATCCCGCTGGAGTACGCCGACGCCGAGACCGTGGCCGAGCAGATCAACCAGCTCTTCGAGTCCAGCGAGCAGTTCAGCAGGCGCAGCACCGGCGGCGGGTTCTCGCGCTTCTACTCGTACGGCGGCTACTACCGACGCACGGGCGACGAAGGCATGGCTGGCCTGCAGGAGAACCGCGTGGTTCCCGACACACGCACCAACAGCGTCATCATCACCGCCACCGAAGAGAACATGCCGGCCTTCGAGAGCCTGATCGCGGACCTGGACCGAGCGTCGGAGGTCGGGGACGCCGTGCACGTGATAGAGCTTCAGAACGCGCTGGCCAGCACCGTGGCCGATGCGCTCTATGATCTGTTCCAGGGGGGCACGCAGGGGCGCAGCTTCTTCTTCTTTCTGTTCGGCCGGGGCGGCAGCGACGTGGGCCGCTCGCCGCTGGAGATGCTCCAGGAGGTCACCATCATTGCTGACGACGAGAGCAACAAGCTCCTCGTCAGCGGCCCGCCGCATACCTTCGAGCTGGTGGAGAAGCTCGTAAAGGACCTCGATATGCCGCAGCCCCAGGTGTTTATCGAGGTGGTCATCACCGACGTCACCCTCGGCGGCGAGGAGCGCTTCGGCATCGAGTGGACGGCAATTGACCGCAGCCACTTCGGCAGCGGGACCACGGGCGAGTTCGGTGCGGCGCTGGGGCTGGGCGATCCCGATGCGCCCGCCGGCTTCACCTACGGCATCATCAGCCGCAACTTCCGGTCGCTGCTCGACTCGCTGGTGGAGCGTCAGGACGTGGAGGTCGTCTCCACCCCGCACATCATGGCCATGGACAACACGGAGGCCAGCATCTCCATTGGCGAGCGCATCCCCTACACCGAAGGCACCTCCGAGACCACCGGCGGCGCCTTCCAGGCCAACGTGGCCTTCCAGGATGTCGCCATCACCCTCAACGTCACACCGCACATCAACGCCAGCGACGAGGTCGCGCTGGACATTGATCAGACCATTGACAGCTTCATCGAGTTCGTGGACTTCGGAGTGGGCCAACGGGCGCCGCGCACCCAGAGCCGCTCGGCGCAGACGTCCATTCTGGTCAAGGACGGACAGACCGTGGTCATCGGCGGCATCATGTCCGAGCGCGAGAGCGTGCGGGTGAATGCCGTGCCCATTCTCTCGAAGATCCCGCTGATCGGGGAGCTGTTCAAGAGCAAGCGCAAAGAGCGGACCAAGACCGAGATCATGGTCTTCCTCACGCCGCACATCATGAAGACGATGGCGGACCGAGACTCGGTCACGCGGCAGCAGACGGGCAAGCTCCGCCGCGACCCGTTTGAGAACCCCCGGCACCGGCCCATCGAGCTGGAACGCACGGAGGAGGGAGCCGAGGCGGCAGGAGGAACAGAGATCGAGGTCACGCCGACGGCACCCGAGGGCACGGAGACGCCCGCCGATGAGGAGTCCGCGGCAGACGCGGCCGAATCAGAGGGGCTCTTCGAGAGGGCGGCTGCCGTGCCCCTGCCCACCGGAGGGCGCGTGTGGGTACCGTAGTCTCTCTGAGGAAGAGCCGTGCGCCCGAAGCCAGCGGGCCGCGTTGTCACTTCGGCGCGGCTCGCGCCGTTGATAGGGTGGCAGGCGGGTTGGGCGCGCTCAGGATGGCACGCAGGGCCGCCATCGTGGTGGCCGCTTCTTGCCTGTTCGTCATCCCCGCCTTGGGGCAGGAGGCAGGCCTGCCCGGAGGATGGACCAGCTTCACCCTTTCCGCCTGCGAGGACGCCGGGCAGTTCGCCGCAGCCGCTGGCCAGCAGTACGCGCGCTACGAGCTCGTGGCGCAGGAGGGCGCGCGCAAGGTCGGTCGGGCCCTGCGCTGGAGGTTCCAGACGCGCCAGGCCGGCGTGGCCGAGCTTCGCGCTGCGTTCCCCCTCAGGCGCGAGTTCGACGCTCTCACGCTCTGGCTCAAGAACCCCTTCGACCACGATCTGCTCCTGGCCGCCAGGTTCGTCGAGGCTGATGGGTCGGAGTTCCTGACGGCGGCCGTTCCCCTGCGCGGCCAGAAGGGCTGGCGACAGCTTCGCTTCGTTCTGGCTGACTGCCGCCTGGAGGCCGGTTCCAGTGACGAGAACGAGGGGTTGGACTTCCCTCTGGCCAGTCTGGTCATTCTGGCCCAGAACGCGGTCGCGGGGCAGGCCTACGAGCTGTATCTGGACGAGATCGAAGGGCAGCAGGCGCCGCCCGGCGTGGTGCGGGTGGAGTCGTTCTCCGCGCCCCCGAGCGCTGCGCGCGGGCAGGCCCTCGACGTCGAGCTGGCGCTTTCCAGCCCGCAGGGCAACCTGCCGACTGACCGCCTGGAGTTGGGCCTGAGTGCGGGCGGCGTACAGGTGGCCGAGGTGGCGCTCGCGCTGCCGAAGCCAGCCAGTGCCTGGGAACCCGGCGAGGTCGTGCAGGCGCGAGCGGAGGGGCTGCGTGCCCCGGCCTGGGCGGGCGGTGGCCTCTACGATCTGCGCCTGAGCGGTCGCGGGGTTCGCGTCCAGAACGCGGCCCACGGTGAGGGCGTCCTGGCGAGGGTGCGGCTGGAGGGAGCAGAGCCCGGCCAGACGGAGGCCACGGTCGGCCAGCGCGGCGGAGTGCCCACGCTGGTGGTCAATGGCAAGCCCCACAGCGGCCTGGGCTACGTGGCGACGGGCGTCAGCCCCGAGGTCATGCGAGAGATGGCCGCGGCCGGCGTGCACCTGGTCGCGGTCCCGGCCACCAGCGACTACGACCCCTACGGACTCGCGGGAGACGTGTGGCTCGACGAGGGCACCTTCGACTACTCCGACCTTGATCGGCGCGTGTCGGCCATCCTCACGGCAGACCGCGAGGCACATCCTCTGCTCCGCGTCTACATCTGCTCCCCGCCCTGGTGGGATCGCCGGCACCTGAACGAGTGCGTTCTCTTCGCCACCGGCCACCACGCGGCCGACGCCACCCCCAGGGGGCGGAAGAACACCTACCCGTCGTGGTCATCTGCGCTCTGGCGGCGCGACGCCGGCGAGGCGCTGCGGCGGCTGGTGCGGCACGTGGAGCAGTCCCCCTACGGCCACCGCGTGATCGGCTACCAGTTGGCCTCTGGGGCGACAGGGAGTTGGGACTTCTGGGGCGTCTACGACGGCCATTTCGGCGACTACAGCCCGCCCGAGAAGGCGGCCTTCCAGCGCTGGCTGCGCACCAAGTACGGCAACAGCCGTAGCGCCTTCCTGGAGGCTTGGGGGCCCGAGCCGGGCCGCGCAGCGGATGCAGGCGGCGACTCCAGCCACTTCACGGCTGAGCACGGCCGCCGCTTCACCACGGCCACCATTCCCACCAAGGCCGCGCGCTTGAAGCAGGGGCCGCGGCCGTCGCCGCACTCGGCCGTGCTGGACCCGGCCTACGACCAGCCGCTGATTGACTACCACCTGTTCAGCGCCGACCGCACCGCCGAGACCATTGACCAGTTCGCGCAGATCGCCAAGGAGGCCAGCGGAGGCCGCAAGCTGGTGGGGGCCGCCTACGGCCACATCCTACGGCATGCGGCCTACCCCGACGGCCTCCAGAACGGCGGCCACCTCGCCCTGGGCAAGCTGCTGCGGAGCCCAAGCGTTGACTTCCTGGCAGGCCGGGGCGCCCGGTTCGCCAGCGCGTCCGCCCGGGCTCACGGCAAGCTGTGGTTTGAGGAGGATGCCCTCTTCGTGGGCAGGCGCGCCCCCGAGGCAGACGCGGGTGCGCTCGGGCATCAGGCCTTCGCCCGCGCGCTCGCCTGCGGGGCGGGGATGTCCTGGCTGGCGCCGGGGGGCTGGGCCGACGATGCACAGATGCAGGCCTCGGTCGCCCGGATGGCGCGCGTGGCCGAGGCCTTCCTGGAACGTGACCGGCGGTCCGCTGCCCAGGTGGCGCTCGTGCTTGACGAGCGCAGCCTGTGCTACACGAAGGCCGACAATGGCCTCGTCGGGCCGATGCTGGCGCAGCAGGCGACGGAGTTGGCCAGGCTGGGTGCCCCCTTCGATGTCTGCCTGCTGCCCGACGTGGTGGAGGGCCGCGTGCCTCCGTACCGCTTGTACGTCTTCGCCGGCACGCTGGTGCTGGACGAGGCTCAGCGGCTGGCCCTTCACCGCATCCTGTCCGCGGGGCGGCGCACCGCCGTGTGGGTGTACGCGCCCGGGTGCCTTGACGAGCTCCAGCTACCCAAGCAGGTGAAGCAGCTGACCGGCGTTCGGGTGACGCTCGACAGCAAGCCGGCCCCGCTGCGCGTGAAGATAGCCGACATGGCCGACCCCTACACCGAGGGCGTGGGCGGGTTGGAGTACGGCACGCAGAAGCCGGTCGCCCCCGTGTACTACATCATTGACGATGAGGCCCAGGAGCTGGGCGAGCTGCTCAGCAACCATCGCCCCGGCCTCTGCGTTACCGAGGGGCCCGAAGGCTTCGTGTCCATATACTCGGTGGCGCCGGCGCTGCCCGCGCGGCTGCTGCGGAACATCGCCCGCCAGGCTGGCGTGCACCTCTACCACGACGGCGATGCCGAGGTGTATGCGGGGCGGGAGGTCCTGGCTCTGTGGCGCCGCCAGCCGGGTGAGGCGGAGCTTCGCTTCGCCGTGGAGACGAGCGTGTACGACGTCATGGCCCGAGAGCAGCTCGCGCTGGGGGTCCGTCAGGTTCCCGTGAACTTGGGCCCCGCGTCCGTGGGCCTGTACTTCCTGGGGGAGGGTGCCGACTTCTGGGGACGCTAGCCGGCGCCGGCCTCCATCCTGGCCAGGCGCTGCGCCAGCAGGTCGGCCATGCGCGCATACGCGAACCGCCCCGCCAGGGACGCCTCGACGTCCTCCGAGGGGAGCGAGAAGAGCGGCAGCAGCGGCGCAACGAAGGCATCCCGCTGCTCTCGGTACTGCTTTTCCGTCAGCGTGCGCGCCTCGCGGAAGATGTCCAGCACGCTGTCGGTGTCCAACCGCGGCTCCGCTGCGGCCGACTCCACCAAGAGCTCAGCCATCATGCGGCCTTCCTGCTCGAAGTCGGCGGCGGACATCGCGCGCACCCCATCGAGCGCCTCGGCCGCGCCGGTGGCGGCCGTCTGACCAGTGAGCGCTTGCTTCTGAGCCGCGTTGAGCACCTGCGAGACGCCTCTCCCCAGCTCGGCCCGGGCGTCCGACGCCTCCACCTCCAACTCCTCCAATTCCACCGTGGCCATGTCAATGGCCGCCAGCACGTCCTCGGGGCATGCCTGGCCCGCCAGGAGCAGTTGCAGCCGCTGTTGAAGCTGCGGCTGCACTCTCTTGAGGATGCCGTTACGCTTGGCCTCCAGCCCCTGCACGGCGGCCTGGTGGGCCCTGCAATGTGCCTCCAGCTTGCGGAGCTGCTCGGCCGTGAGGCCCAGGTTGGCCAGGTCCGCCAGGGCGTTTCCGTCCTCGTATAGCCGCTCCAGCGTAGGCTGCTGGCCGGCCGTGTCCTGCGTCTGGCAGGCGGCGCCTGCCAGCAGCAGAACGGCCGCCGCCGCCAGCATTGATCGCACCGGGGCTCGCCGCGGACAGAGCCTCATGTTGGGCACCTCGCTTGCCTATCAGGTGAGCCGCCCTTGAGGGTGGCGGTCGGAGGTCGTTGGGGACGTCAGTCAGCCTGGGCTACGGCAGCGGCGAACTTGCTGCCGAACTCGCGGCACTGCGCGGCTTCATCGGCGTCGGGCACGAACTGGCTGGCCAGAGTCGGCTCGAGCAGCCTCAGCCCGATGTGCTGGGCCACCTGCTCCAGGAGGCCGAGGCCCTTGCTCTGCCATCCGTACGATCCGAACACCGCGCCCTGCTTGCCCCGCACGTCCAGGTTCGCCAGCGTGAACAGGAAGTCCCACATGGGCTTGGCCACGGCGCCCACCATCACCGGCGCCCCCAGCACGATGCCGTCGGCCGTCTCCAGGTCGCGTGCCAGGTCCGCCGCGACGGCGGCGTCGGGAGCGAAGGGCAGGTCGTAGCTGCGCACCTCGACGTCTGCGCCCGCCATGCCCGCCTCGATCTCCGTGGCCATCTTGCGCGTGCTGTCCCAGACGCTGGCGAAGACCAGCACGATCAGCTTCCTGTCGCGGGGCTGGTCGGCCGTCCACTCCACGTACTTCTCCACGAAGTAGCGCGGCCGGTCGCGGTAGATAGGACCGTGCGCGGGGGCCAGGATGCTGACGCCCAGCTCCGCGGCCTTGGCGGCTCCCTTGGCAACGCGGGCGCGGTGCGGCCGCATGATGCAGTCGTAGTAGTAGCGCACGTGCGGCTCCAGGTCGGGGTCGAAGCTGTCACAGATCAGCTCGTCGGTGGAGTAGTGCGCCCCAAAGGCGTCGCTGGAGCACAGGATGCCGCCGGGCCGAATGTAGGTGAACATGTTGTCGGGCCAGTGCAGAAAGGGCGCCGTGTAGAACTCGAGCGTGCTTTGGCCGAGCGAGATGGCGTCCCCGTCCTTGACCTTCTGGAAGTCGAGGTCGGCGTGGAAGGTGTTGCGCAGAAAGGGCTCGCCGGCCTTGGAGATGATGACCTGCGCCTGCGGCGCCAATTCGAGCACGCGCAGCAGCGAACCCGCGTGATCCGGCTCGTGGTGGTTGATGACCACGTACCGTATCTCGCTTGGGTCCAGGACGGCCTCGATGCGGCCCCTCAGCTCCTCCCAGAAGGGCGGGCGTACAGTGTCAATGAGGGCGGGCCGCTCGTCCTGGACCAGGTAGGCGTTGTAGGTTGTGCCTCGCTCCAGGGGCATGGCCAGGTCGAACACCTCTAGGCCCGGGTCCCTGGCGCCGACCCAGTAAACGTTGTCATCAAGCTGGAGTGGTTCCATCTTGGCGTGTCCTCCCGAGAGGCGGCTCGGCGGTTGCTGCCAGTTCCGCGGCGGGGGCACAGTGTTCCCCAGGGACGCCCTACGCACCTGCCGCGGCGGCCATGGTGTGAGGTACCCACCCGCCTGGGGCGCGCCTGTTGGGCAATTGACAGCCCCCACCGGAAGGGGTAGAATGCCCTGGGCTGCGCGGGGTTGTGGGCCTGGCGGAGGGCTGCCCGAGGGGCGGCGTGCGCGTCGCCTCAGGCGGAGCGGGCAGCTTTGTCACGTCATGGGGGCCTCCACGGCGGCGCGGCCGGGGCAGCGCAGTGTCTCTTCTGTCGCGACTAGAGCAGGCTCTGGAGCGGGCGGTGGAGGGGCTGTTCCCCGCCGGGTCCGGCGTGCCTCCGCTGGAGATCGCCCGCGCCCTCGCGGCCGGCATGGAGCGCCAGAAGCAAGTCAGCGTACGGCGCACCTACGTGCCCAACGAGTACCGGGTGCTGCTGTGCCCGGGCGACCTGGAGGCCTTGGCGGGCGTCCAGGCCCGTCTCGAGCGCGAGTTCGGCGAGTACCTCAGTGAGCTGATCGAGGAACGCGGCTACTCCGCCCAGGGCAGGCCGCGCGTAACGCTGGCTAGCGACGAGGAGACGGCCACCGGCGAGGTCCGGGTCCACGCCAGCTTCCGGGAGCCGACCACTTGCGAGCTGGAGTTCCATGCGGGGGCCGATGACGGACGTCGCGTGGCCATCCAGGGCCGGGCGGTGGTTGGCCGGTCCGCCGACGCGGACGTCGCCCTGGCAGACGATAGCGTCTCGCGCCGGCATGCGTGCATAGAATACGATCGCGGGGCCTTCTGGGTCCGCGACTTGGGCAGCACCAACGGAACCTACCTGAACGGAGAAAGCGTCAAACAAGCGGAGCTGGAAGACGGCGACCTGCTGCGCTTCGGACTGGCCGAGGCCGTCTTCCACGTGGCGTAGATACGCGGAGGGCACGTGCCGTGGGGGTTGTGCTGCTAGTCGGTCAATACGTCTTCCTGGGCCTGCTCTTCGTCTTCCTGGTGCTCCTCTACCGCGTAATGGTGGCCGACGCCATGCGTGGGGTGGGGGGGGCGCGTGCTCGGGAGCGCCGCGCCGGACGACGGGTGAGCAGAGAGCGACGCGCCGAGCCGGTCGCAGCCCGGCCGGAGCCGCCTCCCGCTGCGCCCGTAAGGCCTGCCCCCGCTCCGAGCCTGCCACTGGAGCCGATCGTCGCTGCGCCCCCGGAGGCTCAGCCCGAGCCCGAGCCGGCTCCGTCCCCCTCCGTAGCGGAGGCTGCCCGTGAGCCTTGCCTGGTAGTGGTGCGCAGCCCCGATGAGGAGCGCCTGGCCGAGGGGGCTGTGTTCAAAGTCTCGGCGGCCACTACCATGGGCCGCGGCCAGGAGAACACCATTGTCGTGCCCGACCGCTTCGCCTCGCTGCACCATGCCCTCATCTATGTGGCCGACAGCCGGAGGATGCTCAGGGATCGCGGCAGCACCAACGGCACCCTCCTCAACGGCAGTCGGATTCGCTCCGAGATGCCGCTGTCCGATGGGGACAGGATCGAGATAGGGACCACGGTGCTCGAATACCACCAATAGCCCATGGGCGCGTCAAGCTACGCAGTTGATCCCCGAACTCGGCCGCTGGGGCCGAACCTCGAACGGGGTCTGATCCTGGGCGCCGGGGCCATCGCCGCCCTCGGCTTCGTCCTGGTCTGTCTGGCCCTGGGTATCGCCGCGGGCCGTGTGGTCCGCATCGGCGTGCTCACCGGCTCCCTCCTGGCCGCCGCGGCCGTGATGGACGCCGGCTGCCTGCGGCGAGAGCGCCTGCTCCTGCCGCTGGCGGCCATGCTCTGCGGCATCGGCGCCGTCGCCCTCTGGCGCGTGGATGCCTACGCCGCCTCCAAGCAGCTCCTGTGGGTCATGCTGGGCTCCACCTTGATGGTGGGCACCTTCTACCTGGTGGATGACCCCAGGCGACTGGCCCAGCTCAAGTACGTCAGCGGCGCGACGGCCGTCCTGCTCCTGCTGGCCACCATGCTCTTCGGCGTGGAGGTCAACGGAGCTAAGCTGTGGCTGGGCACGGGGATGTTCCGCTTCCAGCCGGGCGAGCCCGCCAAAGTGCTCATGTGCATCTTCCTGGCCGGGTACCTGGCCGACCGCGCTCCCCTACTGGCCGCCGGCGAGCGCTCCCCGCACTGGCTGGTGCTGCCACGGCTGCGGCACATAGGCCCCCTCGCCTTGGTCGCGGCCTTCTGTCTGGCCATGTTCGTGGTCCAGAGAGACCTGGGCGCCGCCGCGCTCTTCTTCGGCCTGTTCGTGGCCATGCTCTGCATCGCCACCGGGCGCCTCAGCTATGCCTTGATAGGCGTCGGCCTGTTCCTGCTGGGCGCGGGGGTCGCGGCGTCGGCCTTCGATCACGTGCACGAGCGCGTGGCCATCTGGCTCAACCCCTGGGCCGACCCGGACGGCAGCGGCTACCAGATTGTGCAGTCGCTGTTCGGCCTGGGCACGGGCGGCGTGTTCGGCGTCGGCCTGGGACATGGCCTCCTACAGGAGGCCGTGACGCCGACGGCTGTCTCGACCGACTTCATCTTCGTCGGCATCGGGGAAGAGCTGGGCCTGGCCGGCACGTGCGCCGTGGTGGCGCTGTACCTGGCCATGATCTACCGCGGCTTCCGCATTGGGTGGCGTGCTCGGGACGCCTTCTGCGGCCTGCTGGCGGCGGCTCTCAGCACTGTGCTGGCCATACAGACGCTCGCCATCCTGGCGGGCCTTCTGCGTCTGGTGCCTCTGACGGGGATCACGCTTCCCTTCATCAGCTATGGGGGCAGCTCGCTGATCACCAACTTCATCGCCCTGGGGCTGCTCCTGGCCATCTCGCGCGACGCGGAATGAGGCGCCGTGGACTACCGCGACAACATCAGACGCGCCTGCGTGCTCCTGCTCTACTGCTTTCTGCCGATCCTGCTCGCCCTCGGCTATCGGCAGGTTGTGCAGGCGGAGTGGCTGCGCAGCCACGAGCACAACCGCCGCCGCGAGTACGTGCGTCGGCACATCGTGCGCGGCAGCATCCTGGACCGCGACGGCCTGGTTCTGGCCGAGAACAACCCCGGCGCCGCCGGCGAGGACGGCGACCAGGCGCCCCGCTGGTATCCCTTGCTCCAGGCTGCCTCACACGTCGTTGGCTACCAGGCCCAGGTCCACGGGCGGGCCGGCCTGGAGCTCCGCCAGGACGACGCACTGCTGGGCCTGGGTGACTACCACGACGTGCTGCGCGCCTACGGCGGCCGCCGACAGGGCCACAATCTGATCACGACGCTCGCCGGCGACGTGCAGGAGCGCGCCTTCGAGCGCCTGGGCCTGCGGCGAGGCGCGGTGGTGGCCATTCAGCCGGCCACCGGCGAGATCCTGGCCCTGGCCAGCGCGCCGGCGTTCAACCCCAACTTCGTGGACCGCGACTGGGAGCAGCTCACTGCTGACGAGGACCTGCCGCTGCTTAACCGCGCCACCAGCGGCCTGTATCCGCCGGGATCGGCCTTCAAGGTGGTGGTGGCCATGGCGGCTCTCGACAGCGGTGTGTGCAGCGAGGACACCATCTTCACCTGCCGCGGCCGCGAGACCGTGGGCGGGGCCTCCGTGCAGTGCCATCGCCGGTCGGGCCACGGCCGCATCAGCTTCCGGCGGGCCTTCGCGCAGTCGTGCAACATCGCCTTCGCCAAGCTCGGCCTCCAGGTGGGTGGCGCGGCGCTGGACGACTACGTTGATCGCCTGCGCCTGCGTCAGTCGCTGGACGTAGGCGTGCCCGTAAAGGCGGGGCGCCTGCCGCGGTTCTCCGAGGCCGACCAGCAGGCCCTGGTCCTGGCCAGCTTCGGGCAGGGCCAGGTGGTGGTCACGCCCACGGCCATGTGCGTGGTGGCGGCTACCGTGGCCAACGGGGGTCGGCTGATGCAGCCGCACCTGGTGCGGCGGGTGAAGGCGCTCGATGCTGCCCTGGTGGCCGCCGTGGAGCCCCAGTTGGTTCAGCAGGTCGTGTCCGAGGACACTGCGCGGCGCTTGCGGGCGCTGATGGTCGGCGCGGTGCGGGAGGGGACGGGCAAGAAGGCGCGAATACCCGGCGTGGAGGTGGCCGGTAAGACCGGCACGGCCGAGAACGAGACCGGGCACGATCACGCCTGGTTTGTGGCCTTTGCGCCGGCCCAGCAGCCCCGGGCGGCCGTGGCCGTCTTGTTGGAGCAGGCCGGCCACGGCAGCGGCGAGGCGGCGCGAGTGGCCCGCCTGGTGCTCGAGAAGATCCTGGCCGGCTAGCGGAGTGCACCCATGCAGGGCGACGTAATCGGCGGCAGATACCGGCTTCAGCAGGAGCTGGGCCGGGGCGGCATGGCCGTAGTCTACCGGGCCACGGACGTCTCCCTGGGCCGGGACGTCGCCGTCAAGATCCTCAAGCCCGAGGTCGCCCGCCAACAGGACTTCATCGAGGCCTTCCGCCGGGAGGCCCACTCCGCCGCTAGGCTCCAGCATCCCCACATCGTGCAGGTGTACGATACGGGCGTGGACGATGGCGTCTACTACATCGTCATGGAGTACATGCCGGAGCCGAACTTCAAGGAGATCCTGCGCGACTACGCGCCCCTGCCGCTGCACAAGGCCCTGGAGGTCGCCATCCAGACCTGCGAGGGCCTGGCCTATGCCCATAACCAGGGCGTGGTGCACCGGGACGTCAAGCCCCACAACATCCTGTTCACGCGCGAGGGGCTGGCCAAGGTGGCAGACTTCGGCATCGCCTGCCCCCAGGGCGCCCCGGGGCGGATTCGCGAGGGCCTCGTGGTCGGCTCGGCCCACTACATCTCCCCCGAGCAGGCGCAGGGCAAGCCCGCCACGGTGCTCTCCGACCTGTACTCGCTGGGCGTTATCCTGTACGAGGCGCTCACCGGCTGCGTGCCCTTGGATGGGGATACGCCCGAGGAGATCGCGGGCAAGCACGTGCAGGAGCGGCCGCGCCCGCCTAGGGCGTTGAACCCGAATGTCACCCCCTCAGCCGAGTACGTGGTCATGAAGGCCCTGGCCAGGGACCCACAGAGGCGTTACCAGAGCGGGGCCGAGATGCTGACCGATCTACGCAAGCTGGCAGCGGGCATGAAGCTGGAGCAGACTGGCGTACTGCCCGCCCCGGAGGGCGCCACCGCGCCGGTTCAGCCGCAGCGAGACCAGTGGGCCACCGTGCCCCTGGGAACCGCAGCCGAGGCTGAGCGCCCCGTGCGCCCTGCGCGAGTGGTGCGCCCCGCCGCGACCGACGAGGGAACTCCCGTCTGGCTGGGAATCGGCGCCTTCCTGGCTGCCCTGTTCGTCCTGGCGGCCGTCGCCTACGGATTCTACCGGGTGATGTATCCCAACGTGCCCGTGAAGAAGGTCCAGGTGCCCTCCATCGTGGGGCTCAGCCGCGCCGAGGCCGAGGCTGAGCTGGCCCGGCGCGACCTCGTGCTGGGAGCGATCACGGAGGAGCAGGATTCAACTCGCACTCCCGGCACCATTGCGGCCCAGAACCCGGAGATGGGCGTCTTCGTCGAGGAACATACTGCCGTGGATGTTGTCCTAGCCAAGGGAAGCGACCTGGTCATCGTGCCCTCCGTGGAGGGCGACTCGCTGGAGCAGGCGGAACAGAAGCTCCGAGAGGCCAAGGTCGTGCCCGGCAAGACTACGAGGCAGCACGACCCAGACGTGCCCGAGAACCACGTGGTAAGTCAGGAGATAGATGCTGGCACCAGAGTCCAGGCCGGCACGGCCGTGCACCTGGTGGTCAGCCTGGGCCCCGAGCCCGACGCGGCCATACCGCCGGAGATGAACGCAGTTGAGGAGGGCGACGAGGAGCCGCCCGGCATCGGCCGGCCCACGGTGGTCATCGAGCCCAAGAGCGGCTACGAGCCCGTCGAGCCCGACGAAGGTCGCATCACGGTTCAGGTGCTCCTGGCCGGGGAGCGCAAGAACCAGCGCGTGCAGATCTGGAGGAAAGACAGCCAGGGGCCGCGGCTGATCGTGTCCACCGAGGCCAACCCCGGAGACAGGATCGAGCGAGAGATCCCCATCAAGGGCAGCACGGTGATCGAGGTCATTGTGGACGGCGAACGGGTTGGGCAGCGGGAGTTCGCGCCCGGGCCTGACGTCACCGAGTGAGGGCGGCGTAACGGAGGCACTCCGATGCAGTTAGCGCGAGCCAGAGCCACATACACGACGATGGCGATAGTGCTGTTGGCGGCCGCAGCCACCGCGCCCTGTCGAGCCGTCACCTTCGGCGCGGTCAACCTGGTGGCCTCGGCCAACGGCGGCAAGATCATCAAGGCCACCAGCCAGTTCGATGACGTGCAGTGGGCGACGCGCAACCTCATTGACGGTCGCCACATCACCTACGTCAAAGAGGGTGACAACACCGTCGTGGTCGTCCCCAAGGACGACCTGGGGCGGCAGATATTCGGCTGGGCCTCCAAGGACAACAGCTACCCTCAGGAGATCGTGTTCGCCTTCGCCGAGGAGAAGCCCAAGCTCATCGGCAAGGTGGTGGTGGACCCAGTCTCCGCGGACCCCAAATGGACCCGCCGTTGGGTGCGCGACATCGAGGTCCTGGTCTCGGAGACCACGGCCGATGGCCTCTACCGCCCGGTGGACAACTTCCTGGTGTCCCTGAAGGAGGTAAAGCAGACCTTCGTCTTCCGCGCGCCGGTGCAGGCCCGCTACGTGAAGCTGCGCATAAACTCCAACCACGGCTCCCCCAAATGCGTGTCCATGGGCGAGTTCGAGGTCTACGAGGCGATCGTGGGCACTGGCGAGCTGGACGTCATCATTGAGGAGGCCGCCGGCGTGCTGGACAAGCTTCAGGACTATACCAACGCCCGCACCTTCGCGCAGACCCATGCCGGCGGCAGCCCGGGCGAGCCGCCCCTGAACGTCGCCCTGGCGGCCAATGGCGGCAGGATCATCTCTGCCAGCAGCGAGCGGGGCCAGGAGTGGGCGGCCGCCAACCTGCTGGACGGGCAGGTCTGGGACATCACCAGGACCGCCGCCGAGCAGGAGGGCGTCAGCTACGGCTGGAGCTCCACCACGGCGCCTCGAGAGGGCGTCGCTCAGGACATCGTCATCGGCTTTGGCGAGGGAGAGACGAAGCTGATCAACGAGGTGGTCATAGACGCCGCCACCGTAGATGGATTCCTCTCGGGCCGCTGGGCCAACCGCTTCGAGGTGCACGTGACCGCCGATACGCCCACCACGGGCTACCGGCGCATGGGGCAGTTCCGCCTGGCCAACCGCCCCGGCCCGCAGCACTTCGAGTTCCAGTCCACCGAGGCCAAGTACGTGCGCATACGCATTCTCAGTAACCAGGGCTCGGACAAGTATGTCGAGCTCGGCGAGATCGGCATCTACCGCGCCCAGACCGTGACCGATCCTATCGTCCAGATCACCAGCCGCTGGGAGGTACTGCTCCAGGAGCTCATGCGCTACCGCGACGAGCAGGCTCGGACGACCGCCGCGGCCGGAGGGGGCGAAGGGGGAGAGCCGGGCGGCTAAGGGCCAACGCTGGGACCCCTAGTATGTCGCCCTGAGCTGCGGACCGCGCAGCAGTGCGCCAAGCGAAGGGTCTCGTGTGAGGCCCACCACGAGATTGTCCGCTGCTGCCTGCCAGCCTGCCCCGCCGGCACCCGGGCAGGCAGGTCGCTCAAAATGACGGCCGACCGAGCCCGTCGGTTCTGCGATAGCCGTTAAGCAGAGCAGACCAGCGCGACGGCCCGATTCGGCGTCGCCTCAGTCCTCACCGGCACGCAGCCCGTGCGCCACGGCGTACACGTGACGCCTGGGCAGCCCGTACAGCTCGGATACTCGCCGCACGGCGTCCCGCGTAGACAGGCCCTGAGCCAGCAGTTCGCTCAGGGCCGCTTCCACTTCGGCGCGGTCCGGCTCCGCCTCGGGCGCGGGCTCGGCCCCGGCCACCACCAGCGCGAATTCGCCTCGCGGGCGATGCTCCCGGAAATGCGCCAGCGCCTCGGAGATCGAGCACCGCACCACCTGCTCGTGGACCTTCGTCAGCTCACGCACGACCGCGATGCGCCGGTCGCCCAGGCATTCGAGCATGTCCGCCAGCGTGTGCAGCAGCCGGTGCGGCGCCTCGAAGAAGACCAGCGTTTCCGTCTCTCGGCACAGGCGCTCCAGAGCCGGGCGTCGCTCTGCTCGTCGGCGGGGCAGGAAGCCCTCGAAGCGGAACGCGCGCGTGGGCAGCCCCGACACCACCAACGCCGAGGTCACCACGCTTGGCCCGGGCACCACCACCACGGGCACGTCCGCCTGGATGGCCTGCACGACCAGCTCGTGGCCGGGGTCGGATATTCCGGGCAGGCCGGCATCGGCCACCAGGGCGATGCTCTTGCCGGCGCGCAGGTCCTCCAGCAGCCGTCGCGCCTTGCTCGGCGGGCTGTGTTCGTGGTAGCTGGTGAGCGGCGTGCGGATGTCGTAGCGGGAGCACAGCTTGCGGGTGCGGCGCGTGTCCTCGGCGGCGATCAGGTCCACTTCCTTCAGGACACGCAGCGCACGTAGCGTGATGTCCTCCAGGTTGCCGATGGGGGTGGCGCACAGGTACAGGGTGCCGCGGTCGGCCGGCGGCATGGCTGCTACCTGCCCCAATCGCGCGCGTAGCGGAAGTCGCGGTCTATGCTGCGCCGGCTGACCTTGGCCACCAGCGGCATGCGCCGCTTGTACTGCGACCCGCGCACCATGTCGCATACCCGCCGCACGAAGGCCTCGTCGAAGCCGCCGGCGATGACCTCCTCGGGGCTGCGCCGCTCGTCCACCAGCGCGAACAGGACCTTGTCCACCTCCTCATAGGTGAAGCCCAGCTCCCCCTCGTCGGTCTGCCCCGGCCACAGGTCTGCCGTCGGCTGCTTGGCCACGATGTGCTCGGGCACGCCCATGGCTCGCGCCAACTGCCGCACCTGCGTCTTATACAGGTCGCCCAGGGGGTTGACCCCGCAGGCCATGTCGCCCCACAGCGTAGTGTAGCCCAGCAGGCTCTCGGTCTTGTTGCTGGTCCCCAGCACCATCGCGTGCAGGGCGGCCGAGTGATCGTAGAGGATGGTCATACGCTCGCGCGCCATCTTGTTGGCGCGCCGCATCCGGCTGGCGTCCGGGAACCGCTCGAAGTAGGCGTCAATCTGAGGCGTGATGTCCACGGTCAGGGTCTCGATGCCGAGCTGTTGCGCCGCCGCCTGCGCGTCCGCCAGGCTCTCCGGGCTGCTGCTCCGGTAGGGCATGAAGCACCCCACCACGTTCTCCGCGCCCAGCGCCTCGGCGCCCACGAAGGCCGACAGCGTGGAGTCCACCCCGCCGGACATCCCCACGATGGCGCGCTCGAAGCCGAACTTGCCGATCTCGTTGCGCACGAAGCCGGTCAACAGACGGCGCACCAGGTCGGTGTCAATCGCCAGCGGGTCGTCCTGCGCCGCGTTCATGGCGTAGTCGGCTCCGTGCCAAAGCGTTCGCGGGCGATGCGCTGGAGCTCCCGCAGGGTCAGGTCAATGCGCTCCTCGCTCAGCAGTTGCGTGCGCGCGCGCTCGCGGCGCACCAGCCCCGGGTCTATCTCCGCCGTGAGCCGCGCCTCCTCCAGGTACGGTGCCTGGGCGATGGTCTGCCCATCCGGGCCGACCACCACGCTTCCGCCCCAGAAGGTAACGCCCTCCTCGCAGCCCACGCGATTGCAGAACAGCACGTGCACCTGAAACAGCTCCGCATACACGCTGAGCATGCGCTGGTACGTCTCGGCCGTGCCCGGCCGCTGCCCCTGGGC
>JBHIEF010000045.1:0-23654 GCA_046760465.1 Armatimonadota bacterium | reverse complement strand
GCAGCGGAGAGGTCAACCTGGCCACGATCGAAGGGCCCGGCTTCGGCTACTGCCTGGACGGGATCGAGAGAGAGCTGCCGCCGCCCGTGGTCGTTACCGAGTGAGCGCAAGCCGGGCGCCGGCAGGACTTGAGCGCGGAGGTGAAGGGCGATGTGGAACATGCGCGGGGCGGTATGGCTGGCGATGGCCAGCATGGTGGCGGGATGCTCACTTATCTGCTCGTGCCGGGCGGCACGCCCTGCCGAGCGCCAAGGCAACGGCAGGACTCCATCTTCTGAAGCCGACGCGGCCGGGGCCGGCGATGTCGCCTACTCCGAGCCCGTAGACGGCCTCGCCATAGCGCTCAGCTGTCCGCCGACGATCACGGAGCCTGGTGAGCACTGGTTCACTGTCTACCTCAAGAACTGCGGAAGCGAGGATGTGACCGTCTGCCTGTATCCTGACCTCTGGCGACTGATCCTCGCGAGACCGGATGGAGAATTGCTGACGGATCTCGAGCACTACACAGACGAGTATGAACTGCGAAACGAGCGCCGGGCCGACTTTGTGACCCTTCAGCCCGACTGGCTGATCGCCGTGAAGGAGCATCCTTGGGCTGTCAGCGACGAGATCGCCGCGGGAGAGTACCGCATCCGCGCTCAGCTACTCCCGCCATTCGACGATGATCGGTTCGCCATCGCGATCGAGCAAGACGAGCATCTGAAGGTCTGGCGGGGGCCCGCCTTGGAGTCGTCCGAGGCGACGTTCCGGGTTCCGTAGCTGGGTCGGTCGCGCGGGAGGAGAGAGGCCGTCATGTCGGTGAAGCAGAAGACCTGGATCGCTCGGCACATTGACGACGTGGAGCCCGTGCCCTGCCCGTGCGGGTCCAGTTGGCGCATCATCACGCGCGACGACACCGAGGTCAGCAACATCCACGTCACCCACATCATGGATTCGCAGAAGCACTACCACGAGCGCTGCTCGGAGTACTACTACATCCTCGAGGGCGAGGGGAAACTGGAGTTGGACGGCGAAGTAGTGGAGCTGAGGCCCGGGCTGGCAGTCTTCATCCCCGAGGGCATCGCCCATCGCGGCTGGGGCGACTTCCGCGCGGTGATCGTGGGCATCCCGGCCTGGGATCCCCAGGACGAGGTGATCGTCGAGTAGCCGCTGTCCCCCGCGTCAGTTCGTAACGCGGGCCTGAGCCCGCGCCACTGTTTCCGCCATCTGCGAAGGGAGTTCTATCATGCCGAAGAGGACGGGCAAGCTGAAGGTCGGCATCATCGGCTCGGGGGGGATTGCTCAGGGCACGCATCTGCCCGGCTGGCAGCGCCTGAAGAGCGACGGGGTTGACGTCGTGGCGGTCTGCGACATCAAGAAGTCCGTGGCCAAGGAGGCGGCGGCCAGGTTCGACGTGCCCAGAGTATACAGCGACTACCGGCAGATGCTGCGCCAGGAGCAGCTCGACATCGTGGACGTGTGCACGCCCAACGCCTTCCACAAGGGGCCCACCATCGCCGGCCTGAGAGCCGGCGCGCACGTCATCGTCGAGAAGCCCATGGCCATGAGCGTGGCCGAGTGCAAGGCCATGAACGCGGCGGCCAAGAAGGCCAGGCGCAAGCTGATGGTGGCTCAGAACGCGCGCTTCAGCGGCGACGCCCAGGCCATGAAGAGGTTCGTGGACGGCGGGGGCCTGGGAGAGGTCTACTATGCCCGCGCCGCCGCCCTGCGACGCCGCGGCATTCCCGGCTGGGGCGTGTTCACCAACAAGGAGCTCCAGGGCGGCGGGCCCATGATTGACATCGGCGTGCACATTCTGGACCTGACCCTGTGGCTGATGGGCTTCCCCGAGCCGGCCTACGTCTCGGGCGTCACCTACACCAAGATCGGCACGCGCAAGGGCGTGGGCGGCATGGGCCAGTGGGACCCCAAGAAGTACACGGTGGAGGACCTGGCCTCGGGCCTGGTGAGGATGAAGAACGGGGCCACCATCATGATCGAGGCCAGCTTCGCCCTCAACATCCCCCACGAGGAACAGCGCACCATGATCTGCGGCAGCAAGGGCGGCCTCTGCTCCAGCCCGCTCACCTTCGTGGAGGAGAACTACGACAACATCATCAACGGCACGCCGCAGTTCGTGGGCGAGGTCCAGAGCCACGCCGAGGAGATCCGCTGCTTCGTGGAGGCCATCCGCAAGGACCTGCCCTCGCCCGTGCCCGGCGAGCAGGCCATCATCACCCAGAAGATCCTCAACGGCATCTACGAATCGGCGGAGAAGGGCAAGGAGGTGCGCATTCGCTAGCGCCCGAGGGCCTTGTACGGGCGGCGTGCCGCCGCCATAACGATGCCACCCTGAGCGAAACGAAGGGTCTCGTGCGAGATTCCTCGCCTGTGGCTCAGAATGACAGGGGGCCGTACCACTCGTAGGGCGGCGCCCGCGTCGCCCCTACTTGACTCCTATGGTGGCATTGGCCAGCTTGCCGCTCATCACGTCCCGCACCGAGAACTGCCAGCGACCGGTGGGGTCGTCTGGGGCAAAGGAGACCGAGCACACCGCGCGGCCGCCCTGGGCCAGGAGGTTCGTCGACTTGACGGCGTCCTCACTGCCGTCCGGATGCCTCACCGACAGGCGCAGCACGTGCGTGCCCGCCCGTCGGCGTGTCTGCAGGCTGAGCCGCAGGTCTGCCGCCCCGCCGCGCTCGACGGACGGCGGCGCATCGAGGTTGACGGCGGTCACCTCGTAGGGCGCCAAGGCCAGGATCACTGGCGACCACGGCTCGAGCGTGAGGGACATGGACGTGAATCGGCCGCCGGGGTGAGACGACTTGCGGCCGTTGCGGACATCGTAGATGAACAGCTTCTGCTGGGGGTTCTGCTGAAAGCTGAAGCTCAGCGGGAGCGGCCACTCCAGCGACACGTTCTCCTCGTCGGGCTTGAGGCGCTCGGCGCGGCCGTTCTGCTGTGGGTTGCGCATCAGGGCTACGTAGGTGATGTCGCCGCTCTTGAAGCGGTGCACCTCGATGCCCACGGCCGGCCTATCAGCTTCCTCGCCCTGTAGCAGGTACGGTCCCTCCAAGCCGGCATTCTCGGTCCACCCCGCGAACAGCTCCCGCACGGGCTTGCCCTGCGGGGGGTGCAGGCGCATCTTCTCGTAGTGCGACAGGTCCAGGTTCAGGAAGATGGCCCGACCCTTGCCGACCTCCCGCTCGATGAGGTACGGACGCGCGCCAAAGCGGCCCGCCACCTCGACCTCGTTCTTCAGCACTGGCAGCGGAGGCCCATCGCCCGCGAGCGGCTGGGATCCCAGTATGATCTTCCCCTGCCGGATGCCGAACAGGTCGTCCAGCCGCCCGCCCTCCAGCCGCCTGCCGTGTTCGTCGAACAGCCCGCACATGCCGTCGGCCACCACGATTCCGCCCTCCTGGACGAACTGCCGGATCGCCTCGGCCTCCTTCTCCGACAATGCGAGCGACCGCAGCAGGAACAGCAGCCGGTAGCCCTTGGCTTGCAGCTCGCCCTGCTCGATCTGAGGCGAGGCGATGAACTCGTACTGCAAGCCCAGGTCCTCAATGGCCTTGCACACGCTGTTGCGCACCATGGCCTTCTCGTTGTGGCTGGCCTCCCAGCTCGAGAACCGGCGAATCCACGTGGCGCCGTCCACCCGCGTCTCCAGCATCCAGTCCACCTGAATGCTGGGCTGCGAGTAGTGGATGGCGATGGGGTCGGTCTGGCGCTCGGCGTTGATGAGCAGCATCCCGATGCCGCCGGTCAGCTCCTTGAAGGGCCCGCTGAGGTCTTGGGCATACTGCGTCAGCGGCAGGTCGGGCTGGCCGGTGTCTATGGTGTCCCGACCGTGCCAGACGATGGTGCCGCGATCGCCGTGCAGCAGCAGGTTCCACAGCTTGCGGCTCAACTTGCGTGCGTCGGCCCTGAAGGTGGTGGAGACGATGGGCTTGTCGGGGGCGAAGGAGCGGAAGATCTCCCGCGAGTTGCCGATGTCGTACGGCTCCATCCAGTCCTGCACCTGGCTCAGGCGCCAGAGGTCGTAGCCGCCGAAGGCATGCGGCATCTGGAGGCCCTCCAGGCCCGCGATGCCGTCCGGGTCGAATTCGTGGACGTACCTGCGGAACTCGTCCACCGCCTCGGCGAAGGTGATGTCCATGAAGGTGCGGTGATCGCACCACGAACTGTAGTTCTCGCTGCCCTGCCGCTCCCGCGCCTTCATCTCGTCGGTGGTCAGCGGCACCACCTCGTCCCAATCGCCGAAGTCGGTCTCCCACTGTTCGTTCAGCGCCTCCAGGCTCTCATACTGCCCTTTGAGCCACTCCCTGAACTTGGCCATGCAGATGGGGCCCAGGTCGAAGTCGAAGGGGTTGGCGCTGGTGGTCACCGAGGGTTCGTCGCGGATGCAGTAGGCCCACGGCTCAAAGGGTCGGTAGCGCTCCACGAGTTCCCGCACGCGCTCGCGCTGCTGTCGGCGGTAGTCGGGGTCGTTGAGGCACGGGTGGCGCAGGAAGTGCTTCTTGTCCCGCGTCTGTGAGTATCCTCCGTGAGCCTGATCCCAGCCGCGGTCGCCTTTGATGTACAGGCCCAGGGTCAGGTTCTCCACGTAGAAGGGGAAGTCGTTGTCGGCGTACGGCTGCGGGTCGCGCCCCGGGTAGCACATGCCCGCGTTGCAGCCCATCTCCCGCAGGCGCTGGAAGTACAGCTTGGCCTTGGCCGCGTCCTCCGGGAGGTTGTCAATCCACATCGTGGCCCGGTAGTCGTCCCACGCTCGGCCGGCGGCGCGCGCCGGCACGCAGGCGACGACCACCAAGACAAGCAGGCAGAGCGAGCGCATGGCGCATCCCCCTGGCGACGTCAAGCTATTCAGTGTTTCGGCAGCTTGCCTGTCCTGAGCGGCGGACCTGTCGGTCCGCAAGCCGAAGGGCTGCCGAAACGCCTGCAATGCCCTCACGGACGTGGGCTGGTCTAGCCCCTCTTGAAACCGAGGAGGAACCCGGTGGCGAAAGCGGCGCCGAAGGGGAGGTTGTGGGTGAGGATGCGCCAGATGCCGCCCAGCACGGTTCGTCCGCCCTCGGCCAGATGCGGGCTGGCGGCACTGCCCATCTCGCCCCAGTTGATGGTCACGAAGTTCTTGTAGGCCAGGAGTTGGAGAACGATGAAGAGGACGCCCAGGAGGATGGCCGCCAGCTTGGTGAGCTTCTTGGCGGCGTAGCCGGCCACCGCCCCCGTCAGGCCGCCGAAGCCGAGTTGTTGGATCAACGGCGCCAGGAAGTCCATGGCCCTCTCCCGACACTGTGCACCTGCGCAGGGATTGTACGGCCGCAGGTCAGCGTTGTCAAGCTGCCTTCTTGGACGAGCCGCGGCTGGCATGGGTTCCCGAACGGCTGATGATAAGAGCGGGCACAAAGGGCTTGACAAGAGGGCCCCGGCCGCGATATACTTCGAGACATGTCAAACTCTCGAATAGAAAGTCTTGAGCCGCTCGCGGCGATGTTCAGGGCGCTCTCCAACCCCAACCGCCTGCGCATATTCCTACGCCTGGCTTCGTGCTGCTGCGCGCCCGGCGGGGTGCGCATGACGGACGCGGAGGCGCGGGCCTGCGTGGGGGAGCTGGGCCAGGACCTGGAGGTCGGGCCCTCGACTGTCTCGCATCACATCAAGGAGCTCCGGCAGGCGGGCCTGATACAAATGCAGAGGCGCGGGCAGAACGTGGAGTGCTGGGTGGATCCCGAGATCCTGCGCGCCCTGGCTGAGTTCTTCGCTGAGCCGGGCCGTGCGTCGGCCACGGCGGCCCGTTCGGAGTAGGTAGACACAGTCGTGGGAGCTAACTCATGGACGATCAGGCGGAGACGAAGCCGCACTGGATTGACGGGGCCGTGAGCACTTCGGTAGGCGAGGTTCCACGCGTGGCCACGACGCTGACCCTCGCCGACCAATGGGGCGCGTGGAAGGTGCGGTGGGCCATGGGGCGCATGCGCTACACGGTGCCGCCGGGATTGTACGCCGTCGGCAGCCCCACGCCGGAGTCCCCCGTCCTGGTCTCGGCCAACTACAAGCTGAGCTTCGACCGGCTGCGCTCGCAACTGGGCGGCCTGGACGCGTGGGTGCTGGTCCTGGACACCGACGGCATCAACGTGTGGTGCGCGGCCGGCAAGGGCACGTTCGGGACGGACGAGATCGTGAGGCGCGCCGAGGCCGTCAAGCTCGCGGACGTTGTCTCGCACCGGAAGCTGGTCGTGCCGCAGTTGGGCGCCCCCGGCGTCAGCGCACGCGAGGTCCGCCGGCGCAGCGGCTTCCGGGTCGCCTACGGGCCCGTCCGGGCCGAGGACCTGCCGGCGTTTCTGGCGGCGGGCATGAAGGCAACGCCCGAGATGCGCCGCGTGCGCTTCCCGCTGCGCGATCGCGTCGTGTTGATCCCGGTGGAGTTGGTCATGTCGGCCAAGTACGCGCTGTTGGTCGCAGTGGGCTTCTTCCTCCTCTCGGGGCTGGGCCGGGACGTCTATTCGTGGGGCCGCCTCCTCAGTGACGGGCCGCGAACGGTCGTGTTCATCCTCGGTGCGTGGCTCGCCGGCGTGGTGCTTCCGCCGATTCTGCTGCCGTGGCTGCCGGGACGCGCCTTCTCCATCAAAGGCGCGTGGGTCGGCCTGGTCCTGGGGGTGGCCGTCCTGGCCTATGCCTGGGCCGATCCCGGCCTGTTCGACGACGGCCTAACGCCCCTGGCCTGGCTCTTCATCGTGGGCGTGGTCGCCAGCTTTCTGGCCATGAACTTCACCGGCGCCTCGACCTACACATCCCTGTCCGGCGTGCAGCGGGAGCTGGCACTGGCCCTGCCCATGCAGAAGGCCTCCGCAGTCCTGGGCACGGCGCTGTGGCTGATCGGCCGGTTCGTATGATGAAGGGCCCCCTGCGACACCTGGGTGCCCCAGCGGTCAGGGAAGGGAACAGATATGGGTGAGCTGCGGTATCTTCGAGACGTCGTGACCCTGGAACTCGATGCTGAGAAGTGCACTGGGTGCGGGCTGTGCGCCGAAGTGTGCCCGCACGGCGTTTTCGTGGTCGAGAATCCGACGGCCAGGATCGTGGACCGCGACGCCTGCATGGAGTGTGGAGCGTGCGCCCGCAACTGCCCGGCGCAGGCTCTGTCGGTCAACCCGGGCGTAGGCTGCGCGACCGCCGTGCTGATGGGGACGGCCCGCGGGATCGGCGCGGCCTGCGGCTGCGCCACGGAGCCCTCCTGTTGCAGCGATTGAGGGGCGCTGCCGTCGCCGTACGACCGTCTCCGAGCTCGCCATGAAGGCCGACACGCGACCTGGCGCCCGGCGCGCGGCCCACTACCTTGACAAGGGGCGCCTACGGGCATAGAATGCTCATCCACCGCCGGCCCGCCGTAGTGGCCGCGGGGGAGTGGGGCGAGATGTTCAGGAGCGTCAGAAGGCAGATACGGGCAGTGAAGGAGCGCGATCCGGCCGCTCGCGGCGTGCTGGAGATCCTGCTGTGCTACCCGGGCGTGCACGCCGTGGTGGCCCATCGCCTGATCCACTGGCTCTGGAACCACCGGCTGAAGACGCTGGCGCGCTTCCTATCCCAGGTGGTGCGCTGGTTTACCCTCATAGAGATCCACCCGGGGGCGCGGATCGGAGAGGGGCTCTTCATTGACCACGGCGCCGGCTTGGTGATCGGCGAGACCGCCGAGATCGGCGACAACTGCAACCTCTTCCACGGCGTCACCCTGGGTGGGACGGGCAAGGAGACGGGCAAGCGCCACCCGACCCTCGAGGATAACGTCACCATCGCCGCCCACGCCCAGATTCTGGGCTCCATCACCATCGGCGAGAACTCGGTCGTCGGCGCCGGGGCCGTTGTGCTCGACTCCGTGCCGCCCAACTGCACCGTGGTGGGCGTGAAGGCGCGCGTGGTCCGGCGGGAGGGCAAGCGCGTCTACGACTTCCGCCACGACCAACTCCCGGCCCCGGACGAAGTGGCCCTGGAGTGCCTGCTGGACGTGGTGCGCAGCCTCACCGTCAAGACGCGGCAGCTCGAGGCTGCCGAGGGCAACTTCGCCCAAACCCTGGAGGAGGTCGTTGCTGCCAGAGACGCCCTGCAAGATGAGTTGAGCAAGATGAAGCTCCAGCACGAGCTGGACCAGAAGGCCATTGAGCGGCTCTCGTCCATGGAGGGCCGACTGCGGGAGCTCCAGCAGCACGTGCGCGACCTGGAGGAGCAGATAGCCGAGCGGACCACGGCCGGCGTACGCTAGAGCCTGAGCCGCCCAGCCGCGTGCGCCAACTGGCAATCCCCTCAGGCGATTCACCTATGTCGGAGCAATCCCTACGCAGGCGAAGGAAGCTGGCCGCCCTCACGGGCGGCCTGATCGGGCTCTTGGCCCTGGCGGCCTTGGGGGTCGGCATCGGCGCCAGCCAGTTCGCGCAGCCGGACCGCATCGCGCGGAACGTCACCATCCAGGGCGTCTCGGTCGAGGGGCTCAGCGAGGCCGAGGCCGTCAGCCGGGTCATGGAACAGTGGGTGCGTCATCTGCCCCAGGAGATCGCCCTGACCGCGAGCCCAGACAAGTGGCTGCTATCCCCGCAGGAGCTGGGCAGCAAGCTCCTGCTGGAGGAGGCGGCCGGCCGAGCCATGCAAGTGGGGCGGCGCGGCGGCCTGCTGGAGCGCACCAAGGAGCGACTGCGCACCTGGCGCAGAAACCACGACATCCGCGTGGAATGCGCCATTGATGAGACGAGGTTGACTGAGCGGTTGGTGGAGCTGACCCAGTTGGTTGACCGACAGCCACAGAACGCCACCGTTGAGGTGGAGGGGGATAAGGTCACGCCGATCCCCGGCAAGAAGGGCCGGCGGCTGGACCTGGAGCAGAGCAAGCAGGCGCTGGTGACGGCGCTACAGGACCCGACCGTCGCGCAGGCGGCTCTGGTAGTCGAGGAGCAGGAGCCGGCCATCACCGTGGACGATCTGGAGCACTTCGACACCGTGCTCGCCTCCTACACCACCCACTATAACACCGGCCAGAGGAACCGCTCGCACAACATCGAGCTGGCCGTCAAGGCCCTCGACCGCACGCTGGTCAAGCCCGGGGAGGAGTTCAGCCTCAACGAGGTGCTCGGGCCGCGCCAGCCCGAGTTTGGCTACAAGGAGGCGGTGACTTTCATCGCTGGCGAGATCTCCTCCTCCAGCGGCGGGGGCGTTTGCCAGATCTCCACCACCGTCTACAACGCCGCGCTGCTCGCCAACATGGAGATGCTCCAGCGCAGCCATCACTCCATGCCCGTGCACTACGTGCCCATCGGCCGCGACGCGACCGTCTTCTACGGGC
The DNA here is from genome assembly GCA_046760465.1 of Armatimonadota bacterium. GTDB lineage: Bacteria > Armatimonadota > Zipacnadia > JAUWAU01 > JBHIEF01 > JBHIEF01. The sequence continues at coordinate 14,341 of JBHIEF010000045.1, read as the reverse complement.
AGATTGACCTCAAGTTCCGCAACTCGCTCACTCACCCCATATTGGTGCTGGCCACCGCCGAGAAGGGTAGTCTCACGGTCAAGTTCCTGGGCTACCACGAGGACGACTACGACGTGGAGATTCTGCGCAGTGGCGTCAGCGTGCTACCCTTCGAGACCAAGGAGACCGAGGACCCGGAGCTGGCAGAGGGGCAGCGCGAGGTCGAGAAGAAGGGGCGCAAGGGCTATCGCGTGACCGTGACTCGCGTGGTCAAGAAGGACGGCGAAGAGGTCGCCAGAGAGGGCCTGCACACCGACACCTACCGGCCGCAGGCTGAGGTAGTGCGGGTCGGCACGAAGCCGCCCGAGGAGGCCGCCGAGGGACCGCCCCCGGCGCCGGACGGCGCGACGGAACAGCCGCCGGCCTCCGTGGCACCCTAGGGTGGCTGCTCTTGGCTACAGAATGTCACCAGAGTGGAAGGCAGGCATGCCTCAACACCTGGCGCTCAACACCATCACCATCAAGCAGGAGGCCGACCTCAAGCGCAAGATCGAGGTCGCCGCTGCCGCCGGCTTCACCGGGATAGGGCTGTGGAGCAGCGAACTGACGGACCACGAGAACGCCGGGGGCGAGCTATCCCAGGTGCGCGGCTGGCTCGATGAGGCCGGCCTGGTTGTGCCGGAGATGTGCTTCGTTGGGGGCTGGATGTTCGTGGACGACCAGCAGAAGCAGACGGCCCTGGCCCAGTGTCGGCGCCAGTTCCAGCAGGCACGGGCGGTCGGCTGCGGGTGCGTCATCGCCTGCGCCTCGGGCGCGGAGGGCCCCCTGGACGAGGCGGCGGCCGACTACGCCGAGCTCTGCGACGCGGCGGCCGACTATGATGTCGTGCCCGCGCTGGAGTTCCTGGCGGGCGCTCAGACGGTGCGCACCCTGACATCGGCGGCGGAGGTCGTGGCCAGGGCCGACAGGCCCAATGGCGGCATACTGCTGGATACCTTCCACTTCATCGTGGGCGGGTCCCAACTACGCGATATCGCTGAAGCTGGCAAGATGGTCGCCATGGTGCACATCAACGACTGCCCCGGCAAGCCCGACCGCACCGACGCCGATCGTGTGCACGCCGGGGACGGCGACTTCCCACTGCGAGAGATGCTCGACCTTCTGGGGGAGGTCGGTTACGAGGGCTTCCTGTCCTTGGAGCTATTCAACCCCGGCTACTGGGCGCAGCCAGCCGCAGGCGTGGCCCGCGAAGGCTGCGACAAGCTGCGCAACCTGGTGTCGGCCTAGGACTGGTCAACCGCGGCCACCCAAGATCGAGCCCATGTCTAGGCTCTTCCTCTGGCGAGAACTCAGCAGACTACCCCGATGGTTCCTGGTGCGCCTGCTCCTGCTGTTTATGAGCCCGCAGCGCGTCGTGGCCCTGCTGGGCCCGGCCCTGGGGCGCCTGCGCATGGCCTTCCACCCCGGCCGCGTCCGCGCCCTGCGCAGAGTCATGGCCCACGCCTATGGCATTGAGCCGGACGGAGCCCGGGCCGACCGGATGGCTCGAGAGTGGTTCCTGGAGCAGGGGCGACTGGGTGTCGAGTCGTCCGTGCACAACATCCTCCCCTGGGAGCGCCTGGCAGAGCTCGCCCACATCGAGGGCCTGGAGGCCCTCGACGATGCTGTGGCCAACGGGCGCGGGCTGATCATGGCCACGGCGCACTACGGCACTCGCCTGATCCCGCAGAGCGCCTTCTGGGCGCGTGGGTACCGCATCCGTGAGCTGATCTTCAAGCCCGACCCCCCGCGCAGTTGGCTCTGGCGGAGGGTGCTCTCCCGCAACATGGCGGAGGCGAACCTGGACCCGGACCGTGCCATGTACGTGGGCGAGCCGCATCGTCTCGTCCGCTACCTCCGGCGCGGCGGCGGCATCGCCATCGCGGCCGACGCCCCCACGCCCCAAGGTGTGCCCGTGAACATGCTGGGGCTCCAGGTCCGCCTGAACCCCGGCCCGGCGAAGATGGCGCGGCTGTCGGGAGCCTCAGTGTTCCTGTTCTACCCCCGCCGCAATGCCGACCAGACTCACACGCTCCACGTCCGTCCGCTTGAGTTCCCTGAGGACGACGGGGAGGCGCTCCAGGTCTACGCCCAGGCCATCGAACAGGTGGTGCTGGAGGCGCCGCAGGGCTGGCGCATGTGGCCCAAGGTGGCCCAGGCGCGCAAGGCCGTCGAAGGGCTGGGGTGAGGCCTCACTTCCGCACCGGCGGCTGCTATCTCTCGGTCACGCTGATGAGTAGGTGCTTCATCTTGGGAGGCCCGTCGCCGGGAACGTCCACCGCGTACTGATAGGGGCTCTCGCTTATCTCTTGGCGATCGGTCCTCACCGCGTCTCCCTCGTACCAGGCATACTCGACAGTGACCTTGTCCTGGGCCAGTTGCTCCGGGTCGTCCAGTCGGACCGTGACGTGATTGTCCCCCGCCACCAGGCTGGGGAAGCTGTACATGTTGGCCATGAGGATGTTGACGAACTTCAGCCTGCTCAGGCCGACGTCCGTGGTCGCTCCCTGCGCCTGCATATCGAAGCGCACCCAGTAGCCGTAGTGACCGCCCACCAGCGAGGTCAGCTTCTGCTTGAGCTGCTTCTCGCCCGTGTCCTCTACCTTCCCCAGCGCGCGCCAGGTGGTACCACCATCGGTGGAGACGGAGACGGCGATGGTGTCGTCATCGCCCCGGACCGTGGTGACCTCCAGCGTCACGTCGGCCAGGCAGTACTGGCTGGCGACTGAGAACACGACGGAGGCTGGCTGGCCCGCCTGGGCAGGACGCAGCGCCGGGTCCTTGCCGTCCTGGGCCTTGTAGGCGAGGTTGTTGTGTCTCACCACTCCCTGTAGGAATGACTCGCCCTCCAGGTTCGGCTCGTATTCCAGGCGGCTGGTGCTCCAGTAGCGGCACACCGGCCGCCCGCCCAGCTCCTTCACGTAGGGCTGCCAGTAGAGGGCGAATTGCGGGCAGGCCTGGTCCCGGCGCAGGGGGCATGAATGCACCGGCAGGCGGTCGGCGGGGGTGCGCGGAGACCAGTACACGCCCTCGTTGTCCCATTGGCGCGTCAGCGTCTCCCCTGGCCGCAGCGAGTAGTCCATGGTGTGGCGGGGCTTGTTGACGCTGTTGGGGCCGTAGGACTTCCAGGTCTCCGCCCCCTCTGCCAGCCACTTGGGCTCGTCGCCGCAGGGCACGAACGGCGTGCTGGCTCGGCCCTCCCTGGCCGCGTCCAGCATGATGGAGGGGTCGCGTTTGATGTCCTCCAGGCTGGCGATCTTGCGGGGCTCCTTGGTGTAGACGAACCAGCCCATCATGGGGTCGAAGGCGTGCCACGATCCATCGTATTGCACCTGGACGATGGTGTGCCCGCCGTTGGCGAAGTGTACCACCTCGGCCGGGAAGCCCGCCGCCTCGAACAGGGACCCCAGCGTCACCGCATACGGGGTGCACAGCGAGAACCCATACACGTTGAGGAGCTTGATGGCGTCCAGCGTGTACGGCCGACCCTCCTCCCCAGGGCCGAAGTCCTTGGGAGTCTGATGGTGGAACATGCTGCGGAACACGTACTCCCACAGGGCGATGCACCTCTCCTCGTCGGACATGCCGAACTTGCTCAGGCTCTCCACTATGGACTGGCAGTCCCAGCTGTCCACCGTCCTGTCCGTGGTAACCCGGATATTCCTAACCTCGGCTGCGGCCGGCAGGGCAGCCAGCAGCGGAGGGAGAAGCAGGCACAGCATCGCACGCCTCATATCGCTCACCCCTGGCCACGCACCCGGATGCGGTGTGCTTCTCCGCCAAGGTGGCAATCCCTGCCGCGGCAGGTGTGAGCGCGGATATGCAGGAATTGGTGCGCCATGCCATTCCTCGAGGTTAAGCGTCACCTCAACAAGCCCACCGAGCAGTACACGTGTCGCGCGCTGCATTGGTCTCCGCAGCGTGTGGTGCTCGAGTACCGCAGCAGCGAGCCCTACGAGCTACAGCGTGGCACGGACGTGCTGACCATTCCGCCCGGCGCCAGAACCGTGGCTCATTACCGTGCGGGCCTGGGCTTTGTCCTCTGGCGGATGGAGACTCGCGAGGGCGACCTGCTCGGGCACTTGTTTCACATGTGCACTGATCTAGCCATCACGCCGGCCTCGGTTGCCTATCTCGACCTGGCGCTGGACGTCTGGCGAGGGCCGGATGGCGCCACTACGGTGCTGGACGAGGAGGAGCTACAGGCTGGCCGCCGCCAGGGCACTATCACCGAGAGGCAGGCCTCGGACGCTCAGTCGTGGGCCGAGCGCATTCTGGCTCACGCGGACGAGTACGTAGCCGAGGCAGAGGCGCTGCCGCTGTTCTCGTGCCACACCACCTCGCCGCAGCAGACCGCCGCATGGGGCGAGAGGCTGGGCGCCCTGCTCGTCGGCGGAGACGTCGTCGGGCTGTTTGGCCCCCTGGGCGCGGGCAAGACCTGCTTCGTGCAGGGATTGGCGCGTGGCCTGGGCATCGAGGGGCACGTGGTCAGCCCCACCTTCGTCATGCACAGTGCCCACGAGGGCGCGACCACGCTGCACCACCTGGACGCCTATCGCCTGTCCTCGGGTCAGGAGCTGATGGACGCCGTCGGCGAGGACATCTTCGATGGCAGCAGCGTGGTGGTCGTCGAGTGGGTGGAGCGGGTGGCCGACGCCCTGCCCGCCGACTGGCTGGAGCTCAGCATTGACTTCAGGAACGACCATCGCGACCTCTGCTTCTCTGGCAGAGGGGAGCGCCCGGAGCAGGTCGTGCGCGAACTGATGCAGATGCAATGATCCTCGCCCTCGAGACCTCAGCGGACACCAGCAGCGTGGCGCTATTGGACGGCAGCTCTGGCGCGCTCAAGACAGAGGTCAACTTCCCCAGCCGGCAGCAGCTCTCTCAGACCCTCATGGGCCGCCTCGACGAGGCCCTCCAGGAGGCCTCGGCAACCCTCGACGATCTCCGCGCTCTCGCCGTGTCCCTGGGGCCGGGGTCCTTCACCAGCCTGCGCATCGGCGTAGCCACGGCCAAATGCCTGGCCCACGCGCGCGGCCTGCCCATCGTGGGAGTGCCCACCCACCAGGTCATCGCCCGTGGGGCACAGCCGGCGGCGGGGCGACTGATCCTGGTGGCGACTCGTGCGCGGGCGAACGAGGTCTACGCGACTCTCCTGCGGGCCCGCGATGACGGCGGCTTCGAGGAGGTCAGGCCATGCGAGGTGCTCTCGCCCGCAGAGGCGACGCAGCGTGCCTGCAAAGCGGCCGCGGGGAAGGCCCAGCAGGCGTTGCTCTGCGGCGACGCGGCGGGAATGTGCGCTGAGGCTGCGCCCGCCGGCGCGGCGCTGACCGTGGCGGACTCCGACCCCACGCCGAAGGCCTCCGACCTGGCCCGCCTGGCAGCCCTCCGCTTGCAGACCGAGGGCCCCGACGACCTCTTCTCCCTCAAGCCCCTCTATGCCCGCCCCTCGCAGGCTGAAGCCAAGCTGGAGGTTGATCTCGGGCTGTAGGGGTCGATCATGGATGGGTCTGCAAGGCCACGCGCCCGCTTGTCTGCGGGGAACGCGGGTGGGCCTACGATCCAGGCTCAGTCTGCATGGGAGGACTTAGGAAGCAGGACGCGAGCAGCCGAGGAACTTGTTGACATCTGCGCCTGATGAGGTATACTCACACTGTGGGGTGTCGGTGTAGTCTAAGTGTAGTACGCGGGGGTGACCACCCGGATGGGTGTGGCCCCCGCGTTCTTATGGTGGGCTGACTACCACTCGGCTTCTCACCAGCTTCTGGATGACGGAATACGCCTCCTGTTCACCCTCGGCCTCATAAGTCCGTAGCGCTCCGGCTACCAGGTCGGCCAGCTGAAGACCGATGACGCGGTCTGATGGCAGGAAGGCGTAAGCGGGGACCGGGAGTCCCTCCGCCTTCCGGAGGTACTCCAAGACCTGTGCCTCTTCCCGGTCTTGCTTTCGGCTTCGGGCGTCCAGCACCAGCAACGGCACCGGCTCGCCCGCGCCACACAGGCTTCGGAAGGCAGCCTGCAGTACCTTCCGCCGATAACGCTCGGCTCGTGAGAAGCCTGCCTTGTCAGCCACTACGTAATAGAAGAGCCCCACTGGATACTCCGCTATGAGCCTCAGGAAAGGCGTCCGAAACGTCCTGTCTGCCGCCCACTTGACCTCTCGACCCTCGGCAATCCCCGTGTCACGTTTGAGGACTAGGAAGGCGCGCTCCAGAGCTTCGTAAGTGGCGTAGTCCATGCGCAGGCACGCATATACGAACACATTGCGCACAACGACCGCCACTGTGTCGCTCTCGTCGCAAAAGACTAGCGGCATGGCAGTATCCTGTGGATGCGGCCGGGTCTCGTCGCAGACTAACCAGCCACCTCCACCCTCCTCCCCCTCCGCGCCGACTCGTAGCAGGCGATGGCAGTGGCCAGGGCGGAGCGGGCCTCATCGAGGGTGATGTCGGGTTCTTCGCCGCTGTGCACGCAGTCCAGGAAGTGGCAGATGGTCTGCCGGATGGAGTAGGAGTGCAGGTCGGGGGGATTGTGGACGGGGAGGGGGATGAACTCCTTCTCGTAGAAGCCCGACAGCGGCCCCACCTCCTCATCGGCGTCCACGATCTGAAGCGACCCCTTCGTGCCCACGAGTAGGCGCGTCTCGGCCCAGGGGGTGCCGGTGGCTGAATACGTGATGGAGATGCTGCCCTGGCGCTTGGGGCCCATCTCCAGGCTGGCCACCGCGCAGTCGTCGGCCTTGTTCTCCGGTTCCACTATGCATCGCCGAGTGGAGGCGGTGACGGCCGTTGCCTCGCCCAGGAAGTGCTGGAGCATGTAGATGGCGTGGTAGCCCGTATCGAACAGCGCCCCGCCGCCGGCCTGCTTCCACTCCCCCTTCCAGCTCTCCGGGTCGTTCATGCGCGCGAACTCATCTCCCACGACCACTACCACGCCGAAGAACGGCTCGCCCAGATCGCCCTCGTCAATGATCTCCTTGGCCCTCAAGTGCGCCGGGAACATGCGCTGGTTCAGGGCGCAAAACAGCCGGCGGCTGTGTTCCTCAGCGGCGGCGATCATCTCGTCGGCCTGCTCCAGCGTCAGGGCCAGGGGCTTCTCGCAGATGACGTCTTTGCCCGCGGACAGGGCGGCCATGGCGATGGGGTGATGCGTGTCGTGCGGAGTGCATACGTCAACCAGCGCGATGTCATCGTCCGCGAGCAGCTCCTCGTAGTGCCGTGCCGTGCCCTTGATGATGCCGTACTGGCTCGCCAGCGCCTCCCGCGCCTGCTTCTTCTTGTCGGCGGCGATCACGGCCTCCACCGACGGGTGGCGGATGTAGGCCGTAAGGTGCGCGCGTGCTACGGCGCCCGCCCCGACTAGTCCGACCTTCATGACGCACTGATCCTCCCGTGCTGCCGCTGGATGGCTTGATGCCGGTGTCAGTGCTAGAGGAAGCGCGGCAGCGTCGGCCTTATCTTCCCGACCAGCTCGCCACGGCAGTTCCTCACTGCGGGGGCGAGGAACTCCCTGAGTGCCTCTCGAGCCTCAGCGGGCACGGCGTCGAGTTGCTCCAAAACGGCCAGCACCACCGCGGGAATGGCCCGGGCGTTGCCGTCAGCTATCTTCACAGCCACGCCCAGCCCCTGATCGGCGAGGCCCAGGCAGAAGGCGCCTTCGGCGCCGCCCTTTGCCGCCGCGTTGGGGCCCAGTGCCGCCAACAGCTCCGTGTTGAAGGCGCGTGGCGCCGAGACCATATCGGGATGCGCCGACATCGCCTTGGTCACGATGCGAGCGGCCTCGGCCAGCTCTTCGGTCAGCTCGGCCTCGCCGGCCGAGCCTTGGCCAGCGGTCGCCAGCCGGGCGAAGGCCGTGGCTGCGTTGACCAGGGGCACGCCGAACGTGGGCACCCCGCAGCCGTCTACGCCGATGGTCATGTCCTCGGCGGCTAGGCCACAGAAGGTGGAGACGACGGCCAAGATGCGCTGTTGGAGCGGGTGGGAGGGGGACAAGTAGTCCACCGTGTCCAGGCCCAGGCGCTGACACGCCGCCAGCATACCGGCGTGCTTGCCCGAGCAGTTGTTGTGCAATGCCGACCGGTCTCCGCTCGCGCCGGGTTCGACCCCACAGCGCAGGGCCTCGGTTCCCAGCCCGGCCCGTTCCAGTATCTCCCCCACGGCAGTCGTGTGGCGCTCGAGCCCGTGATGAGAGCCGCACATCACGGCCACGTGCCGCGCCTCCAGGCCGAAGGCCTCCTGGACTCCCGCCTGAACGGGGACCAGCGCCTGGATTGGCTTGGCGGCTGAGCGCAGGAATATGCGCGCCTCAGCCTCACCCAGGCACGCCTTGGCGTCTCCGGCTGTCGAGGCTACGGCAACGTGCCCCAGGTGCCGGCTCTCCACGAGGCTGCCGCGCACGACCTCGGCCAGGACCACGCCAAGGTCCGCCTCGCTCCCGCTGCCGGCGCCCGCGCTAGTCATTGCCGCGCTGGACGTAGTTGAGGCGGAGGTTCGCCAGCAGGCCCTCGAACTGCTTCCGCTCCTCCTCGGATAGGTCAGCCTGTAGCTTCTCCACGATGGCGGCGGCTGCGTCTATGGCCAACTGCGCCTGTGGCAGGTCCTTATGGAGCTCGCCCGTCTGCGGGCTCACCTGGAGGCCCATGTGCTGCCAGGCCTGGACGGCCAGCAGTTCCACCGTCCCCTTCAGCAGCGCGGCCACCGTAACCTCGGGCACGGCCTCGCCCGTGGGCTCCTCCTCCGGGGGGGCCTCGGCCTCGGGCCCTGCCTCGGTCTCGCGGGCGGACGGCTTGGCCTCCTCTTCCGCGGTCGGTGTGGCTTCGGCGGCGGCCGCCTCTTGCTCCACCGACGCCGCCCGTTCGGCGGCTATGTCGGCTGCCGTTCGTACCTCTTCCGCCTTCTTGGCCTTCTTCTTGGCCTTTCCAGCCTTGCGCTCCTTTGGCACCGGCCTCTCTCCCTCCAACCTGCGCCGCCGCACCGGCCGTTCGGAGTCCGCTGCGAGGCGGTCGTCCCCCGAAGGAATCTCCGGTGGGTGACGCGCGATGCTGCACAAACAGACGGGGACGACATCTGCGTCGGTCGTCCCCGGCTTCCGGCTCTGGTTATGGTATCGACACAGCTGCCGACTTTCGGTCGGGCCAGAATGGATTCAATCCGCGATAAACGAAGCTATTAGCGCACGGGAGGGCGTAGTCCCTCCCGCCTGTGCTCGCCGAACTTGGCTGGCAGCATTCACGCTGCCCTGTCCGCCACCGGGCCCTTCCCCCCGCCAACCACGGCAGGGGGCGCCGGCCGCAGGACCGGACACTGACCATTGTGACGCTTGTGAGAGCTGAGGCTGAGCGAGCTAGTCGCTCTCCTCTTCGCCCTCCTCTGCCGTCTCTTCTACTTCGGCGCCTTCTTCGACTGCGGGCCCTTCGCTCTCTCCTACTTCGGCGCCCTCTTCTTCAGCGCCTTCTTCGACTGCGGGCTCTTCGCTCTCTTCTACTTCGGCGCCCTCCTCCTCAACGCCCTCTTCGCCCGCCTCGACTCCCTCCTCAGTGATGCCTTCCTCGCCCTCCTCGCCAACGCCAGCGTTGGCCGGGCCGGGGAGGGCATTGGTTGGGCCAGACGGGCCCTCGGGCTCGGCCTGCCGCCCGTAGATGAAGTGCCAGGCGGCGATGAGCACGAGAACGACCACGATCAGGACAACCACAACCACTGCCGGGCTTACTTGCTGCTGCACGGTGTCACCTCCCTTTCACGGCCACATCGGTTTCGGCGGCGACATTGCCGCTACTTACGGCCCCCGTCGGCCCCATCAACGGGCTCGACGATGAGCAGGCCCGGCTCACCCTTCTCCCCAAGCAGCGTCAACCGCCGCCGGAGAAGCTGCCGAGCCACCCAGATATTCGTGCGAAGGTGCTCGGTTACCATTTCCACGGCGACCACCGACCTCCCTCTCGCCAGCGCAAGATAAGGCACGATTTGGTCGCCGAGGTACTTATCCACGCAAGCGCCGCCGGACAGAAACGCCAGCAGCCCCTTCGCCGCTTCCCGACCCACGCGCTCCGCTGGCTTGCCTCTTGCCCCCAACGCCGAGGCGCCGGCCCAACCCCCCTCGAAAACCCCCCGCACGAAGCAGAAGCTGCCCTTCCCGCGCGCTGCGGGGCGCTTCAGAGCTCCCGTAACGGCCAGACCGACCTCCCGAAGCCGCTCCTGGGCCGCCTTGAGCTGCCGCTCTGCCACGTGATCCGGCAGGCCCGACGACGTTGACAGGCAAGCCAGCTCCACCAGTTCGCCGCGCTCCTGAAGCTCCAGGGAGGCCAGTTCTCCGCAGGGCTGTACCTCCACCTCCACCCGCCCGCCGCCCTGGGGATACCACCCCGGCCGCTCCAGCCATAGCTCGACGTGGGTACCCATCTTCGCCAGGACCGGCAGAAGTACCTCCTGCACATACTCAAAGGGCGGGCTCCAGGCCACGTGGGTTCCGCCCTCCAGGAGCAGCCTGGACGGCCCTGGCGCGAACAGCAGAGCGGGCAGCACGGCCTGGAGCACGAGCATCGTGGACCCGGCGCTGGGGCTGACGGCAGATACGTCGAAGCGGTAGTCCCCGCCTCGAATCCGGCCGGGCGCGAACATAACCCGCTGCGATCCGATCTCGGCCCCCTCAAGCGACCCGCCCGTAATCTCGGCTGTGGCCAGGCAACCGGTCAGGTGCTGGGCGGCCAGGCCTGGCTTCTTGCGGCCCGCGCGAATGTCAAAGATCTCGACCGGCCGGCCCGTCAGTGCGGAGAGAGCCAGGCTGCTGCGCAGGATCTGCCCACCGCCCTCGCCGTAGGACCCATCAATCCTAACGATCCCTTGGCCCTCCTCTTGCCCTTCTGGGCCCACTGACATTGGCGGCTGAGTATAGCAAACGCCGGCCCTCACAGTCAACGCTGCCGGCGGCCTCCTGGCCCCGCCTCGTGGATCGCCGCGCCACTGAGGACCGGCCTCTCCCCCTGGCCAAGAAGATCCTCCGCACGGCCCCACCGCGGCGTTCTGCCCTCAAGCTCGGTTGGCAACGACCCGCCAGGACGGTGTACCTGCCGGTGATCACCGCTTCGTGGAGGATGAGGCGCGCCCGCAGGGAAACTACTGTACGCGCCGTGGCAAGCAGATCTCTGGATCCGACCGACCGACTTCAGGTGGCCCATGCTAAGACAAGAAGAGGCTGATGCTCTCATCGACATGGAGAAGCTCTTCGCAAGCAACGACCCGATTCAACTGCCGGGGCCCGGCGCCTACCTCGAGAGGCAGCTCGTCTCCGCTGACGAGCGCAAGTCATTCCTGCTGGACGTGAATCGCCGCGGCAGAATCCTCACGGCCCGGTGCACCTACCAGATGCGCTATCAGGTGACCATCCACCTCCTGAGGCTCGACGTCAATGGCCCGCCCCACACCAACCCCGACGATGAGCATCTCGCTGGTCCACACATCCACAGATACCGAGAGGGCTATGACGACAAGTGGGCTGATCCGGTGTCCGAGCCCGACTTCCCCAATCTGGGGGACGTGCGGGACACCTTCTTGCGCTTCCTAGATGTGTGCAACGTTGTTGAGATACCCGACATCCAGGGGGTACTCCTCTAATGGGCACCAACATCTGCGAACGCCTCGCTGACGAGTATGCGCGGTGGCTGAGGAAGCACACTGCGATCGAGGCGGTGGGCGAAGTCTGCCGGATAACCACTCCCTTCCTGGATCGCCACAACGACCATCTGGAGATCTACGCCGTGCGCACTCAGGAGGGCGTCCGGCTGACGGACGACGGCTACGTGCTCTCAGACCTGGAGCTGTCCGGCTGGAAGCCATCGACGCCCCACCGCAAGTCGCTGCTGGATGCAGTGACTAGAGGACTCGGAGTCACGATCGAGGACGGGGCCCTGGTAGTGGAGGCTCGCCGTGGCGATGTGCCTCAGAAGAAGCACCGGCTAGTCCAGGCGATGCTCGCGGTCAACGACCTCTTCGCGACTGCGGAGCCGCGTGTCGTCAGCCTCTTCCTGGAGGACGTTGCCCGTTTCCTAAAGCAGAATGAGATCCGTTTCACGCCAGACGTCAAGTTCACTGGTAGGACTGGGTTCGATCACCATTTCGACTTCGCCATACCTGCCTCATCCGCCAGGCCCGAGAGGATTATCCGGGCCATCAGAGCGCCCAGCCAACAGCAAATCGCGCTCGTGGCCTTTGCGTGGGCCGATACGCGGAAGGCGCGTCCCGTACAGTCCCAACTCTACGCGATGCTAAACGACTCGGAGCGCCCTGTGTCTCCCGACTACGTGCACGCGCTACGGGCGTACGCCATCGAGGGCGTGCCGTGGTCACAGCGCGCAGACTACGTGCAGGACTTGGCTGCCTAGGCTGGAGCTACCCCGCTGCTTGCCCGGCCGTGACCCACCAAGACACCGTGGTCACCTCCGCTTCGTCTACGGCGTCTTCCCCGCCGTCGGCGCGTTCTCCGCATTCACCTCCGGCAGCCAGCGGGCCAGCCGCTTCTTGGTCCTGGCATACTTGGGCTTGTCGGCGAGGTTGGTCCACTCCAGCTCGTCCTTCTCGTGGTCGTAGAGCTCCTCCGTGCCGTCGCTGTAGCGAATGTACCGCCACCGCTCCGAGCGGACGCTGTGGTTGTTGCGCTTGTGCGTTGTCAGCGCCGGGCGATCCCACTCGGCTTTCGGCCTCTTGAGCAGCGGCAGCAGGCTGACCGCCTCCAGGTCCTCCCTGGGCTCCAGGTCGCACAGGTCTATGAGTGTGGGGTAGATGTCCATCAGGTTCACCGGCCGGCTGCATCGGGCCCCGGCCTTGGCCACCCCCGGCGCGACCATCATCAGCACGTTATGGGTGGCCTCCTCCCACAGGGCGAACTTGCGCCAGTGCAGCTTCTCCCCCAGGTGCCACCCGTGGTCGCTCCAGACCACGACAATGGTGTTGTCGGCATACGGGCTCTCGTCGAGCGCGCCGATGACTCGCCCCACCTGGGCGTCTGCGAAGGCGATGCTGGCCAGGTACCCCGACACCGCCTTGCGCCAGTTGTTGCTCTCGATGACCCTTCTGTGATCGCCGTTGGGGTTGGCGACCCTCACCCCCATGGGCGGCACGTCGTCCAGGTCGTTCTCGTTGATGTTGGGAAGGGTGACCTCCTCGGGCGGGAACATGTCGAAGTACTTCTGCGGGACGTACCAGGGCAGATGCGGCCGGAAGATGCCGCAGGCCAGGAAGAACGGCTTGTCATGGTCCTGCTCTAACTGCTCGATCACCCAGCTGGCCACCTGGTGGTCGCCCATCTCCTCGTCCGGCACCTGGACCGGACCCCAATCGAAGTGCGCGGTCTTGGGGATTCCGTTCAGCGGCCGGTTCGGAGGCATCGGGTCGGCCGGCCTGTTTTGCGTCTGTGAGGGCCAGTACTCGTGCCAGGAGGGCGGATCGGGGAACCTGCCGTGGTAGATCTTGCCGCTGCCCATCACCCGGTAGTCGTGGGCCATGAAGTGCTGGGCCAGAGTGACCGCCTCGGGCAGGACTTGCCGGAACGGCTGGCCGTTGGTGTAGACGCCGGACGTGGACGGCCGGACGCCCGTCATCAGAGCCGCCCGCGAGGCATTGCACAGCGGCGCCGCGCAGTGGGCGCTGGTGAAGTTGACGCCGCGCTGGGCCAGGGCATCCAGGTGCGGCGTCTTGGTATCGGGGTGCCCGCCCAGGCAGCCGATCCAGTCGTTCATATCGTCAATGGCGATGAACAGCACGTTGGGCCGCGCCTTCTTCGGCTCCTGGCTGAACACCACGCTGCCCAGCGACGCTGCCGCCCCTCCTGCGCTCAGCAGTCGCACGAAGTCCCGTCGGTTCATGGGTCGTGCCATACGATCGCCTCCTGTGTTACGGGATAGAGCCGCTTCACCGCATGGGTCGGCTACGTACCTCCTGCTATCAGCGCCAGCAGCCAAACGTGGATCTACGAGTTTGCGCTAGGCATCGTCTGAGGGGAGCGCGGGTTGTCCTTGAGGCTGGTCGGCAACCGCTTCTGGCTCCGCTCTGCTGCGAGCGTCGTCGGCCTGACCGACAAAGGTGCCCTCCGCGAGCAGGTCGAGATAGGGCTTGTATGCGTACCGTCGGTGCCGCTCCTGCCCCGTAGTCTCGCGCAGGAGGCCGGCCTCCTCGAAGCGCCCGGCAAGCTTGGCGGCAGTTGGGAAGCTGATCCCTAGCGTCTCCGCCATCTTGCTGATGGACAGCACTGGCTGCCTGCAGAGGGCGTCAATGAGTTGGACTGCGCCTCTAGTCCTGAAGGCGGCGGCGAGCCCTTGGTGCTCCTCGCGCAT
>JBHIEF010000044.1:0-24606 GCA_046760465.1 Armatimonadota bacterium | reverse complement strand
CTGCGGAGCGGTCCGCCAAGCGAAGGGTCTCGCATCGGGCCCACCACGAGATTCTCCGCTGCGCTCGGAATGACAGCCGACCGAGAGCGTCGGTTTTGGGATCGGCTCTGATTCGCTGGCCCGAGGAGGCCGCCTATCCCAGGGCTCGGCGGGCAATGTCCCGCCGATAGTGCACGTCCTCGAACTCGATCTCGCCCACGGCCTGGTAGACGCGACCAACGGCGCTCTCGAACCCATCGCCCAACGCAGTTACCCCGAGCACGCGGCCCCCAGCCGTAACCAACTGCCCATCCTCTCGCGCCGTGCCCGCGTGGAAGACGACCACGTCTTCCATCTGCGCGGCCCGCTCCAGCCCGTGGATGGGTCTGCCCTTCTCGTAAGACCCCGGATATCCTCCTGAGGCTAGCACCACGCAGACGCAGGCGTCTGTGCGCCACCTGGCAGTGGCCTCAGCCAGCCTCCCCTCCACCGTCGCCAGCAATAGGTCCAGCAGGTCGCTCTCCAGGCGCGGGAGCACTACCTGCGTCTCGGGATCGCCGAAGCGGCAGTTATACTCCAGGAGCTTGGGGCCCTCCTCGGTGAGCATCAGTCCCCCGTAGAGCACGCCTCTGTACGGTCGGCCCTCTGCGGCCATGGCCTGGATGGTGGGACGGATGAGGCGCTCGAGGATCTGGTCGAACAGCGCCTCGTCCACGGCCGGTACGGGAGAGTAGCAGCCCATGCCCCCGGTGTTGGGGCCCTGATCGTCGTCGAAGGCGCGCTTGTAGTCCTGAGAGGGGACCATGGGCACGATGTCTTCGCCATCGGAGAACACCTTGATGGAACACTCCTGCCCCACCAAGCACTCCTCCACTACTAGGCGCTTCCCCGCCTCGCCGTGGATGCGATCCACCATCGTCTCGTGTATCGCCTGCTCGGCCTGCTCGACCGTCTGGGCCACCACCACGCCTTTGCCGGCAGCATCGCCGTCGGCCTTGATCACGATGGGCGCGCCCTTGTCGCGGACGTACGCCTTCGCCTGGTCGGGATCGTCGAAGGCCTCGAAGTCGGCGCTGGGGATGCCGTACTTGGCCAGCAGCTCGTCCGTGAAGGCCTTGCTGCCCTCCAGGATGGCCGCCTCGGAGCGCGGGCCGAAGCAGCGCAGGCCGCGCTTCTCGAACTCGTCCACGATGCCGGCGATGAGCGGCCTCTCCGGGCCCACCACGGTCAGGTCAATCTTCCGCCGCTCGGCGAAGTCGGCGAGTTCGGGGATGCTCTCCGCCCCGATGTCCACACACTCGGCCGATTCGGAGATACCGGCGTTTCCCGGCGCGCAGAACAGCTTGCCGATCTGCGGGCTCTGCGCCAGTTTCCAGACCAAGGTGTGTTCACGACCGCCGGAGCCGACGACCAGTACCTTCATCTGTCTGACACCCTCGCCATGGTAGTGGTGACGCAAGACGTGGGACTGGTGCTGCCCAACGCAGGCCGCAACCGGCGGAAGCAGGCCTACTCAGGCTCAGGCTCGTAGCCGGTGTACTCTCGGGCGGCCGGCTCGAACCGGCGGTAGTCCTCGACGAAGGCCGCGGGCACGGTGCGCACAGGACCCGCGCGGTGCTTGGCGATGATGAGCTCGGCAGGATCGGCCGTGGGAGCGGGGGGGCCCGCCTCCTCGGCGGCCGCCGAGGGCCCGGCCACTTGCGCAGCGCCCTCCTGCCGGTCCGTCCGCCGCTTGCGCTCGTAGTATGAGGGCCGGAAGAGGAAGACGACCAGGTCGGCCTCGGCCTCGATGTTCCCGCTCTCGGCCAGGTCGGACAGGATGGGCCGCTTGTCCTCACGCCGCTCCACGGCGCGGCTGAGCTGAGAGCAGGCCAGCACGGGCACGGCCAGCTCCCGCGCCATCGCCTTGAGCGAGCGTGCGATCTCGGAGATCTCCTGGTATCTGCTCTCCGAGGCCCTCTCTCCGGCGGCCAACTGGAGGTAGTCCACGATGAGCATGCCGATGTTGAACTCGCTCTTGAGGCGGCGCGCCTTGGCGCGCATCTCCAGCACGGAGATGCCGGGAGTGTCGTCAATGTAGATGTTGGCCTGAGGCAGTCGGTGCAGAGCGTTGCCGATCAACTCCCAATCCCTGTCGCGGAGCATTCCCTTGCGCATCCGCCAGGCATCCACGCGGGCGTGGCCGCAGAGCAGCATCTCGGCGATCTGCTGCCGGGACATCTCCAGGCTGAAGATGCCCACCGGCACCCCCGCCTCCACGCTGGCGTGGGCCGCGATGTTGTTGACCACCAGCGAGGTCTTGCCCATGGAGGGCCGGCCCGCGACGATGATCAGATCGGAGCGCTGGAAGCCAGCAGTCACCTCGTCCAGCGGGGCCAGCCCCGACGGCACGCCCGTGATCCCCGTGACCGTGCCACGCTGCTCCAGGATGTCGAAGAACTCCTTGAGGACCGTGCCCACCTGGACGAACTCGCGGCTGATGCGACGCTGGGCCAGGGCGAAGATCAGGCGCTCGGCCTTGTCCACGGCCTCGTCCACGTCGGCCGGGCTTTCGTGGGCCAGGCCGATGATCTCCGAGGCGGCGGCGATCAGCTTGCGCAAGGTGGACTTCTCGGCGACGATCTTGGCGTAGCGCACAGCGTGCGCGGCGGTGGGGGTCTCGTCGATGAGGGCTGCCAGATAGGCGGGGCCGCCCACCTGGTCGAGCTGCTCCAAGCGGCGCAGCTCGGAGGTCACGGTCACTATGTCTACCGGCTCCTGGCGGCCGTGGACCTCTTGGATGGCGCCGAAGATGGACTGGTGGGCCTCGCGGTAGAAGTCCTCGGCGTCGAGCTGAGCCAGCACCCTCGTCGCTGCGCCCGGCTCCAGGAGCATCGAGCCTAAGGTGGCCTGTTCCGCGTGCAGGTCCTGTGGAGGGAGTCTATCGGTGTAGTCCTGTGCGGCTAGGGCCTGTGACATTTGCCTTCGCGCTCCTGCCGAACGGCGCTCTGGTCCGTGACCACGTGTGCGGATGTTGCCTGCGCTGGCGGGCCGTCAGTTGAGTCTATTCCTCTTGGCCTTGGGGTTCCTCCTGCTTCGGGGTCTCACCGGCCTCCTCGTCTTCGTCTGGCGGGGGCTCCTGAACGGGCTCCTCCGAGGGCCCCTCCTCTGCCTCGCCTGCGGCCTCCTCGCTGGGCACCTCGGTCATGCCGGTCTCGGACTCAACCGCCACGGGCATCTCGTGCACAACGTCGCGGAAGAGCTTGACCGTGACCAGGAACTTGCCCACGGTGCGGATGGGCTGCACCAGGTCAATCTGCGACTTCTCCACCTCGTAGCCCGTCTGCTCTTTGAGGGCGTCGGCGATGGCCTGCGCGGTCACGGAGCCGTGCAGCTTGCCCTCGGCGCCCGCCTTGTGCACGATGGTCACACTGACTTCCTTCAGGCGCTCCAGCTCGGCCAGCGCCGCCTCCCGTCGCGCCTGCTCGCGCTTCTCCAGCGAGGTGCGCCGACGCTCGAGGTCCGTGAGCGCGCCCTTGGTTGCCTCCATGGCCAAGCGGCGAGGCAGCAGGAAGTTGCGCGCGTAGCCGTCCGAGACCTCCACGACCTCGCCGGCAATGCCCAAACGATCTACGTCCTCGTTGAGAATGACCCTCATGCCTGAATGCCTCCCACGAACGGACGGGACTCAGAACTCGTATCGGCCACCAACGAATACGTCGGCGTCGTTGAAGAGGTTGTCTACGCCGAAGAGGCCGCTCACACCTTCCTCCACCTGGTAGGCGCCGGTGACGTCCACGCGGAAGCCCGGGCCCTGATCGTAGGCTTCCAGCGTGGCGCTCCACGGCGGCTCGAATTGGCGATCCACGGCCACGCCGATGTCCCCGGCGATGAGCCCGCCCCGCAGCCGCGTCTGCTCGTCCAGCCAGCGTCCGTATTGCAGATTGAGGCGGTTGCGGTTGCCGACGTCACGCAGGCCCACCACGACCTCGCTGGGGGAGTGCCCCTTGCGGAAGAACAGGTCGGCGTCCAGTTGCAGTTCATTGCTGTCGAATCCCAGAGTGAGCTCGGCGCGGGGGGACACCTCTATGTCCCGAAAGGCCTGGCCGCCGCGGGTCATCCTGCGGTCCACGCGCTCCAGCACCTTCCGAGCCGCAGAGGCGGCGGCCGTGCTCTCCGCGATCAGCTCCTTGCCGTCCTCGGTGAGCTCCGCCACATTCTCGGAGATGGTCACGGCCTTGTCGGTCGCCTCCTCCATGTGGGCCAGAGTGGCCTCGATGTTGGCCGTGTTGGTCTCGTCGGTCATGACGGTCCGCCAGTGGTCCGTGATCTCCTTCATGTCCTCCGCGGCCTGGCGGATGCTGGCTAGGGCTTCGCCGGCGTCGCCGGGCAGGTCGCCGGTCTCGGTCAGCTCGCTCAGGCTGACCGAGGCCTTGCGGAAGTTCTCCGAGGTGGCCTCCAGGTTGCTGACCATCCGATTCAGGGAGGCCTCCTTGGAGGTAGTCACGCGGGCCAGGGAGGCGATCAGCCGCTGTGCGTCGGCGCTGGCCCGGTTGAAGTTGCCCAGGATGGTGTCTATGTTGCCGAGGACGCGCTCGTCGCCCAGCGTGTTCTCCAGTGACACGGCCACATCGGTCAGGGTGCGCACCAGGTCACGGCTGTCCGCCAGCAGCTCCGGCACGCTGCCCGCGCTGAAACCCTCCACCACGTCTCCCGGCCTGATCAGCTCTCCTCGGTCGCCGATCGCCTTGCTCACGGTGATGTACTTGTCGCCCAACAGCGTGCCGGTCTCGATGGTGAACTTGTCGTTGTAGTGCGGGAGGTTCACGACCTCGGCCGTGGCTCCCCTGAGCCTGATGCGGATGGCCGCCGGCTTCTGCGGGTACCGCTCGTGGTGCTCCAGCGACACGCCCGTTACCTCGCCGATGCGGACGCCGGCCAGATAGATGGGCGCGTCGCGGCGCAGGCCCTGCGAGTCGCGGAAGCAGACCACTATCTCATAGGTGCCGCGCGCGTGCAGCAATCCGCCCAACCACACCCCCAGCAGGACGAAGGCCAGGAGGCCAGCCACAACTACTAGACCGACTTTGGCATCTGCCGGCATTGCCATTCACCCTCCCCGGGCAGCCGGGAACGCTCGACTGCCGCGTGCGGCTGGCGCTGCCCGCGCAACCGAAAGCCGCGTCATCGCGGCACCGCAGCGGCGGGGCCGGCAGGCCATGGGTCGGCGCCGACAGTGGGAGCAACGGCTGGGACGGCGGCGCACATCGTCCTCTGGGCCTGCTCGTGCGACGCAGCTACGTCGCGGAGCAGCGGCGGCTGCCCTCGACCCTACACCACTATGGGGCCGTGCGCGGCTCCCTCCACGAACTGGCGCACGGCCGCATCGGTGGAGTTCTGCATATCCTCCGATGTCCCCTGCGCGATGGCCCTGCCCTCGTGCAACATGACGACCTGGTCACAAATGGCGAAGACATTCTGCACGTGGTGCGAGACCACTACGGAGGCCACGCCCAACTCATCGCGCAGGGAGGCGATCACGTCGTCTATGACGCCGGCCATGATGGGGTCCAGGCCGCTGGAGGGCTCATCGTACAGCACGATCTCGGGGTCCAACGCGATGGCTCGGGCGATGCCCACCCGCTTGCGCTCTCCCCCGCTCAACTCGCCCGGCATCCTCTCCTCCGTGCCGGCCATGCCCACCATGTGCAGCTTCTGATCCACCACGGCGGCGATCTCGTCCTCCGCCAGGTCGGTGTGCTGGCGGAGGGGAAAGGCCACGTTCTCCCCCACCGTGAGGGAATCGAACAAGGCCGCATACTGAAAGCACATGCCCATGTTCCGGCGGACCCGCGACAGTTCCTTTTCCGGCAGGTCGGCGATGCTCTCCCCAGCGATGAGCACATCACCGGAGGTGGGCCGCACCAGGCCGATCATGCTCTTCAGCAGCGTAGTCTTGCCCGACCCAGACATTCCCATGATCCCCACGACCTCGCCGCGGTGGACCGCCATGCTAATGCCCTCCAGGATCACCGACTGGTTGACGGTGTATCCGAGGTCGCGCACCTCCACCATGGTCTCCGACGTGTCCATGATCAGAACGGGTAGAGGATGTTGGTCAGGAAGTAGTTGCTGATGTAGATGCACACTATGCAGACCACGACACAGCGCATCACCGCCTGGCCCACGCCCTCGGCGCCCTTCTCGCAGCGCAGGCCGTAGTGGCAAGCCATGATGGCGATGGTCATGCCGAAGAACAAGGTCTTCAGCAGCCCGGCGCTAGGTATCCATAGGTTGACGTTGGCCGAGATGGAGCTGAGGTACATGCTGGGGTCCATGCCGCCAGCGCCCCGTGCCTCGAGCAGGATGACCAGGTAGCCTCCGCCGATCCCGGCCAGGTCGGCGAACAGGGTGACTATGGGTAGCATGAGCGCCGCGGCGACCAGTCGCGGCACCACCAAGTAGTGCACCGGATCCACTGCCAGCGTGCGCAGTGCGTCCACCTGCTCGGTCACGGTCATGGTGCCCAACTCGGCGGTCATGGCCGAGCCGGCGCGCGCCGCCACCACGATGGCGGCCAGCACCGGGCCCAGCTCGCGGAACACCGCCTCCGCCAGGACCCAACCTACGTATTGCATTCCTCCATATCTGACAGCCTGCTGCACCACGTAGTAGCAGAAAACCATGCCGCTGAAGAGAACGGTGATGAGGGCGATGGGTAGGGAGTTCACGCCCACTTCGGACATCTGGTTGATGGTCAGGCCCAGCTTGAGGCGCGTTCGTATGAGGTAGGAGACGGCCTGAAGGAGCAGGCAAACCGTCTGACCCACGAAGTTGAGAAGGGCCGTGACGCGGCTGCCAATCGCGGCCAGCAGGCCGACCATTGCTCCTCCCTGACTTCGGGCAGTTCTCGGGCGGCGCGCCTGAAGGCCAGGCGCCGCCGAGACTGCCACGGAGAACCATGCAGGACCCGCGTCGGGGACAGTCAGCGCCCTCGGTCGCGGCAATTATACGGGATGGCCTGGGGCCTGTCAAATGCGGCGGCTCGGCCGCCAGCGGGGGCCTCAGCACCCTCCGGTCGGGTCTCGCAGCAGTCGGCACGAACTGAACCAAGCTGGGTGATGCTGCGTTTGCTGCACGTGAACGGGCGGGGCAGGACCCTCCCCGAGGGAGAGCACGAGAAGGGCCGAAGCCGGAGGTGACCGCTTTCTCCCGAGGCGCGTTCGGTCCAGGCGCCGCCGGCGGCCTCCCTCATTCTCCCACTCGGTAGTCCCGAATGTCCAGGAACCAGTAGCCCTTCCGCTGCACGGGTGCAGCGTCGAGAATCTCCAGACGCCCAGAGAACAGCGGCCCGTCTACCACCAGCGTGTGGAACTCCCCATTCTCACCGCACGGGTCAATGGGCGGGTCGTGTGCCAGGTCGGCCAGCTCCTGGATCAGGCGCTCATCCACACGATGCCCCAGCCAGCCCTCGTCGAGCAGCTCCCCGTTGACGACGACCACGACGGCCTCGAAGCCGGCGGCCATGAACTCCCTGAGCGCTTCGCGTGGGGCCGTGCCCCACAGCGGCAGCACCGGCTCCAGCCCCGCTTTCGCACTCACCTTCTCGTCCCAGGCGCGGTTCTCGGCAACGTTGACGTCGCCGAATATGGCCGTGGTGACGTCCTGGGCGCGCAGACTCGCCAGCGCCCCCACAAAGTCTTCCTCGTAGCTATCCCAGGTGGTTGGCGATTGCACCAGCGGGATGCCCATGGCCTGGGCCTGAGCCGCGATGACCCCCTGCGGCAGACCGTGGATCGCCGTGCGCGGAGCCTCCTGCCACACGACGTTGAGCAGGTGGCTTACCCGGTAGCCGGCCTGGATGGCCTTGTGGCAGGCCAGACAGCTCTCCTTGCCGCCGCTCCAGGATGCCACGGCAGTTTCCATGCGCCTGCCTCCATGTGCCGCCCGGCCTCAGTTCAGGTCGTAGGCGCTATCGTCGGCGGACAGGTCCGCGCACTGTCCATCGGCTGGCGAGACATTGAACCTCTCCGTGGCCGCCTTCACGTGCCCGTCGCAGTAGGCCACGTTGGCGGCGTTGACGTGGCGGAAGTGCACGTTCGGTCCGATCCAGGCGTAGCTGGGATCGCCCGGAGCGCGCAGGTAGTTGTTGGCGGCTATACTGCCCCCAGACACGAAGGCGCTGTCCGCCAGCAGGGCGGTCTCAGCCGGGTACTTGATCTGCGACACGGCGGCCGGCACCGGGTCGGGCTCGAACTGCCCGTGGCCGATATACGTCGTGTTGTACCCATAGCCGGTGTGGGGTCGGCCCCAGGCCTCTTCGTGGAAGGTGGGGCACGAGTTGATTTGACCGTTCCTGGTGTAGGGTCCCAGCAGGCCCAGCGTGGCGGTGGGCGGGGAGGTGGTCCAGTCCAGATGGAAGTCCCAGGCGTACTCGTCGGACCAGCCGGCGCTGAAGTAGTAGGCGATGGGCATTATCTCGTCGTGGTCGTCGGCGTACATCGCCATGGCCATGCCGAGCTGCTTCAGGTTCGACAGGCAGGAGGCCTGCCGCGCCTTCTCGCGCGCCTGCGCGAAGACGGGAAACAGGATCGCAGCCAGCACGGCTATGATGGCGATCACAACCAGCAACTCAATCAGCGTGAAACCGGGGCCGTGGTTTGAGCGTCTTAGCATGAGGGATGCCTCCCTGTTCGTTGGCAAGACTCGGGGCGCGGCGGCAGCGAAAAGCCGCCGCTCCAGGGAGCGGCGGCCGGGAAACCTGAATGCCTCCCCCCTCTCCCTCGAGAAGGTGTGCACGGAAAGCCGCGAGCAGTCGGTCTCCTGGCTTCCGGATCGTCCTACTTCCTGCGCCTTCCCGAGGCTAGGACCAGGCCGGCCTCAGTGACATCGTGCAGGAGTCGTCCCCGGTCACAGTTGCGGGGCAGCGACGGATTTGCACCGTCTTCCCACGGCCCGAGGGCCGCGAGCCTGCTCGCGCGACGTATTCGGTTTGGGGCAATATAGCAGAAGCGGGCACAAAACGCAAGCCGTCCGGCAACCACCGACCTCCGGCACGTGTTATAATGGGTAGGAACCCCCTCGTGGGGGGCGAGACAGATGACTCGCGGACGACAGCCGAGACTCCTTATCGCCCTGTGCGTGTGCCTGGCGCTGGCGGCGCCGGCCGCGTGGGCCAAGCGCTACAGCGAGAAGCAGGAGAAGCGCGTGGGCGATGAGGTGATGAAGGACATCAAGGCCGCCAAGCTCATCATCGAGGCCCCCGAGCAACTGGCCCGGGTGAAGCACATCACGGACGAGTTGGCCAAGTTCTCCACGCGGCCCGATGTCGAGTACCAGGTCTACATCCTGAAGTGGGATGAGCCCAACGCCATCAGCATCCCGGGCGGGCACATCTGCGTCACCAAGGGGCTGCTCAGCGACGCGCAGTCGGACGACGAGCTGGCCGGCGTGCTGGCCCACGAGATGGCCCATAACACGTGCTACCACGCCATGAAGCAACTGGACCGCGGGCGCAAGTCGCTCAAGTATGGTCTCATTGCCGTGCTTCTGGGCCTGATCGCCGGCGGGGCGGAAGGGGCGGTCACGGTGGCTCAGGCTGCCACCTGGACCAGCCAGGCCATCCTGAGCGAGTACTCCATCGAGATGGAGGCCGAGGCCGACCGCGAGGGCATCAACATCCTGTATCAGAGTCCGTACAACCCCGTCGGGCTGCTGACCTTCATGGAACGCCTCACCCGCGGGACGCACCGGAACGTCGCGCGCGACGTCCGCGTGGTGGACCCGGGCGTGTTTCAGACTCACCCGGAGTTGGCCTGGCGGGCGCACCAGATCATCAGCCAATTGCACGGGCTCAACGTGGACATAAACCGGCGCGAGGTCACCTACTGGGCTCCGGCCCGGGCCACGCGCGGCTTCGTGGCCGGCGTGCCCGGGGGAGAGGTGGACTTCCTGGGGCGGGTCGTGTACGCCCCCGTGGGCACAGACGGCAGCGGCGGCGATGGTTTGGCCCGAGCCGAGCACGCAGCCGAGCGCCTCAATGATGCGGTGGGCCGCGGCCTCCAGTCCTGGGACTTCCGCTCGGAGCGCGGGGAGGACGGTGAGGCGCGCGTCTACGGCGCGCGCGAGATGCTGTTTACCATCACGCACGCCGATGCCGAGGCGCACGGGGTCTCGGCAGAGGAGTTGGCCGCCAGGGCCGTGAAGAACATAAAGGCGGGCCTGATCAAGCTCAGCACCGAGGCCCGTTACTGAGGAAGTGCGCCCAACCGATTACGCAAGGGAGCATGGCCCAGGCCATGCTCCTTACCGTTTGGGTCCGGCCGCGCCCGGCTAGCGCCTGCGCCCTCGGCCAGCCATGCTCCGCTTGAGGACGTCCAACTCCTCCAGGGCCTTGCCCGTACCGGTGGCCACGGACGACATGGGATCGTCCGTCACGTGAACGGGGATGCCCGTCTCCAGCTCCAGCAGGCGATCCAGGCCCACCAGCAGCCCACCGCCCCCTGTGAGAGTGATGCCTCGCTCGATGATGTCGGCGGCCAGCTCAGGAGGCGTCTCCTCCAGCACGCTCTTGACGCGCTCGACGATGGCCGCGACGGGCTCGGCCAAGGCCTCCCTGACCTCGGTGGAGCTGACCGTGACCGTGCGGGGCAGCCCAGTGACCAGGTCGCGGCCGCGCACCTCGGTGGTCACCTCGCTGTCCAACGGATAGGCCGACCCGACCGTGATCTTGATCTCCTCCGCGGTTCGCTCCCCGACGGCCAGGTTGTACACGCGCTTGATGTGGCGGGTGATGGCCTCATCCATGCGGTTCCCGCCCAGGCGGACGGCGTCGCTGACCACGATGCCGCCCAGGCTGATCACGGCGATCTCGCTGGTGCCGCCCCCCACGTCCACCACCATGTTGCCCCCGGGCATGGCTATGGGCAGGCCCGCGCCGATGGCAGCGGCCATGGGCTCTTCGATGGCGAAGGCTCGGCGCGCCCCGCCCGCGACGGCGGCGTCGAGCGCGGCCCGTCGCTCCACGCTGGTAGCCTGCGAGGGGATGCTGACCACGACCAGGGGCCGAAACAGCTTGCTCCTGCGGCCGCAGGTCTTGTGGATGAGGTGCCCCAGCATCTCACGCGTGATGGTGTAGTCGCCAATGACGCCGTCGCGCAGGGGGCGCTTGGCCACGATGGCGGCCGGAGTGCGCCCCAGCATCAGGCGAGCCTCCTCGCCCACGGCCATCACGCGCTGCGAGGTGCTGTCTATGGCTACAACCGAGGGCTCCCGAAGCACAATGCCTCGGGAGCGGGCAAACACGACGATATTGGAGGTGCCCAGATCAATGCCCAGGTCGTCAACTAGGCCAAACATAGCTGCGCGCGATCCTCCGGCCGGGCGACGTTCGCGCCCAGGCCGGCCAACTTCTCCACGAAGTTCTCGTACCCGCGGTCAATCAACTCGGCCTGCGCGATGACGGTCTCGCCCTGCGCGGCCAGCGCAGCCACCACCAGCCCGGCGCCGGCGCGGATGTCCGGCGCCTCCACCGAGGCGCCGGTGAGCTGCTTGACGCCGGGGACAATGGCCAGTTGGTCAATGACCCGGATGTCGGCGCCCATGCGCCGCAGTTCGTCGGTGTATCCGAAGCGCGCGTCGAAAACGGTCTCCTCCATGTGGCTGGTGCCCTCAGCCAGGCACATGAGCACGACCGTCCCAGGCTGCATGTCGGTGGGAAAGCCCGGGTAGGGCGCCGTGGTGACGTCCACGGATCTCGGCCGCCCGTGACTGCGCAGGCGCACCCAGTCACCATCGGCCTCGATGTCCATGCCCGCCTGTCGCAGGGCCCGCGTGAGCGGCTCCAGGTGGGCTACGTTGACGCCCTCCACGCGTACGTCGCCCTGGGTGACGGCGGCGGCCAGCAGCATGGTGCCGGCCTCCATGCGATCGGGGATCACCCGGTGCTGGCAGCCGTGCAGGCGCTCGACGCCATCAATGACCAGGGTGGCCCCCCCGATGCCCTGGATCTTGGCACCGGCCTTGACCAGGAACCTGGCGCAGTCTTCGGTCTCGGGCTCGCGGGAGGCGTTCTCCACTATCGTGCGTCCCTCGGCCAGGCAGGCAGCCATCATCACGTTGTTGGTGGCGCCCGCGCTGCGATAGCGGGGGTCCAGGAAGATGCGCGTGCCGTGCAGGCGCCTGCCGGTGGCGTGCACCCAGCCGTGCTCTACGCGGACGCTGGCGCCGAGGGCCTGAAAGCCTGCGATGTGGAAGTCCACGGGGCGCCGGCCGATCACGCACCCCCCCGGCAGCGACACCTGGGCCTCGCCGTGCCGCGCCAGCAGCGGACCGGCCACATAGAAGGAGGCGCGCATCTTGCGGACCAGATCGTCGGGGGCAACGGTGGTGGTGAGGTTGTCGGTGTTGATGCGTACTCTACCGCCGGCCTGGAACTCCACCTCGGCGCCGAGGGCCCGCAGCACCTCGATCATGGTGCGCGTGTCCTCGATATCGGGGACGTTCTCGACGACGGTGTCCCCTTCGAGGAGCAGGCTGGCCGCCAGCACGGGCAGTGAGCCGTTCTTGCTGCCGCTGATGGGAACGCTTCCATGCAGCGAGCGGCCGCCGACAATGTGCATTGTGGCCATAACCCGACCCTCCCCCGTGGCGGGCCATTGCTTCTGTGGCTGTGGTAATCGAGGCGGCCGGCTGTGCCGCCCCGCGCCTGCGACGTGTGCCGCGATTGGCTGCGGCGATAGGTTACGGCACACCTGCCCTCGGCATACGCACTTCCAGGCAGCGGCAATCGCGCGCTGCCGGCTCGATTATAGCCCATTCGCCCGCCTGCTGCCAACCCCCGGGGGCCATTCGAGGCACTCGACGGGGCTGAGTGCTGCCCCGCGTCGGCTTGTCAAGGGCAGCCAAATGGTCTAATATGTGGGGGTGCCAGTAGACTGGTGGCGGCGGCTCCGCCCGGCGCGGAGCCCGTATGGGTGACATGGCAGGACGACTACGAGGCAAGTGGCGCTGGCTGCATCCGGGCATGCGCGTGAAGCGCTGGCTGGCGCTGTTCAGCCTGGGCTTGGTGCTGCTGAGCCTGGGGGCGGCGCTGGCCTTTACCCGCCCCATGATAGACATCGTGGCGGCGCTGGGCGAGTTCGAGCTGGCGGCGGCGGCAGGTACGGCCTGCATGGTGGTCGGCGCTGCCCTCGCCCTGCTGGGCGTGTACCGATTGGTGCGCTCCATCACCAGCGCGGTGGCGCCGCGCAATGGGGAGAGCCTGGCCGAGCGCGTGTACAAGCACCATCAGCTCGACCAGGGCCTGAACGTGGTGGGCATCGGCGGTGGGACCGGCCTGTCGGCGCTGCTGAGAGGCCTCAAGCAGCACACCAGCAACATCACCGCCATCGTCACGGTCTCCGACGACGGCGGCAGCTCCGGTCGGCTGCGACGCGACCTGGGCACGCTGGCCCCCGGCGACATCCGCAACTGCATCGTGGCGCTGGCCGATGCCGAGCCCCTGATGGGCGACTGGCTTCAGTACCGCTTCGACGGCGCCGAGCCCGGGCTGGAGGGGCACTCGCTCGGCAATCTGCTCATCGCGGGCCTGACGGCCATCAGCGGTGACTTCCTGCGGGGCGTGCAGGAGACCAGCAAGGTGCTCAACATCCGCGGCCGCGTGCTGCCCGCCACGGTGAGTCGCGTGACGCTGTGCGCG
This sequence comes from Armatimonadota bacterium, assembly GCA_046760465.1. Classification (GTDB taxonomy): domain Bacteria; phylum Armatimonadota; class Zipacnadia; order JAUWAU01; family JBHIEF01; genus JBHIEF01. The sequence continues at coordinate 10,949 of JBHIEF010000044.1, read as the reverse complement.
GAACGTGCGGACGGCTCCATCGCCCGGGGCGAGTCGCAGGTGTGTCAGTCCCGCTCCCCAATCCGGCGCCTGTTCTTCGAGGAGGGGTCGCCGCCGGCCCTACCGGAGGCCGTGGAGGCCATCCGCAACGCCCATGTCATCGTATTGGGCCCAGGCAGCACCTTCACCTCACTGCTGCCCAATCTGTTGGTGCCCGACATCGCCCGGGCAGTGGCCGAGTCGCCGGCGATCAAGGTACTGGTGTGCAACGTCATGACCCAGCCGGGCGAGACGGACGGCTTCTCGGCCTCGGACCACGTCCGGGCTCTCGTCGAGTACTCGCGCCCGGGCCTGGTAGACTACGTCCTGGTGAACGACGAGCGCCCCCCCGCCGAAGCCACGCAGCGCTACCAGGAGGAGGGCGCGGCCTTCGTCGAGCCCGACATCGGGAACATCGCCAGCATGGGGCTCATGCCCATCAAGGGCAGGCTGCTGGCTGACGGTGGTCTGGTCCGTCACGACCCCCCGAAACTGGCGGACGCGGTGATGAGGCTGGCGCTGGAAGAGCTGGCGCTGGCTCACTAGCTCGGCCAATCTGTCCACACCCCAAGGTAAGGAGGAAGGGTCGCAATGCCCGCACGAGTCGGCATCAACGGTTTCGGTCGCATCGGCAGGCAGTCGCTGAAGGCCATGCTGGAGCTGCACCCCGACGAGATCGAGGTCGTCGCCGTCAACGACATCACCGACGACGACTCGCTGGCACACCTGTTCCGCTACGACTCCAACTACGGCCGCTACGAGGGCACGGTGGAGGTGGGTGAGGGCACCATCACCATTGACGGGAAGGAGATCAAGACCTTCGAGCAGCCTGATCCGGCCAAGCTGCCCTGGGGCGATCTGGGGGTGGACATCGTGTTGGAGTCCACCGGCATCTTCAAGGATGGCCCCAAGGCCAAGCTGCACCTGGACGCCGGCGCCAAGAAGGTGGTCATCTCCGCTCCCGCCAAGGAGATTGACTGCACCGTCGTGCTGGGCGTGAACGAGGACGTTTACGATCCGGCCAACCACAAGCTCATCTCAAACGCCTCCTGCACCACTAACTGCCTGGCCCCGGTGGCCAAGGTCCTGCACGACAACTTCGGTATCGAGCGCGGCCTGATGACCACCATTCACGCGTATACCAGCACGCAGCGCATCCTGGACCTGCCCCACAAGGACCGGCGCCGCATGCGCGCGTGCGCACTCAGCATGATCCCTACCACCACGGGCGCGGCGCGGGCCATCGGCCTGGTCATGCCCGAGCTGGATGGGAAGCTGGACGGATTCGCCATCCGCATCCCCACGCCGACCGTGTCCCTGGTGGACTTGACGGTGAACCTGGCCAAGGGCGCGACGGCCGAGGAGGCCAACGCGGCGCTCAAGGCCGCAGCCGAGGGGCCGATGGAGGGCATCCTGGGCTACTCGGACGAGGAGCTGGTCTCCATTGACTACAAGGGCGACCCACGCTCCAGCATCGTGGACGGCCCGTCCACCAACGTCATGGGCGATACTCTCATGAAGGTGGTCGCCTGGTACGACAACGAGTGGGGCTACTCGTGTAGGACGGCCGACTTGATCGCCCTGATCGCCGAGAAGGGCATCTAAGCGCGGCGTCGAAAACTGCATACGCACAGAGACGATAGGCGGCAAGTCTGCTTGCCGCCTATCTCATGCGAGAGCCGGGCCCCCCGATCGGCCGTCCGTCACGTTGAGCTCTGCGCCGCGTAGCGTAGCTACGCTGTGCCGAGCAGGGCGCAGCGGAGCATCTTGTCGTTGGGGCTCGCCGAGATTCTTCACTTCGTTCAGAATGACACCCCGGGCGAGGTGCGCGGTGATGAACAAGCTGACGGTGGACAGCGAGAAGTTGGACTACTGCTGCAAGCGCGTGCTGGTGCGCGTGGACTTCAACGTTCCCCTGGACGAGGAGCAGAAGATCACCGACGACACGCGCGTGGTGGCCGCGCTGCCCACGCTGCGCTATCTGCTGGAACAGGGAGCCACACCCATCCTCATGTCGCACCTGGGGCGGCCCAAGGGCAAGGTCGTGGAGGAGATGCGCGTGCGGCCGGCGGGCGAGCGCCTTCAGCAGCTTCTCGACGCCCCTGTGCAGATCGCTACCGACTGCATCGGCGATCCTGCCAGGGAAGCCGTGGAGGCCTGCCCCAAGGGCGGCGCGGTCATGCTGGAGAACACGCGGTTTCACCCCGGAGAGGAGAAGAACGACCCTGAGTTCGCGGAGCAACTGGCTGCACTCGGCGACGTGTACGTGAGCGACGCCTTCGGCAGCCTGCACCGAGCCCACGCCTCCACGGTGGGCGTGGCCGAGCGGCGGCGTCCGGCCGCTGCCGGATTCCTGGTGGCCAGGGAGTTGGACTGCCTGGGCCGCCTGCTGGCGGCTGATCGGGAGGGCTTCGTGGCCATCCTGGGCGGCGCCAAGGTGGACGACAAGATCGGGGTCGTCCGCAGCCTGCTGGATCAGGTGGAGACGCTGCTGCTGGGCGGCGGCATGACCTACGCCTTCCTCAAGGCTCAGGGACACGAGATCGGCGAGTCGCTGCTCAAGGAGGGCAGTCTGGAGGCGGCCCAGGAGCTCCTGCCCGCCATCGAGGCCGGCGACGCGGAGGTGCTGCTGCCCGAGGACCTGGTCATCGCCGACGCCTTCGACGAGTCTGCCAACACAAAGGTCGTGGCGGCCGACCACATTCCGGCCGGCTGGATGGGCCTGGACATCGGCCCCAAGACCCGCGCCAGGTTTGCCGACATCGTGCGCGGCGCCAGGACTGTCTTCTGGAACGGCCCGCTGGGCGTGTTCGAGATGGCGCCCTTTGCGGTGGGCACGCGCGAGATCGGCCAGGCCATGAGCGAGTGCGAGGGCTTCACCGTGATCGGCGGCGGCGACTCGGCAGCCGCGGCCAAGCAGATGGGCTTCGCCGAGAGCATTGACCACGTCAGCACGGGGGGCGGCGCCTCGCTGGAGTTCGTGGAGGGTCAGGAGCTGCCGGGGGTGGCCGCGCTGGATGATGCTTAGCCATGCCGCGTAACTGCCTCTTCTGGAGTGCAACGCCTCCCGACGTTGCACGCACGAAACCGGGGGATTCCGCACTCCATATCGGGGGAGGGCGCTGAACATGCGCAGACCCATCATCGCCGCCAACTGGAAGATGAACAAGACGATAGACGAGGCCCGCGAGCTGGCTCAGGGCATTGTGGACCGCGTGGGCAGCGTGACGGACGTGGAGGTGCTGCTGTGCCCGCCCTTCGTGGACCTGGATGCCGTACGGCAGACGCTGGCGGGCTCGCAGGTCGGCCTCGGGGCCCAGAACATGTACTGGAAGGCCTCGGGGGCCTACACGGGCGAGGTCTCACCGACCATGCTTACTAGCGTCGGCTGCTCGTACGTCATCGTTGGCCACTCGGAGCGCCGGGGCCGCTTCGGCGTGCCCGAGCCGGACATGACCGAGCAGCTCCACCGGCTCTTCGGCGACACCGACGAGAGCGTGAACATCAAAGCCAAGGTGGCCTTCGAGCAAGGCCTGACCCCCATCATCTGCGTAGGCGAGACGCTGGACGAGCGCGAGGCGGGACAGACCGACCTCATCGTCGCCGCGCAGGTGGCCGCGGCCCTCGACGGCCTGAGCGCCGAGCAGATCGCGGGACTGGTCATGGCCTACGAGCCGGTCTGGGCCATAGGCACGGGCGAGACCTGCGAGGCCGAGGAGGCCAACCGGGTCATCGGGCAGATCCGCCTGGCCCTGGCCGAGGCCTCCGACCCCGACACGGCCACCAAGACGCGCATCCAGTACGGCGGCAGCGTCAAGCCCTCCAACGTCGAGGGGATCATGGAGCAGCCGGAGATAGACGGCGCCCTGGTCGGCGGCGCCAGCCTGGAAGTGGACTCGTTCTGTCAGTTGGTGGAGAAGACCCTGGAGGTCTACGCGTAGTCTGGCGAAGCCAATGCCGCGCGATGCCTGACGGCGCCCGAACAGCCCCCACGACGCAGCATCGGATAATCCTCGCCGACTCGCGGGAGATGCCCGAGCTGGGCGACGAGAGCGTTCACCTCGTCGTCACCTCGCCCCCGTACTGGTCCATCAAGGACTACCAGCACCCCGACCAGATCGGCAGGGAGCAGTCGTACGAGGAATACCTGGAGGCCCTCGGCGAGGTGGTGCGCGAGTGCCATCGCGTGCTGCACAAGGGCTGCCGCATGGCCGTCAACATCGGCGACCAGTACCTGCGCGCTATTGAGCACGGACGCTATCGGGTGCAGCCCATCCCGGCCGACCTGTCCGTGATCGGCCGCGAGATCGGCTTCGACTTCATGGGCAACATCATCTGGCGCAAGGTCTCCACCACCAAGACCACCGGCGGCGGGGAGTGGATGGGTTCGACCTACTACCCGCGGGACGGGCACATCACCTACGAGCACGAGTACATTCTGCTCTTCCGCAAGCGCGGCAAGTGGCCGCGGCCCTCGCATGAGGCCAAGGAGAAGAGCCGCCTGAGCAAAGAGCACCGATCGAAGTGGTTCCGCGGCGTGTGGGACGACCTGCCGCCCGAACGCCAGGACGAGCACGTGGCCATGTTCCCGGTGGACCTTCCGCGCCGGCTGATACGGATGTACACCTTCTGGGGCGAGACGGTGCTGGACCCCTTCCTGGGCAGCGGCAGCACGTCTCTGGCCGCCGCTCTGGAGGGCCGCGACTCTGTCGGCTACGAGGTCAACTCCGGCTTCCGGCCTATCATCGAGAAGAAGCTGGGAGTGGAGGCGCAGCAGCTGGCGCTGCTCGGCGAGGCATGTGAGGTCGAGTTCGTGGAGCGTGGCAGCGGCCGCCGCCGCAACACGGCTTCCTGAGACGGGTGTCAGATCCCCAGCGCCTTGATGGCCACGCCGGTGACGGCGATGACCAGGCCGCCGATGACGTGCCCGTAGCGCTCCAGCCCCTCAAAGCGCAGCAGCCGCACCCCGGCGAAGGCCAGAAGCGTCTGGCCCATCATCATGGCCATGGTCACCAGGCTGAAGCCGACCGCCACCAGCCACACTGCGTGCCAACCGGCCGCCATGGCCCCGAACATCATCGGGATCAGCGGCTCGCAGGGACCCAGCACGAAGATGGCGATGAGGGCCCACATGGTGACCGTCTTCTTCACGTCCACGTCGTGGGTGTGAGCGTGGGTCCGCGCGTGCTTCAGGCCCCAGAGCGCGTAGGCGATGCCGAAGCCGACCAGCAGAGCGGCGGCGATGGTGGCCCGCGTTTCCTCCGTCTTGGTCAGCCGCTCCTGGGCAAGACCCAGCGCGATCCCCACCGAGCCCAACAGCACCGAGGACAGCACGTGGCCCAACGCCCCCAGGAAGGCCACCAGGGCCACCTTGGCGATGGACCAGTTGCGGGCGCGGCCGATGGCCACAAAGGGCAGCCAGTGGTCGGGCGCCAGGCTGTGCACGACCGCGATCCCCATGGCGCCGGCGACGAGTCCGTAGATCATGGCTTCAGATCATCCCTAAGGCGGTCGAAGTCAATTGCCAGTACCTTTCCCTGCCTACCGTCCGCGGCAAACAGGCTCCCGCCACGATCCAGAGCTAGCCCCGTGATGCCCCACAGCGGCGTCCCGCGATACTCGGCCACTGTCCCGCGAGCGCCGCCCTCAGCGGCGTCGAAGGCCGCCAGGCCGGGTGCCTCCCGGTTACCCACGAGCACCAGGCCCCGCCACTCCACCACGTCCAGCGGGGCCTTGACGTTCGCTCCGTATTCGGCCACGACCTCCCAGCCCGCGTCGCCCGGCTTCAGCCGCACGGCGCGGTCGTTGCCGGTGTCGGCCACCAGGATGCTACCGTCCGGGCAGGCGAAGATGCCCTCCGGCTTGCCCAAGCCCGCCTCGATAGTGGCGACGAACTCGCCCTCGGTAGTGAACCGGCACACGCGGTCGTTGCCGGTGTCGGCAACGAACACGCTCCCTCGCCCGTCCAGAGCTATGTCCATGGGCCGGTCCAGTTGGCCGGGCCGGGCGCCCTTGTCGGCGAAGGCTGCCACAAACGTGCCGTCCGCCTCGGTGACATACACCTTGCCCTGCTCAGGCAGCGCCAGGTAGAGCCTGTCCTGACCGTCAATGGCCACGCTCATGACCCGCCCATGGGGCAGCTCGCCGCAGCGGTACTCGAAGTCCACGAAGGTGCCGTCCGGCCGCTGCCGCAGCAGGCGATCCCAGGAGGCCAGGTAGCGCTCGCCCTTGCTGTTGACCGCGAGCTTGGTGACGGAGGCGATGGGGCAGTACAGGCGCGGCGAGAAGGCGCTCTCGATGCCTGCGCCGTCCACAGCCACGACCACCACATGGTTGTGCCCGGCGTTCAGCCTGAGCCGGACGCCCGTGGTCTGTGCGCTACGCGTCCGCGCCACTTCCTCCCAGGGATGGTGGCTGGGCAAGCGCCGGTCGCGCAAGAGGTACACGCGATACTCCTGAACGTCGGCCGAGGGGCTAGGCCGCCACGTGACCGAGACATCCTGCGGCGAATGGTACTGGACGCGCACGTCCGCGGGCGGCTCGGGTGCATCCAGCGCCGGGATCGTGGTGCGCAGCGTGTGCACGTAGCGCTCGGTGTCGCCACGGAAGTAGGCTACGTTGAAGGTGTCAATGGTAACCCAATGGTAGTCGGTGGCTTCACGCGCCGACACCTCGACCAACAGCAGCCCGGTGTCGCCCAGCACCTGAATCCAGCCGAAGGGGTTGTCGCGCTGGGTGAAGTCCGCCCAGGTGGTAACGTGAGGGGCGGGTCGGCCAGTGAGCACCAAGCCGCCAGCCGCGTCGGTCTTGCCCTCGTAGATAGGCTCCCGGGGAATGTACGACCAGCCGTTGGCGGTGCGCTGGAAGATCCTGACCTCGGCCCCGACGAGGAGACGGTTCGCGCGGTCCAAGAAGCGCAGCTCCATCTGCTTGGGCAGACAGTAAAGGTAGTCGCCGAAGTAGCCTCGGTGTCGGCCGATCTGTGCGTTGAGCGCAGCGGAGGACTGCTCGCTGAAGCGGTGCGGCCCGTGCCAGTGCATCATCACCCGCGGCGTATCGGTGAAGTGGCTGAAGTTGAGGTAGTTGCCCTCGCGGTCGCGGGCCAGGGTGCGCCAGGGCTCGTGGTTCTCGCGGTAGCGGTCTATCAGTCCGAGCTGATGCGCCGTCTCGTGCAGGAAGCCCCAGTCCACGCGGGCCGCCCGCATTTCGTATTGGTCCCAGGGGGCGAACCCCCAGCGACCCTCGTAGTAGCAGCCGCTCTCATGGCCGTCGCGCTGGACCTCGTCCAAGGCCGCGCTTCTGGCTGGATCCTCATCGGGCACGACCACGATGTTGTCAATGCGCAGGCGCTCCAGACAGCCGTCCGGCGTAGCGGGCCAGATGGACTCGGCGAACAGGAAGTTCATCTGCTCGAAGTGGAACTGCGCCCAGTCCTCGAAGGAGAAGCTCTCCACCATGTTGCGCACGCCGTTGAAGCCCGCGTAGGCGTGCTCGGAGGCCCAGATCAGGATGCCGAGCGCGTCCGTCCGGTCGCGCAGGCGGTTGTTCCGCTCGGCGACCTCCTCGATTGCTCCCTTCTCGTCCACGCGGAGCTCGACGGTGTGCTGCCCGTCCCTCCACTGCCATTGCAGCCGATCGGTGAACTCCGCTCCCGCCTCCAGCGACGCTGCGTCGCCCCGCTTCGCCCGGCGGTCGTCAATGTACCAGGCGTAGTCGAACGCTCCGCTGGGCCGCTTGCCCTTGTTCCTCACATGGCCCGTGAAGGTCACCGTGCTGCCGGCGGCGGGCCACATGGGGTCGTCATTGGGCTGGGTCAGGGGCTGCGGGATGCCGTCGGCGTACGGGACATTGCCGTGATTCGATCGGAAGCGCGGAGTGCGCTCGATGAAGGTGACGTCGAGGTCGGGCAGATCGGGCATGGCTCGGTCCTCGGGATCACGCATGAACTCGACGCGCTCCGCCTGCTCCCTGCGCAGCACGTGTCGCTGAAGCCGATCCACGAGTATCAGCCAGGTGCCCAGCTCGATGACCTTGCCGACCAGGACGCGGTCGCCCTTGAGTATGACCTTGTCGAGGTTCGTTACCTCCGTCGGGTGATAGACATCAGCGTCGAAGGCCTGCACACGCTCACGAATGCGCTCTTCCGCCTGGCGCATGCGCTGTGCGACCTCCTGCTGGTCGAGCGGCTGAGGGCCGACGGAAGCGGAGCCGACAAGCAGCAATGTGAGGGCGAACGGCGCACCGCGTTTCCAGAGCAATCCCGGACCTCCGTGCTGTCAAGTTCCCGCGCCGAGGCGGGCGGCACGTCAATCGAGCAGCTCCTGCCAACACCTCTCCAACGAGGCACACACCTGCTTGACGGCCAACTCGGCCATGGCCGTCTGGCCACGGCTCACCTCGTAGGCGAGGGCCTCGATGTCGGACCATAGGTTAGGCAGGATGTGCTGGGCGACCTCCGGGCCGATGAGGTCAATGATGGCACGGTTCACCTCGTCTGGCTCGAGCGACCGGCGCCCGCTCGGCTGCTGCGCCGTCTCACGGGCCAGGGGGAGCAGTCGAGCGCGGACCCGTCCCACGGACCGCGCAATCCGGGCGAAGGCGAAGGGCCGCTCCCACCAGCGCAGAGCCGAGGGGTCGGGTGGCCAACGAGCGACCACTTCATCCAGCACGTCCACGCCCAAGCGTTCCGCCATGATGGTGGGCCCAACGGCGAGGACGCCCATAAGCAAGGCGATCCCCCGGATGCTTGGGTCGGGCGAGGCGAGGGCCCACGTTGCGGCGCCCAGCAGGACCAGGGCCCACGCCGAGAAGAAAGCCAAGGGCCACACCTGTGGCAGGCTGGCAGACCAGCCCAAGGCGCCGGTGACCGCTGCCTGATGGGCGGCCCCCTCCGCATAGAGGCCCAGCGCCACAAGCAAGGCGACGTAGGGAGCCAGCTTGCCGCACAGTACCGCTGCGGTCGCTGCTGTGGGCGTCCAGAGCAAGCCACAGAGCCACACGGGTGCGGTCGCTCCTCTCTCCAGCGCCCGAGCCGTCTCGTGTGGTGTGAGCCGCGTGAGGACCAAGGCGTCGAGATGTCCCAACCGCCTCGCCGCCGTAAGGCGGAGGCCAGCCATGATAGGGATCACAACAAGAGCGATCGCCCCCTGCACGGACACGCAGGCGACCAAGGCTACCTGAGCGGGTGGGTCAACCTTGAGGAGCGAGGCAACCAGCAAGGCGGCAACGCCGAGGGCGGACGCACCGCACGCCCATAACACCGGACGGAGGCGCCGCCAACCGCCTCCCGCCAGGCAGAAGGGGTGGTACGGAGACACCTCCTCGCCCCGCGAGAAGCACCGGTGCTGTGGCCTCGGCCCGTGTTCGCTGGGCAGCCCCCTCGACCGCATCACAGCACCCTCATCAGGCTCCAGACCTTCTGACAGAACGCGTTGGCCGCCATCTCCGCCATGTCGCGGTCACCATAGCTTAGATTGGCGGCCAGGGCAGTCACGTCTCCCCTGAGTCGAGGCCGCAGACGCTCGGCCGCGCCTGCGCCCAGCGATGTGTACAGGGCCCGCCAGACCTGGTCGGTAGCCTCCGGCTGGTCAAGATGATCCGCGTCGCGGGCGTCGGGGCCGCCCAGGCTACGGATCTGCGCCTCCAGGGCGCGCATGCGCCCGGCCAGCCGCCGTCCGCCGAGCGTCCCTCGCCACCACAAGGTCTCTTCCTCCTCGAAGGGCCAGTTGCCTATGATGCGGACGAGGCTGTCGTGCCCGGCCAAGCAGGCAATGGTAGCCAGCGGCACGGCGCCCACCAGCAGGAGGACGCTCACGGCGGGGGCGCCCTTGGGCGACGCCACCAGCACGCACAGGGCCAGCGACCAGGCCCACATGCCCCCGGCGAAGGCCGCCGCGCCTACGGACTCGGCGCCGCTGCGCAGGCCGCGCTGCCAGCCCAGCAGCGCGACCCCGGCGGCCGTGTAGGACAGGGCCAAGCCGTAGACGCCGTGGAACACCGTGTAGGCCAGGTACAGCAGGCCACTCTGGGCGGCGAGGGCGGCGGCGACGCCCAACGGCAACAGGGAGGCCAGGAAGGCATATGCCGGGAGGATGGCCGCGGGCATGAGCACCAAGACGATGTAGGGGGCTCGGAGACGCGTGAGCACCAACTCATCCAAGCGGGCCTGGCGTCGCCATCGGCCGAAATACGTGCCTGCCAGGGCAGGAGCCACCAGGACGCCCAGCGCCCCCTGCACGGCCAGGCACACGGCGAGGGGATGCCAAAGGCTCCAGGGCAGCTCATCGGGGCTCGCCGCCCAAGTGACGGCCAATCCCAGGCTGGCGACGAAGACGAGGAGCGATAGGGCGGGCCAGCCCCCTCGGGCCCTCTCCGCCAGAATCCGTCGCCACGGAGACCGCTCACCTGCGAACGGACGTTTCATCGAGACCACTGGCAGAGCGCTGCGCAGACCACAAGTCGGCCGTTACGGCTGCGCGCCTGCTCTAGGCCCCATTTCGGCGTCCAGAGCGCCGATTCTTCCCGGCAGACGCCCGCAACTTCGCGCCCATCGGATTGTCCAAACGCATTGACTTGGCGCCGCAGGTGTGCTATAGTGACCGGCGTACTGGGGCAGGCCAACCCACCCAGTCGCGGCGGGAGGTCGTGTCCCAGCGCAGGCTATAGCTCTGCCCGGCAGATACCGGCACAGAAAGGAGGCGGGCAGCGGCCTTGCCGTGCCGGCAGAGATGTAGTAGATGCCGCAGGTTTCAGCGGTCCAGAGGGAGGGCAGTGGTGTGAGGCAACGAGGAAGACTCACCCGAACGCCCCTCCCAGAGACTGCCACAGTCTGCGGCGGGCGCGTTTGCTTTTGAGCGAGTCGCGCCCAAGTCAGAGACCGGACACAGTGTCAAGGAGGGCGTATAAGTGAGACCGCTCCTTGCAGTGGTAGG
>JBHIEF010000043.1:0-25097 GCA_046760465.1 Armatimonadota bacterium | reverse complement strand
TGGTCCATGCGCACCTTCCGCTCCCGCTGGTGGCTGCCGGGCCAGATCGAAAGCGACTTAGAGCGCAGCGAGACCGACGTTCGCGGCACGTTGACTAACAACACGCCCTTCGACCTGGAGAACTGCTGGATCTGCTATGGGGAGCGGCTGCACAAGCTGGGCTTCCTGGACGCTGGCGCCAGCCTGCGCTTCGAGACGAGCGCCGAGAAGTCGCTCCGCCGTGTGCATCCTCTGGCGGCCGAGATGGTGGGCGGACAGGATCAGCAGGAGACCCAGGCGCGCCGGGCAGCCCTTGATGTCATGTGCGCGCGGCTCTCGCGGCCTCGCCTTCTCGATGACATAGGGTCCGGGGCCTACGTCTATCCGGAGGCGTCACCCGCCCTGCCCAAGTCGGGTACGCCGCTGTTCTTCGGCTTCGCGAGCGATCCCGCCCTGCCGGTGCTGGTGAACGGTCGCAACGTAATGCGGAGGTCGGCCGTGCTGGTGGTCGCCGAGCTGCCGGCCGAGAGGGTCGAGGGCTGGTAGCGCACGACGCAGTTAGGCTGCTTGAGCGATGGCCATATTCGGCAACCCAGTCATGATGCGCGAGCTGCGCACCACGGTGCGGGGCCGGCGGGCCTTCCTGATCCGCATGGCCTTCATCGCCGTGCTGGCGGCTGTGGTGGTCCTGACCTGGGGCTCGGCCGTGGCGCGCCTGAGCGGAGAGAATACGAAGCTACAGCAAGAGCGCGTGGCGCTCGTGAGTGGTAGCGTTCAGCTCGTACGCGACGTAGAGGAAGAGGGCGAGCGGTCGCCACGGCCGAGGCTTGGCGGGGCGACCCTCGACATCCGGCAACTACCCAACCTGGGCCGCGAGCTGCTGGAGACCTTCTCCGCCGCTCTGCTGCTCCTGCTGCTGGCCATCGTGCCGGCCTACGCGGGCGGGGCCATTTGCTCGGAGCGGGAGCAGCGCACGCTGGAGATGACCCTGGTCACGCGCCTGGGGCCCTACAGCTTCACCTTGGGCAAGCTGGGGGCCACGCTCACCTTCAGCGTGCTGCTTTTGCTGGCGGCCGTGCCCGTCATGGCTGCGCTGTTCATGCTGGGCGGCGTGTCGGCCAAGGAGATGGCGAGCGTGGTGGCCATCTTGCTCTTCTCGGCCCTGTTCGTGGGCTCGGTGAGCCTGTTCTGGTCGGCGCGCTGCCGGCACACGTACGAGGCCGTGATGCTCTCCTACGTCACTCTCCTGCTGCTGCACTTCGCAGCGCTCCCCGGCATCGCGGCGGGTCTGAAGTCGCTGGGTCGGTCCGCCGGCGAAGAGGCCAATGTCGTGCTCCGGGAGGGCGCAGCCATCGTCCTCGACTTTGACCCCGTGCACGGTCTGGCGCGCGTCTTCGAGGGGCGGTCCGGGCCCGACGTGTGGACGACACCCGGCTACGTCACCTCCATGCTCCTGCTGATGCTGGCCCTGATCGCCGTCAAGCTCACCACCAGGGCCGTCGCCCGCGTAGACCTGGCGCCCGGTCCGGCGCTGTGGCAGCGCCTCATGCGGTGGTTCACGGCCCGGGAGAGTCGGCGGCGACCGGGGCGCGGTCTGCGCTGGCGCTGGCTGGCCGAGCGCGTGGACAACCCCGTGCTGGCGCGCGACCTGCGCGGTCGTCCGTTCGGGCGCGTGGAGGTGGCCATCAGGGCCGGCTACGTGGGCATCATCGGCGCCGAGGTCCTGTGCATCGTCTACCCCTCGGTGCTGGTGTTCTCTCAGACCACCGTGATGGTAATCGTGGGGGCGGTGGCGCTCATCAGCGCTCTGGCCGGGGTACTGGGGGCGACCAGTGTCACGGTTGAGAAGGAGCAGCGCACCATCGAGATGCTGCTGGTGACGCCGCTGCGGGCGCCGCACATCGTCAGCGGCAAGTTCGCCTCTAGCTTCATCAACGTGCAGCCGCTAATCCTGATCGCCCTCCCGCTCGGCGCCTTGGCCGCCACCTTCCAGACGCTCGACCCACTGGCGGCTGTCGTTGTGCTGGTGGTGGCGGAGGCCTACGCCTTCGGGGGGACGGCCTTCGGCGTGCTGACCTCGGTGGTAAGCAGCCGAACGGCCAGGGCAGTGGGCGCTACGCTGCTGGCCATCGGCGCCTCGTGGGCCGGCCCCGCCCTCATGGTCCGTCTCGGCGCCGTGCCGGCCTGGCTGGCCAAGTGGGCCGCACCCACGCCGGCGTGGAACGTCGTGATGGCCTTCCAGCGAGGGGAAGGGCTGGAGGCCGCCCCAGCCCTGTGGTGCCTGGCGTGGGCTGCGTGTATCGGCCTGCTCTCGCTGTTCATCGCCATGCGCGTCTTCGACCGCGCGACCCGGCGAGGAAGGTGATGGGCGTGCAACCGAAGCGGATTCTCCTCATCTCGGTGTTGGTGGCCGCTCCCATCCTGTTGGGCTTTGCGGCTCACCGGCGCCAGCAGGCCTTGATCGAGGGGCACATACGAGTGCTCATGAGCGACGATGCGGAGGCGGCCGAGGCGGCGCGGCAGATAGTCCAGAGGATGGGCAAGCGCGCCGTCAAGCCCCTCGTCCGCGAGCTCTACAACACGCCCACGGGGAAGGTGGAGGATCGGCTGGCGCGGGCTCTGGCCAACATCGGTGACGTTCGCGCGCCGCGGGCGCTGTGGGACGCAGCGCGCGAGGGCAGCATAGTGGCCGCCGAGTGCCTGCGGACGCTGCGGCACCCGCGCGCCGGGAAGGCCTTGGCCCTGGCGCAGTACGCCCGTGCCAACCAGTTGATGCACAGGGCGCTGTCTCAGGTGCACGTGGCACGAAGCGTGGAGGAGGCCCGCGCCAGTGCCAAGCCGCCTTCGGGCGGCCCGGGCTGGCGTGCCGATGATTGCCTGTGGGAAGCCACTTCCCTATACAGCCAGGCATGGGAGCAGGGCGGGCTGCGGGCCGCGGCCGAGGCCGCCCTCACGTATGCTGCGAAGACCTCCGGGCCCAACCACTGGTGGTACGTGGCCGACTGGGCCCGTGCCGACGAAGAGGAGCTATCGCCCGCAGCCAAGGCTTTTGACGAAAGGCGCCGCTTGCTTGACTCTCTGTGGAAGGCGGCTGCGGCCCTGCTGCCCCAAGGCTACTTGGTCTGGGAGGCGCTCGACTTCGGCACCTCCCTGAGCGGCGGCCGACTGTGGGTGGCCGCGGCGGTCGCCCAACCCGGCTGAGGGTGTGACGGTGCCTCACCCTCGTCGGGGGTGGCAGTCGTGCTGATCGAGGAAGTGAAGGGGGGCTTCCGGGCGGTCTCCTGGACCAAACTCCTGGACCGCGGGGAGGTCTCGCTCCTCTCGCTGGCTGCCGAGGACGTAGACGGCGATGGGACGGACGAGGTGCTCTTCCACGCGGAGACCTACCTGGGCTGGAACCGCGGCAGATACCAGCTTGCGGTGCTCGAGGTGGAGCCACCGCGCCTGCGCGTTGCCTTCCAGGGCGGCAGCGCCCTGCCGGCGGTCGTCGCCGACCTGGACGGCGAGGCGGCAGAAGAGATCGCCCTCTTCTGGCCCAAGACGCTGAACCTCAATGCCGAGTGGCGGCCCATGTGGCTTGACGTCCACCGGCTGCGGGGCGGACGGTGGGAGGTCTCCAACCAGGCTTTCCCCGAGTTGTACGACGAGGTAGTGGCCGACTTCGAACAGGCCGAGAAGCAGGCACCGCAGGACGAGAAGGTACTGGACTACCTGGGCCGGGCCTACGCCATCGTGGGTGAGAAGGAGAAGGCCCTGGGCGCGTGGAGTCGCGCCGCGAGAGGCTACCGGCGGCTGTGGCGACGCACGCAGAGCGCATCGTGGAGGCGGGCACTCGATGAGATGGCCCAGCTCCGCGAGGAGCTGGGGGCGAGCTGATAGCGGCGCGAGGTGTTGGGGAAGAAGCTGGCGGCGAGCGCAGTGCCTACTGCGGCGACTGATTCCACTCTTTGAGCTTGCGGCGCAGGGTCTCGGTGGAGACGCCCAGGATGGCCGCGGCGCGAGTCTTGTTGCCCCCGGTGCGCTTGAGCACGTTGGTGATGTGCAGCCGCTCCACCTCGCTCACTGTGGCGTCGCTGAGGGCCATGAGGCCGGCGGCTCGCGAGGGTTCGGTGGGAGTTCCCAGCATGAGGTCGTCGGGGGTGACGGAGTCGCCCCCGGCCAACAGCACGGCGCGCTCGATGGCGTTGCGCAGCTCGCGCACATTGCCCGGCCAGTCGTGCGCCTCCAGCAGGGCCAGGGCTTCGGGCTCTATTCCTCTGATGTCCTTGGAGAACTCGGCGTTGTACTCGCTGAGGAAGTGCCTGGCCAGCACGGGAACGTCGCCGTGCCGCTCGCGCAGTGGCGGCACTCGGATGGGGATGACGTCCAGCCGGTAGTAGAGGTCCTCGCGGAACTCTCCCTTGCGCACGGCCTCGCGTAGGTTGCGGTTGGTGGCGGCGATGATGCGCACGTCCACCGGCAGGTCATCGTTGCTGCCCACCCGCCGGAAGGTCTTCTCCTCGATGATGTTCAGCAGCTTGGGCTGGATGGCGAGCGGCATGGACCCGATCTCGTCCAGGAACAAGGTCCCGCCGTCGGCCGTCTCCACATAGCCGATGCGCAGCTCCTGAGCGTCGGTGTAGGCGCCCTTCTCGTGGCCAAACAGCTCCACCTCGACCAGCGACTCCGGTATGGCCGTGCAGTTCACCTGGACGAAGCGGTTGGCGGCCCGCGCGCTGTTGTAGTGGATGGCCTGGGCGATGAGGCGCTTGCCCGTGCCCGTCTCGCCCTGGATGAGCACGCCCGAGACGGGGCTGGCGGCCACTTTGGACAGCGTGTCCAGCACCTCCAGCATACACGGGCTGTCAGTCACGATGCTGTCGAAGCCGTGTGCGTTCTTGCGCTGGGAGGTGATGTAGCGGAGCTCGCGCTTGAGCTTGGTGGCCTCCAGCTCGCGCGCGACGGTGGCGGCTAGCTCGTCGGGGCTGAAAGGCTTGGTCAGGTAATCGTTGGCGCCCAGGCGCAGCGCCTCGATGGCGCTCTCCAGAGTGCCCTTGCCGGTGACGATGATGACCGCGACGTCAGGGTCGTCGCTCTGCCGGATGCGATCCAGCACCTGGATGCCGTCCAGGTCCGGCATTTTGATGTCCAGCAGGACGATGTCGAAGAGCTCCTGGCTGAGCTTGCGCAGGCACTCCTGTCCGTTGGTGACCGCCACTATCTCATAGCGGCCGTCATCCAGGACGCGTCGGAAAACCTCGTGGATGATGGTGTCATCATCCGCGACCAGCACGCGGTCTTTGCGCACAGCCGACACCTCGGCCGCAGAATAGCAGGAGCGGACCTGGAGTGTCAAGGAGATGGTGTGGGCGGGCCGGCCGGTGGGCCTAACCGGGCGGGGCGCCCAGGGCGGGCAGGCGGACGGTGAAGGTGGCGCCCTTGCCCTCCTCACTGGTCACCGACATGGTGCCGTTGAGGCTGGCGATGATGCGCTCACTGAGGAACAACCCCAACCCCAGCCCCTTGACGACGCCGTCCTCGTCCTTGGTGGAGAACCCCGGCTCGAATACCCGCTCGATGTTCTCTCTGCTGATGCCGGGGCCCGTGTCGGTGAAGTCAATGCGCACGAAGCCGTGCTCGCGCCGGGTTGCGACCTTCAGCGTGCCGCCGTCGGGCATGGCCTGCTGGGCGTTCACGGCCAGGTTGAGGAAGACCTCGGCCAGCCCGTCGCGATCGGCGGAAACCAGAGGGAGCCCGCGGGCGAGGTCGAAGCGGATGCGCACGCCGGCCGCCTCGCGGCCGTACCTGGCCAGGGCCATCCCGGAGACCAGCGCCTCGTTGACGTCCAGGGCGCCGACCGAGGGCTCGCGGGGGGTGGCGAAGGTGAGCACGCGTTCAGTGATGCGTACCACCCGCTCGCTCTGCTCGCGGATGGTGTCCAGGTCGTCGAGCATGCCCTGGGGCACGCCCAACTCCTCGGCCTGCCGGCGCACCATCTCCGAGAAGGCGGTGACGGCGCACATGGGGCTGTTGATCTCATGGGCGATGCCCGCGGCCAGCTCGCCCAGCGCGCGCAGCTTGGCAGCGCTGGCCAGCTCGGCGTCCAGGCGGGCGCGCTCGGTCATGTCGCGGGCGATCACCTGAGCCCCGACCACGCGGCCGTTCTCGGCCAGCGAGACGGCGTTGATGCGCATTTGTCGGGTCTGTTGGTCGCCACAGCGGAAGCGCAGGTCCACCTGGGACACGGCGCCGTCGCGGATGACGGTCTCGATGGCGGAGCGGGCGATGGCCTCGTCCTCGGACAGCACCCACTCCAGGTGGTTGTGGCCCACCAACTCGTTGGTGCGCCAGTCGTAGCCCAGCATGCGGTGGGTCTGGCGGTTGGCCGACAGGATCTGGCCCTCCGCGTCAACTACGTAGATGGCGTCGTTGGCCCGCTCCACCAGGCTGCGATAGCGCTGCTCGGAGTGCTCCAGGGCTCGATTGGCGGCCAGCAGCTCGTCGTACGCCTGCGCCAGTTCCCTGGTGCGGGTGGCGATGCGCTGTTCCAGGTTGGTGTGCATGTCCTGCAACTGCGCGGCCATGCTATTGAAGGTGTCGGCCAGGTGCTCGAGTTCGTCATGCGAGTGCACCTCGACTCGTGCGTCCATATCGCCCCGCCCCAGGGCGCGCGCTTCTCTCTCCAACTGCGCCAGAGGGCCCAACACGCGCCCCACCGCCAGCCAGGTGACTCCCACGCTGAGCAGCAGGAGGGCAGCCGCCACCACAAGCGCCCGCTGCCGCGCCGCGGCCACCGGGGCCAGCAGCCTGGCCGTGGCCAGGCCGACGCGCAAGTGGCGCCAGGACGATTCGGCGGCCTCGATTTCGCGCGAGGCACGGTAGATCCCATCGGTGGCCGCCTCGAGATTCTGGGTGTCCGGACTGGTGTAGAGGCCGCCGATGCTGGCGGGATCGCTGTGGGCCACTACGCGGTTCTCGGCGTCGGTAACGGCGGCGAAGGCTATGCCGCCGGCGCCCACCATGCGCTCCATGTAGGCGCTCATGGCCTCGGCGTCGCGCCAGGCGACCTTCTCGCACATGGCCGTCAGCGCCTCCAGGTGGCCTCGGGCCTGGACGCGCAGCCGCGTCTCGCTCTGGCGGCGGATGAAGCTCTCGGTCAGTCCGGCCAGGGTGGCGAAAATGACCAACTGGAGAACGGCCACCGTTACGGTCAGCTTCAGCCTCAGGGATGTGCCCCGCGGTTTCATCGTCTCGGCTGCCGCGCCGGCCAGGGCCAAGTCTGCTGGCGAGTCGCTCTGCACCGATGCTGGCATTGCGCGGCACCCACTAAGGTAAGAAACGTAGCTCCAGACGTCAAGGGGCGGGCTCGCGCGGGCAGCCCCCACGGTGCGCTCGGGGGCAGTCGGCCAGTGGCCACCAGCGGCGGGCCGCGGGCAATGCCACCATGCTCAGCGGTCCGCGGGCTTGCCGGTTATCTGCTCGTACTCCACCGGATGGTGGTGCTTGAGCTGGCTCTCGGTGAGCGTGCCGTCGTTCCAGAGCCAGTTGATGGGAAAGTGTTGCGGACAGAAGTGGACGTTGTAGAAGTGCCAGATGGTGATGGCCAAGGTGGCCAGCAGGGCTTCCTCGCTGTGGGCTGCGTGGGCGATGTCAACGGCGGTCTTGGGCAGGAAGCGCAGGGCCAGGGTGAAGAACCAGAGCACCGCGCCCGAGCCGATCATCACCACGCAGCCCCAGTAGACCGCCCAGTAGTCGAACTTCTCCATGTAGCTGAAGCGCCCAAAACGCGCACCTCGTTCGCGCAGTCCGAAGAAGTAGAGCACGTTGCGCACCACGTCAGTGACGTCCTTGACCTTGGGCAACAGGTGCTTGAGGTTGTGCCGGCCATCGGCCGACAGAACGAGGTATCCGGTATGGAAGATCGCCACGCCGATCAGGCCGATGGCCCCCACGCGGTGCAGGAACCCGCTGAGCTGCATGCCCAGGGCCAGGCCGAAGACGCGCTGCGTGAGCCAGGAGTCGGGGAACTTCAGCGGCAGGCCGGTGACGATAAGCAGCAACACGCTTACGAACATGACCGCATGTTGCAGCAGCACTGTGTAGCTGAAGCGCCGGAAGGTGCGTTCCTCCCTGGAGCCGTCGGGCGGGAGGTCGTGGTGGTCGCCTGGGTTAGGCGGGGCTCCGGCGGGCCCTTGCCTGCGGCGCGCGCGCAGATTGCTCCACAGGTCCAGGACGATGTGGCCGATCAGGGCGACCATCACGCTTAGCGTCAGCCACTTGAAGAAGGCAGTGACCAGGAAGACGGGCCTGGAGCCCTCAGGGGTGATCTCCAGGTGTATGGTGCCCTGGGCGAAGTGGCTGGTGGCGCCCTCGTGGCACTGGCCGCAGGTGCTGGGGATATTGGCCGGGTTAATGGACGAGCGCGGATCGGAGGAGGGCAGTATGTCGTGAGCGCCGTGGCAGGTGGCGCAGTTGGCCACCCTGAGATTGCCGTAGCGGCTGGCCACGCCGTGGTAGCTCTCTCGATAGGTTTCCAGGCGGGCGGCAGGCAGCCCGTAGCGTCGGTTCAGAGCCTCGTCGGCGTGGCACTGCGAGCAGGTGGCGCTCACGTGGGTCGGGTATACGGATGACTCTGGGTCCTCCGGCTGCCGGATGGTGTGCTCGCCGTGGCAGCTAGTGCAGACGGGCGCTTCCTCGATGCCTTGGGCCTCCGCCTGGGCGTGGATGCTGCGCCGGTACTGCTCGTAGATCCGCGGGTGACAGCCCCCGCAGGTCTCAGGGACGTGGTGTCGCGAGACCCGCGCTTCGGGCTCCGTGGCGGCGGCATCGTGAGCTCCGTGGCAGTCTATGCAAGTGGCGGCCTTCTGATTGCCTCGGGCCACGGCCGCGCCGTGCACGCTGGAGAGATAGGAGCGGGCGGTGTGGTCCAAGGGGATGCCGTGGTTGTTCAGCAGCTCCTCGTCGGCGTGGCAGCGGGCGCACGTGTGCGGGATGTTGGTGCGGAAGATGGCCGACTTGGGGTCAGTTCGCGGCCGGATGTCGTGCCCCCGCGGCGTGTCCCTGCCACCGGCGTGGCAGTCCACACAGCGGGGGGCGTCCGGATCGCCCCGCGCCACGGCCCGGCCGTGGACGCTGTCGGCGTATGCGGGCATGGCGGGCGTCTGATGGCAGCGTACGCAGTCCGGGCGCTGTGCCGGCCGGGGGTGAGGCACTTCGCGGATGTCCGGGTGGCATTCCGCGCAGGTCAAACCGGCGTGGGCCGACCCCTGATAGGCCAGGCGCTCCTCGGCCAGGGACGGTTGGAAGCCGGATTGCCGTCTGAGCGCGAGTTCTGGGTCTCCGTGGCAGGAGAAGCACTCCTCCTCCTGGTCCCCCGCCTCCGCCAGAGCCCAGGGCGTCAGGAGGCCCAGCAGGCCAACACACAGCCACGGCAGGTACGACCATGGTGGACGCGACAACTTCACGGGTAGCATAGGATCACTGATGAGGGCGATTGGACGACAGCCATGACGCCTGCCGGCAGCAGCCATCGCCCGCACACGGGGGGGAGTGCGGTTGGACGTCTAGCGCCTCATATTCCCTGCAACGGTATTGCCTATTCCCTCGCCCCGCGCCTCGGCAGCGGCATCCAGACCGGCGGGCGGCGCCGCCCAGGCGGGTGCCATAGTTTGCAGAGCGTATGCCATATTCTGTGGCTGCGCCCACCGGGACGCGGCGCCTCAGAAGAGGTCCCGCGCGGCATCCCACTCCGGCGAGGAGCGGGACACCGTCAGCGCCAGGACCCTCTTAGCCCCCGCGCGCTTGAGGACCTTCGCGCATTCCTGAAGAGTCGCTCCGGTGGTCAGCACGTCGTCCAGAAGCATGATGCTGCGCTCGGCCACGGCAGCCGGCTTGCGCACCTGGAACGCTCCGCGCACGTTGAGACGGCGCTGCGCAGGCGTCAGGCTGATCTGCGGCTGTGTCTCTTTCACTCGCGCCATCGCCTGCGCTGCCACGGGAAGGCCAAGGCGGGCGCCGAGATCGGTGGCCAGGAGCTCCGCCTGGTCGTAGCCGCGCCAGCGGCGTCGGTTGGGGTGCAGCGGCACTGGGACGATCACCTCGGCCTCGGCCAGGGCCGCTGCCGCTGGGCCGTCGGTGGCGGTCACATAGTCGGACAGCATCTGGGCCAGGGGCTGGGCCAGTCGTGTGCGCCCCTGGAACTTGTAGGCGATGATGACGCGACGGAGCGGCCCCGTATGGGTGCCGATGGCCCGGGCGACCTCGAAGGCAGGGCTGGCCTGGCGGCAGCCTCCACAGATGTCGGCCGTGTGCGCCACAGTATCAAAGGGCCTTCCGCAGCGAGCGCACAGGGGCGGCTGGATGCGATCTATCGCGCGCCGGCAGTCGTCGCAGATCAGGTGGTGCTTGAGCTCCTGGCAGCCCTGGCAGCGCGGCGGAAAGCACAGGTCCAGGAGCGCGTCGCGCGCGGACCTAAGTTGGACCGGAAGGCGTCTCAGAGCCATGGGCCGACCCTCCGCCAAAGGGCCATGCCGGCGTGCACGGCTCACTTCGCGCCGCCGAGGTGGGAGCCCTCCCCTCGGGCGAACTGCGGTCCGCGGCCCGGCTCGCCAGCGGGCGCTGTGGGCGTAGGCCGGCTTACGCCAGGGAGTTGACCGGTGCGGAGGAAAGGTGTATAATCCGGGCAGTCCAGCATTCTGAGACGCACTGATACGTCTCCGATGAATGCCCCTGATAGGGCAGAAGGTCGGCGGCCGTTGCAGGGCCTGTCCGAGCCAATCCGTGCCGGCCGAACCTGCCCCCGCTAGGCCCAGTGCGTCGGTGGAGAACAGGTGGCTGCCGTAGGAGCCCTCCGAGCGCACTGTCGGGGGTCCCCGCGTGGACTACTAACTTCCCAAGGAGGCTGTGCGGGAAATGGGTAAGACCCAGCTGTTGAGGCCGAGACGCGAGCGCTACGAGGTCGAGCACGTAGACGAGCCGGACTTGCTGCGTGAGACCTTTCCGTATGATCTGCCCCCCAAGCTGGAGTTCGACGGCGTATCCGTGCCGATGGACCCACCGGACGAGATCTTCATCACCTGCACCACCTTCCGTGACGGCCAGCAGGCGCGCCCGCCGTACACCGTGCAGCAGATCGTGGACTTGTATGACATGATGCACCGGTTGGGCGGGCCCAAGGGCGTCATCAGGCAGTGCGAGTTCTTCCTCTACAGCGAGAAGGACCGCGAGGCGGTGGAGAAGTGCCTGGAGAAGGGGTATGAGCACCCGGAGGTGACCGGCTGGATCCGAGCGGTCAAGTCGGACTTCCAGCTAGTTAAGGACATGGGGCTCAAGGAGACCGGGATTCTCACCTCCTCCAGCGACTACCACACCTTCCTCAAGCTGGGCAAGGGTCGCGAAGGCGCGCTCGAGGGCTACCTGGACCTGGTGCACACCGCGCTGGAGACGTGCGACTGCATCCGCTGCCACTTCGAGGACATCACGCGAGCGGACTTCTACGGCTTCATCATCCCCTTCGCCCAGCGCCTGGTGGAGGCGGAGGAGGAGATCGGCAAGCCCATACGCATCCGCTTGTGTGACACCATGGGCTATGGCCTGCCCTTCCCCGAGGCGGCCGTGCCGCGCGGCATTCCCAAGATGATCCATGGGCTGATCCACGAGGCGGGGGTGAAGAAGGAGCGCCTGGAGTGGCACGGGCACAATGACTTCCACAAGGTGTTGGTGAATGCCGAGGCCGCCTGGCTGTATGGCTGTGCGGCGGCCAATGGCACCTTGCTGGGCTGGGGCGAGCGCACCGGCAACCCGCCCATCGAGGGGCTGGTCATTGAGTACATCGGGCTGAAGGGCGATCTGGACGGCACCGATCCGACGGTGATCACGGAGATCGCCGAGTACTTCGAGAAGGAGATCGGCCAGCCCATCGCACCCAACTACCCCTTTGTGGGCAGGAACTTCAATGTGACCGCCGCCGGCATCCACGCTGATGGGGTCATCAAGAACGAGGAGATCTACAACATCTTCGACACGGCGAAGATCCTGAACCGGCCGCTGGGCGTCAACGTGACTGACAAGTCCGGCGCCGCCGGGGTGGCCTTCTGGGTGAACCACGCGCTGGGTCTGACGGGCGATGACCGCCTGGACAAGCGGGACCCCGGCGTCATGAAGATCGTGGAGTGGGTGGACGCCCAGTACGAAGCCAAACGCACCTCGTCCATCTCCTATGAGGAGATGCTGGAGCAGGCCAAGAAGCACCTGCCGGAGCGCTTCAAGTAAAGGGGCGGGACCGCCACAGCGGAGGCGAAGGGCCCGCCATGGCAACGAAAACCAAACGCGCGCGCTCGCGCAAGCGCGAGCGGCGATACAGCATCACCATTGACCGCGAGTGGTGCAAGAGCTGTGGCATCTGCGCCGCCTTCTGCCCCTCGGGCGCCGTGGCGGATGACGGCGGCGGCAGGCCGGAGATCGTCAAGTCGGACGCCTGCATCGGCTGCCAGCTTTGCGTGCTTCGCTGCCCGGATCTGGCCATCGTAGTCGAGGAGGAGCCAGAGGATGGGCGGTGAGGTCAGGTTAGTGCAGGGCAACGAAGCGTGCGCCGACGCCGCTGTTGCGGCCGGCGTACGCTTCTTCGCTGGTTACCCCATCACCCCCTCGTCCGAGATCGCCGAGCGCATGGCCCTGCTGCTGCCGCGGGTGGGGGGCAAGTTCATCCAGATGGAGGATGAGCTGGGCTCCATGGCGGCAGTGGTGGGGGCCAGCCTGTGCGGCGTCAAGAGCATGACCGCCACCAGCGGGCCGGGCTTCTCGCTGAAGCAGGAGAACATCGGCTTCGCCATCCTCGCCGAGGTCCCGTGCGTGGTGGTGAACGTGCAGCGGGGCGGCCCCAGCACGGGTCTGCCCACCAGCCCGTCGCAGGCGGATGTCATGCAGGCCCGCTGGGGCACCCACGGCGATCACCCGGCCATCTCCCTGGCGCCCTCTTCAGTTGCCGACATGTTCGAGCTCACGGTGCGGGCCGTGAATCTGGCCGAGCGCTTCCGCACTCCCGTGTTTCTGATGGCGGACGAGGTGGTGGCGCACATGCGGGAGCGGCTGGCGATTCCCGAGACGGTCGAGACGGTGGATCGAGTCAAGGCGAGCGGGCCACCCGAGGATTATCTGCCCTATCAGCCCGACCCGGAGACCTTGGTGCCCCCCGCGGCCGACTTCGGGGAGGGCTATCGCTTCCACGTCACCGGCCTAATACACGACGAGACGGGCTTCCCGGCCAGCGGCGCCCAGGTCACTGGGCCGCTGTTGGAGCGTCTGCGCGACAAGGTGGAGGGCTACCGCGACGAGATCATCGAGGTCGAGGGGTATCACCTCGACGACGCGGACGTCGGAGTCATCAGCTACGGCTCCACCGCGCGGGTGGCGCTGCGATCCGTGCGGGACGCGCGCAGGCGAGGCATCCGGGCCGGCCTGCTGGACCTGAAGACCCTGTGGCCCTTCCCGGAGGAGCAGGTGGGGGAGGTGTGCAGCCAGGCTGACGTGGTGGTGGTTCCCGAGATGAACCTGGGTCAGATGTCCCTGGAAGTGGAGCGGGTGGCGCACGGTCGGTGCGAGGTCGTGTCCTACGGGCGCTCGACCGGGGAGCTGCTCAAGCCCGGGGAGATTCTGGCGGCCCTGGAGGCCGCCGCCAAGCCCACCGTCCGCCTGGCAGGCACGAAGTAGGGCCGGCGCGAGGCAGTCGCAGATGCCGAAGTCCCAGGCCATAGACCACAAGTACCTGCGGCAGCAGTATTTCCCGCACATCTGGTGCGCCGGATGCGGGCACGGCATCGTGCTGAGTGGGGCCCTGCGGGCCATTGCCGCTCTCAAGCTGGAGCAGGACAAGGTGGCGGTCATATCGGGCATTGGCTGCTCCTCTCGAGTGGCCGGCTACCTGGACTTCAACACGCTGCACACCACGCACGGCCGCGCCCTGGCCTTCGCCACGGGCGTCAAGCTGGCCAAGCCCGAGTTGACGGTGATCGTGGCCACGGGCGATGGGGACGCGGCGGCCATCGGCGGCAACCACCTCATCCACGCCGCTCGGCGCAACATAGACATCACCTGCATCTGCTTCAACAACCACATCTACGGCATGACCTCGGGCCAGTACTCGCCCACCACACCCTTCGAGGCACGCGCCACTACCGCGCCATACGGGAACCTGGAGCGACCCTTCGACTTATGCAAGCTGGCGGCGGCTTCGGGGGCTACCTATGTGGCGCGCACGACCACCTACCACGCGCCGCAGTTGGCCGGCCTCCTGCGCAAGGGCATTCAGAATTCCGGCTTCTCCTTCATTGACGTGATCAGCGGGTGCCCCACGTATTACGGGCGGCGCAACGACCTGCGCACGGCCACCGCGCTGCTGGAATGGCAGCGGGACAACTCGGTGACCCTCAAGGACGCCGAGAGCATGGCGCCGGAGGCGCTGGAGGGCAAGTACATCATTGGCGAGCTGGTTAACCGGCGCGCCCCGGAGTACTGCGCCGTCTACGACCAGCTCATCGCCAGGCTCCAGGAGCGTGCTGGCTGATGGCGGCCGATCGCTTCGAGGTGAGGCTGTCGGGCTCGGGGGGCCAGGGCATCATTACGGCGGGCATCATCCTGGCCGAGGCCGCTGCGGTCCAGGAGGGCCGCAACGTGGTGCAGACGCAGTCATACGGCCCCGAGTCACGCGGCGGCGCTTCGCGGGCCGAGGTGGTCATCAGTGACGACGAGATAGACTACCCGAAGGTCACCAGACCCAACCTGGTCCTCCTGATGACCCAGGACGCCGTGGACGCGTATCTGGATGATCGGACCGCCGATGCTGTGGCCATCGTGGACAGCAGCATGGCCAAGGACATCCCCCATGAGCCGCGGGTCGTGCCCCTGCCGCTCACTGAGATCGCGCGCGAGGAGGCGGGACGCACCATCGTGGCCAACATCGTGGGTCTGGGGGCGCTGACCGCGCTCAGCGATGTCGTGAGCCGGGAGTCCATGCGCAAGGCGGTGCTGGCCCGGGTGCCCAAGGGCACCGAGGAGCTCAATGAGAAGGCCCTCGCGGCGGGAATCGCCGCCGCCGAGGAATTCGCCGAGGCGTCCACGAGCGTGCGCGGGAGGGCAGACTCGGCCGCATGAAGATCCACGAGTACCAGGCCAAGGAGATCCTGCGGCAACACGGAGCACGCACGCCTCGGGGCGAGGTGGCGACCAACGCCGAGGAGGCTGCTCGGATTGCGTCGGACATCGGCGGCAAGGTGGTCATCAAGGCGCAGGTCCACGTCGGGGGACGGGGCAAGGCGGGCGGCATCAAGCTGGCCGACACGCCCCAGCAGGCCCAGGAGGTGGCCGAGCGGATCTTGGGCATGGACCTCAAGGGTCTGGTGGTGGAGAAGGTCCTGGTCGAAGAGGCGCTGGATATTGCCCAGGAGTACTACCTGGGCATCGTCCTGGATCGCGCGCGGCGCTGCAACACAGTCATGGTCAGCGCCATGGGCGGCGTGGACATCGAGGAGGTCGCTGCCAGCCATCCCGACAAGATCGCCTATGCTCCCATTGACCCGCTGCTGGGGCTGGCGGACTACCAGATTCGGCAGGCGTGCTTCGGCGCCGGGCTAGACCGCGCCGCCATACGGCCGGCCGGGCAGTTCTTGCGCCGGCTGTATGATGCTTACATCGCCGTGGACGCCAACCTGGCCGAGATCAACCCGCTGGTGGTGACGGCCGCGGGCGACGTCATCGCGGCGGACGCCAAGATCAACCTGGACGACAGTGGCTTGATGCGCCACCCCGAGTTGAAGGAGCTGGAGGAGGACAGCGAGGCCACCGAGCTGGAGGCGGAGGCGCATCGGCGCGGTGTGCAGTACGTTCAACTCGAGGGGGACATCGGCGTCATCGGCAACGGCGCGGGGTTGGTGATGAACACCCTCGACGAGGTGAAGGCAGCCGGCGGCGAGCCCGCCAACTTCCTGGACATCGGCGGCGGCGCCAGCGCCGAGATGGTGCGCGAGTCGCTGGAAGTGTTGCTTCTCAACCCCAAGGTCAGGGGCATCTTCTTCAACGTGTTCGGGGGCATCACCCGCTGCGACCAGGTGGCCGAGGGGATCATCGCCGCCAAGCAGGACCTCGACATCAGCGTGCCCATGGTGGTGCGCCTGACCGGGACGAACGAGGAGCAGGGGAGAGCGCTGCTGGCCGATGCCGAGGTCACCCCGGCGGCCAGCTCCCGCGCGGGCGCGGCCAAGATCGTGGAGTTGACGTCCTGAGTCTGGAGGGCGCAATCCCCAGACGTCGCCGGGGGGCGCTGCATTCCACACGGGCGGACACTGGCAATGGCAATACTGTGCGGCAAGGACACCAAAGTGCTCGTGCAGGGGATGACTGGCGAGCAGGGCAGCTTCCACGCCCAGCTCATGATGGAGTACGGCACCCAGGTTGTGGCGGGGGTGACCCCGGGCAAAGCCGGCCAGGAGTGCCTGGGCGTGCCCGTGTTCGACACCGTGCAGGAGGCGGCGGCCGCCACCGGCGCCAACGCCTCCGCCATCTTCGTCCCCGAGCGCTTCGCGGCGGACGCAGTGTGCGAGGCGGCGGCCGCCGGGCTGGAGCTGGTGGTCTGCATCACCGAGGGCATCCCGGTGCAGGACGTGATCCGGGCTCTGGCCTTCGCATCCCGCGACGGCTGCCGGGTGATCGGGCCCAACTGCCCGGGCATCATCACCCCGGGGGAGTGCAAGATCGGCATCATCCCCGGGCACATCGTGACGCCTGGAGACGTGGGGATCGTCTCTCGCAGCGGCACGCTGACCTATGAGATCATGGACATGCTGACGCGGGCCGGCCTGGGCCAGTCCACCTGCATAGGCATCGGCGGCGATCCCGTGCTGGGGATGCGCTTCGTGGACATCCTGCCGCTGTTCGAGCAGGATCCGGGGACGAGTGCGGTCGTGCTCGTTGGCGAGATCGGCGGCAGCGACGAGGAGATAGCGGCCGAGTACATCGCCGAGATGAGCAAGCCGGTGATCGGGTTCGTCTCCGGCCGCACGGCCCCGCCCGGCAAGCGCATGGGCCACGCGGGCGCCATTATCTCTGGCGGGACGGGCACGCCGCAGGCCAAGGTGGAGGCTCTGGAGAAAGTCGGTGTGCCCGTGGCTGACTCACCGCACGAGATCCCCGGACTTGTGGCGGAAGCCTTGGGGCGTGAGACATTACCCCCCGCCCCCGAGGAGGCCTAGCTATGGGAAGCGAGCGCGAGGTATCGTTCGAGGCCACCAGCGACTGGTGGGAAATCGAGCTAACCGGCCCCGGCAAGGTGGAGGAGGCCGAGGCGGAACGGGCCGGCCCCATCGAGACGGTACGAGTAGTGGACACCACGCTGCGCGACGGCGAGCAGACGGCGGGCATTGTCTTCAGCAACGAGGAGAAGATCGAGATCGCCAAGCTGCTGGCCAAGGCCGGCGTGTACCAGATCGAGGCGGGCGTGCCGGCCATGGGCGGCGACGAGATGGAGGCCATACAGGCCATCGTGGACCTCCAACTGGGCGCCAGCATCATGACCTGGAACCGGGTCACCATCTCCGACATTGACGCCTCCATCGCCTGCGGGGTGGATGCCGTGTGCATCTGTGTGCCCACCTCGCACATTCACATCAAGCACAAGCTGCGCAAGAGCCAGCGCTGGGTGCTGGAGAACATCAAGCGGGCCGTCAACTACGCCAAGACTCACGGGCTCTACGTGTCGGCCAACGCCGAGGACGCCTCCCGCACGCCGCTGGAGTTCCTGATCGAGTTCTGCATGGCCGCGCGGGACGCCGGCGCCGACCGTTTCCGCTACTGCGACACGGTGGGCCTCCAGGGCCCTTTCAAGCTGCTTGAGGACATCAGGACCATCAAGCAGGCGGTGGGCCTGCCCATCGAGATCCACACCCACAACGACCTGGGCATGGCCGTCGCCAACACGCTGGCCGGCGTGCGGGGCGGCGCCACCTTCGTGGGTGTTACGGTCAACGGTCTGGGGGAGCGGGCCGGGAACGCGGCGCTGGAAGAGGTGGTGATGGCGCTGAAGATGGTTGACGACATCGAGGTCCCCTTCGACTATGCCATGGTCCGCCAGCTATCGGACTCCGTGGCCCAGGCGTCAGGGCGTGAGATCTGGCCCAGCAAGCCCATCGTGGGCCGCAACATCTTCTCCCACGAGGCCGGCACACACAGCGACGGAGTGCTCAAGTTCCCGCGCACCTACGAGCCCTTCCACCCCAGCGAGGTCGGGGGCGTGCGGCGAATCACCATCGGCAAGCACTCGGGTGGCCACTCGCTGCGCGCCAAGTTCGCCCAGTTCGGCGTTGCCCTCAGCGAGGAAGAGAGCGAGGCGCTGCTGCCACGCGTGCGGAGGATGGCCATCGAGGTCAAGCGCGAGCTCTTCGACAAGGAGCTCATGCAGATCTACCAGGCCTATCAAGGGGAGCGAGGCGAGGCGGCAGGAGCTGGGACGGAGGCCTGAAGCCCGGGCGGCTTCGGGAGGCTGACTTCAGTGTCCCTTCCTGGTTGTTCCCCGCCGAGCCGGCCGTCAGGAGCCTTCTGAGCGTCCCGAGGCCGTTCGCCGGAGCTGTTGCCAGCGGTAGACCTGGCACAGGGCGAAGGCGGCGAAGATGATCAAGAAGGGGTCAATGGGCTGGCGCAGTCGGGCGCTGCCGTAGAACAGGCAGGCCGACAGGATGAAGGGCATGGGGACCAGATAGGCGGGCAGCCAGGACCGCCAACTGCGTAGGCTGAGGATGAGCCCCAGGACGCTGAAGGGTAGCATCGCACCGTAAGAGAAGAGACTGATCCACTCCCGCTGCTGCACGTCAGGCTGCGCGCTGGTGATGCGCCAACTGAACAGCTTGAGCAGTTTCTTCGGTATGAGGGCCAGGAACGCCCCTGGGTTCTCGCGTATCCACCGCTTCGCCAGTCCGCCGTAGCGGCGGTCGTTCTCGGGCTCGGACAGGTCCTGCCAGAAGTTGATGCCACTGGGGAAGCTCCCCTTGGGCGCCGGCAGGCCGAGCTGAGCGAACTTCTCCTCCGCCTCGGGCACCGGGTATCCGACGATGGCCCACTCCACCGAGCCGCCGCCCACCGCCCACGGGTTGTTGCCCACGAAGAGCGTGATGCCGCCGTTGGTCGAGACGGGTACGAACTGGCCCAGCGCGAGGTAGTTGCGCAGCGTCCAGGGCGTGAGGGCGGCCGCGGTGACCGCCAGCATCACGGCGGTCTCCGTCACTACGCGGCGCCACGGCCGGCCGGCCACGATCAGGCCCGGGGCGGCGATGAGCGGGAGCGCGGCCAGGTTGGGCCGCACCAGGGCACTCAGGCCACAGACCAGGCCGAGCAATGCAGCCGACCGAAGGCCGTCCTGCCGCAAGTTGGCCAAGGCCAGGGCCGCCAGGAGGACCAGTGGCAGGTAGATGGTCTCGGTGTACAGCCGCCCGTTGAGCGCGATGAACAAGGGGTAGCAGGCCGCCATCCAGGCGCTGATAGTGCCGACGGTCGGGTCGGCCAGCCGCTGGCCGACCAGGAACACGAGGAGACAGAAGGCGGCGCCGATGAAGCACTGGACGAGCCGTACGACCGCGGGGATGGGGCCGACGAACATGTAGACGGCGGCCAGAAAGGCGGGGTAGCCCGGCGGCCGCCACGCGCTGGGCTCCCCGGGGAAGACGCTAAAGCCCTGACCGGCTGCCAGGTGGAGGGCGATGGCATGGTAATCCGGCTCATCCTGCCCCAGGGGCCGTTCCCAGCCGTAGTAGGAGTGCACGGCCGCCAACCGGAGCAGCAGAGCAACCGCACAGGCGATCCACACGGCCCGGGGCACGGTGTGCGGCGCAGGGCCCTCGCTGGGGGAGGCTTCACGCGCGGTCATGGGGATAGCAGGCGCCGGCGGTGGGTGAGCAGATAGAGATAGCGCTTGATGGCCTTCCACGTCTGCATCTTGCTCTCGCCGGCCTTCAGGTCGTAACGCAGCGCCATGGGCACCTCGCCGATGCGGGCGCCGCTCCTGGCCAGTTTCACCAACACCTCGGCCATGCAGGCGAAGCCCGTCTCCTGGATGAGGTCGCCCGCGTAGTGCTGGAAGCCGCGCCTGAGGGTCCCGGCGCGGTACGCACGAAAGCCGCAGGTGTAGTCGCGGGCTCCCTGCACGGGAAAGAAGAGCCGCATCAGGAAGCTGGCCCCACGGCTCATGATCTTGCGGCGGGTCGCCAGGCCGACCTCCTGGCCGCCGTGGGCGAAGCGCGAGGCTATCACCAGGTCCAGCTCCTGGTTGCGGAGCGCTCCCAGCATCTGGGCGATGAGATCGGGGTCGTGAGTGTTGTCGGCGTCCAGGGTGATGATCGCGTCATCGTCGTCGGCCTCAGTCAGCGCCGTCTCCAGCCCCGTGCGCAGGGCCGCTCCGAGCCCGCGGTTGCTTTCGTGGTCAACCACCGTCAGCGGCAGCTCCTCGGCGAAGGCCCGCGCGACCTCGCCGGTACGGTCCTCGCTGCCATCGTTTACCAGCACGACGCGGTACCCGCCCTCGGCTTGGTCCAGCGACCGTCGGATGGACCGAAACAGCGCCGGCAGCGACTGCTCCTCGTTGTAGGCTGGCAGGACGATGATGGTCACTGACTAGCTCGCCGGCTGGTGTTGCAGGACCAGGTTGGCTCCCTGGGCCACGAGCTGCTCGCGCAAGTCGGCCGCCGGCAGCTCGCGCGGAGCCAGGCTGCGTTGCACGGCCATCGCCGCCGCCGTGCCGGCCGCCTCTCCGATGGCCGCGGCGATGGGCATCACCCGCAGGGAGGAGTGCGCGGCGTGGTCGGCGGCGATGCACCGCCCGGCCACCAGCAGGTTGTCCATGCCCTTGGGCAGCAGGCACCGGTACGGGATCTCGTACCATTCATGGGGCGGTAGGTCCATTATGACCGTGCCGGTTCCGGCCGGGTTGTGGATGTCAATGACGTAGCGGGCGCGGCAGATGCCGTCCTCGAACTTGCGGCACTCCAGCACGTCTTGCTTGGTCAGCACGTAGTCGCCCATGATCCGTCGCGTCTCGCGCACGCCGATCTGCGTGCCGGTCTCGAGCAGGTAGCTGTTCTCAAAGCCCGGCGCGTACTTGCGCAGGAACTGCACGAACTGCTCGGCCTGTCGCCGGCCCTCCAGCTCGGCCTTGGTCAGATCGAGCGTGTCCGCGCCATTGACGCCGATGACGCGAGTGGTGTTGAAGTGGATCTCCTCGGGCCGGACCGTGCAGAAGAAGAGCACGTTCTCGCGGGGGCAGTCAATCTCGCCGCGTTGCCTGGCCTGGTCGTAGTACTCCTGGAGCTCGGTGCCGTGCGCGGGCGCCTTCTCTGGGTCCACGCCGCCCACGTTGAAGTTGAGGGTCATGGGCTGCATGAGGTTGTCCTCTTCGCGGCCCAGCTCAAAGGGACAGCCCGCCCAGGTGGCCACATCCCCATCGCCGGTGCAGTCCACGAAGACCTGACCGGTGGCGGCCAAGCGGGCCTTGCCGGCGCAGCAGACCGCCTCGATGCGCCCGTCCTCCACCAGCACGTTGTCCACGAAGCTGTGCAGCAGCATGTCCACGCCGGCCTCCTGGCACAGCTCCGTGGCGCTGAACTTGGCGGCCTCCGGGTCGAAGACGTTGTCGCTTCGGCCGACGCGGTCCGCGTAGCCGTCCCGCTTGCGCATGCCCTCGATCCAGTCCTCGAAGACGCCCTGGATGATGGGCACGCCGTCCAGGTGGAAGTTCATGAAGGGGTTGACCAGGCCGGCGGTCGCCATGCCGCCCAGGAAGCCGTAGCGCTCGATCAGCAGCGTGTTGACGCCCAGGCGCGCCGAGGCCACAGCGGCGCACAGGCCCGCCGGTCCGCCCCCGGCCACAACGACGTCCACCTCCTTGGCGATGGGCGTCTCTCGCGCGGGTTCAGTGATGGTCTGACTCATGGCACTCTCTCTCCCTCGGCCGATACCACCGGCCAGCGCCTGGAGGTTCCACGGCAGGGGCGAGTGTCCTTCGCAGCGGCCGCGATGCGCGCGATCAGGCGCCATTGCGCGGGGCCTACCCGGCCTCGCCAGCGCACACGTCGTCGAAGAGAACGATGCCGCGCGAGCCCTCGGCGCTCAGCAGCACCTGGAGGCGCTGCGCGCGTTCCGGCGCCGTTAGCGAAACGACGAGGGGCTGCCAGCGGCCGGTCAAGGCGAGCTGGGTGGTCTGCTCCACCTGCCCTACGTGCTCGCCGCCATTGGTCAGGCAGCGCAGGACGATCTTGGCCCGGCACTTGCCGGCCGGGAGCTCCTTGGCGGCCACCCAGGCGCCGGCGGCGTACACCGTGCCCGGCGTGGTCGAGTTGTAGTTGGTGGCCTGCCAAAGCGACCACTCAGCGCGCTTGCGGGGCAGGTGGATCGCCAGGGCTCCCGTCCCGCCGTGCACGAGGCCTTGCTCGGGCTGGAAGATCTCGCGGTGGGGCTGGCCGTCGAGGCTGGACCAGGCGATGATCCCCTGGCCCGTCGCGGCCTGCTCGAAGCCTGGATTGGTCAGCATGTTGTCGCCCTTGAGGGCTATCGGCAGAGGGCCCAGGTGCACAAAGGCGGTCGCGCGGCGGCCGGGACGCACTCGGATGGCGGCGGTGCGGGCGGGGCCATGGCCGAACAAGGAGGCTTCGAGGGAGTATTCGCCGGGCAACAGCTGTGGGAATAGGAACCGGCCCGTCGGGCCCGATGCCTCCGTGGCGCCGCCAGGCCACAGGCGCAGGAAGGCGCGCGATAGAGGGCGGTCGGTGCCGGCCTCGCGCACGGTTCCCTCCAGCTCCGCCCAGGCCCGCGGCCGCACGGGCAGATCGTGCACGGCGTTCTGGCCGGCCTGCACCTCGAAGGGCTGCCAGCCATCCGCCGTCAGGCCGCGCGCCTCCAGGGACACGGTGTGTCGGCCTGGCTGCACCTGGGCGAACATGAAGTTGCCGAAGGCGTCCGTCACTGCCCTATCCGCACCGCCGTCCAGCTCGACGCGCACGCCCACGGCGGGCTGCCGGGTGGTCGGCTCAACGACGCGGCCGGAGATGCCGCCCGTCGGGTCATTGGGCTTGGCCAGCTTGGCCACGTAGTCGTACTGGAGGTGTCGCTTGGTGGGCCAGCCGTTCTCGTCCGTGCCGCTGCCAGGATGCACCCACTCAAAGCCCCGCCAGCCGGCGGCCGCGTCCACGAAGATGAAGGGGAATACCGCCAGCACCTCGGGCCACCTGCTCCAGTAGTCGCGGAAGGCCCGCATGATGTAGTCCGCCCGCCGCTGCTCGTCAATGATGGGGTAGCCCTCGCTGCGGTAGAGCTGGTTGCCCAGCACGTAGGCCGTCTCGGTGACCATCACCTTGGCGTCGGGCCGCCCGAACTCGCGCAGGACCTCCAGCTCCAGCAGATACCCGTCAATAGTTGCGTCCCGGTAGCGGGCGGTGTTGTCGTGGATGTTGTACTCGGGCGGGTGGTTCTGCGGGTAGGGATGCGAGGCCCACACGTCGAAGGCGTGGGCGGAGGCGGGCACCTTCTCGAACATCTCACGGACGAACTCGGGGTCCAACGCGGTGGCGCCGTTGAGCACCTGGATGCGCTCGTCGCCGAGGGCCTTGAGCGCGGCGTGGACGTCCACCAGGAACTCGCCATACTCCTCCGCACTGGCCTGCCCGCTCCACTCCAGGTCCAGATTGGGCTCGTTCCAGACCTCGACGTAGAGCGGCACCCCCTCGCGGCGCGGTAGACCGGCGACGACGGCCTGCACGGCCTTGGCCACGGACGTGTAGTCGCCCGGGGCGTCGGCCTGGGGCTTGACCCAGCCGTCGCCAGCATAGTGACCGGCCAGGCGCAGGACGGGGATCATGTCGCGGTCGTAGATGCCCTGCACCAGGCGCACCCAGTCGGGGTTGGGGGCGGTGGTGTTGGCGTCAATGCCCCCGAAGAGGCACTTCACGTGCCCGCCGTCGCCGATGAGGGTGTGCGCCCAGGTGAGGTGCTTCTCGATGTCGTCGCCGCCGACCGGCAGCAGATGCACGCCGTAGGGGTTGTGGGCGGCGTGGGTGGCGGAGGATGCCGAAAGGGCGAGACTTGCCAGCAAGGCAGACAGCGTAGCGAGGGTTCTGTCCGCGAACGGTCCGGTCATGGCACAGGGAGCTCACTTGGCAATGGCGGCGGGCGACGGGCTGAGACGGCTGAACCGCCGACAGTACTCGGCGTTGTCCGCCACCTGCGTCGGGTGGTGCTTGGTGAAGATGCCGACACAGACGGCGTCGGTGGCCTTGATGCGCCGGTAGGCGTACTCGAAGGCCTCCTCCGGGTCGTTGCGGGCGGCGGCCATTACCTTGTAGGCGATGCAGGGCGCGTTAATCTGGAGGATGAGGTCGGTCATGGCCTCCCGATCCTCCGGCAGGTAGACGTCGCCGCGCACGTAGACGTCGTAGAAGCAGGTCATGAAGAAGTCCACGGGCAGCTCCGTGTCCACGGCGTGCCGCAGCACCTCAGTGTTGTGCGTGGCCATGCCGCAGGCTACGCCCTTCTTGCGGACGTGATCCACCCAGGGGCGCAGTTGGTCGAAGTTGCCCGCGCGGAACATCTTGTCGCTCATGCCGCCGTGCAGGAAGACGGCGCTGGCGCCGAAGCCGACGGCTTGGTCAATGTTGGCCGGCTGGGAGGCGCGCTCCGGGGCGGTCTGGGCGATCCACTGGAGCGTGCCGCCCTCGTTCCAGTACTCGTTCAGCATGCGCATGATGTGGTTGTCGGCGCGCCCGAGGAAGGTGTTGATGCCGGCCTGCTCGCCCTCTCTCAGGGTCTGCTTGATCCGCTCGACCGTGTGCCAGTCGCGCATCTGCTTGTCGCGCTCGCCGGAGAAGTGCGAGCCGCCGCTGAAGGGGTTCCCGCCGATGATCAGGCGGGTCACGTCCAGGCTGCCGAGCTTGACGGTTGGGAGCATGGTGCCTCCGCGTGCCGCCGTCGGGTTCCAGGCTTCAGGTGACGGGTCTTAGAAGCAGGCGAGCCGACGCGGTTCGAATGTGTCGCCCGCGACCTGACACGTGCCACTTGGCGATGCGCCCACAGGATACAGGATGCAGTCGCCGGGAGCAAGAGCCTCGGGCACGCCCGCG
>JBHIEF010000042.1:0-25153 GCA_046760465.1 Armatimonadota bacterium | reverse complement strand
CGGCTATGGCATCGACGTATTGGGAGAGGTGGGCCAGGCAGTCCTCGGCCCAGAACTCGCCGTCGCGCACGCGGATGGCGGCGGTGATCTTCGGCCGCGGGCGCGGCGGAGGCTGTGGGAAGCCGCCCGGCCGCGGCAGTGGTTCGTACCGATGCCGACCCAGCAGCCGGCTCAGGAAACGGAACCGGCGGCCGGTCGGACGCCTGAGTGGATGCCTGCCGCCCACGGCTAAGGAGTCTACTCCATATAGCCGAGGTCTCGCAAGCGCTGCTCGACCCGGCGCTGTTCCTCGGGACGGTAGGCGGGCGAGTGTGGCTCAGCCTCGACCGATAGGGGCGTGTCACAGTAGCGGGGTGGGCGCGCGGCGAGGGTGGTGGCGCCGAGCAGGTCGGCCATAACCGTGCCGTCCATCTCGCGAGGGATGGGCTGATCGAGCAGGTAGAGCAAGGTGGGCGCCAGGTCGGCGATAGAGGCGGCCGGGGCCCTCTCGGCGCGAGCAGGAATGCCCGGGCCGGCGAGGATGCAGATGCCGTCGCCGTGGTGGCAACCGGCCAGGGGGCGGCGATTGGGGTCCATGGAGCGGTAGGTTTGCTCGTCCAGGACCACGGGGGCGTCGGGATGCGGTATGTGCAGATCGGTGGCGTAGGCGGAGTCCTTGACCTGGGCCACGATGTCAACCAGGGAGCCTGCGTGTGGCCCCGCGTAGAGGTCGGTGGCCTTGGCTACGAGGCCGAACATGGGCTGTCCGGTGTGGGGATGCTGGTAGGC
Source organism: Armatimonadota bacterium (assembly GCA_046760465.1). Classification (GTDB taxonomy): domain Bacteria; phylum Armatimonadota; class Zipacnadia; order JAUWAU01; family JBHIEF01; genus JBHIEF01. The sequence continues at coordinate 24,385 of JBHIEF010000042.1, read as the reverse complement.
GCGGAGCTGCTCGACCACCTCGTCGCACAGGTCGGCGAACTCCTCTGGAGGCACGATGCCATGGGGCTCCCGGCCCTGGAGGTTCACGCGGAGGAGTGGCTTGCGGCTCCAGCAGAACACCTTGGTGCGCGACCAGTCCACGGACGAGAACAGGCGACTGGGTCGGGTGGGCCGCCACTGCGGGCGCGGGAAGAGGCGACGAAGGCCGTTCCTGATGGGGTGCCAGATGGGGCGGAGTAGGCGCCGCCGCAGGGGCGGCCGCCGCGGGAACAGCTCGGACCAGTGGGGCAGGCCCTCGCGGAAGGACAGCAGGCCCAGGTCGGCCAGGACGGCGTCGAGGTTGAGCGTGCCGCGGCTGGGATGGGCGCCGTGGTCAGACACCACCACTACGGTCGTGTTTTCGTCGGCCAGGTCGAGGAGTTGGCCCAGGGCGCGGTCCATTGACTGGTACAAACGGCGCAGGATGCGGCCGGGGGCGTCGCCATCGGTCTGGGAGCCGATGTGGCCCGCGTAGAAGAGATGCTGGGCCACGTCTATGGCCATGCAGACGGCGGCGAATACGTCGGTGGGATGGTGCTTGAGCAGGAAGGCGGCGACGGCGGCGTCGCGCTCGATCTCGGAGTGCAGGTTGCCGGCGGCGGCGCCCGGGTCGGTCTGCCAACCCGAGGCGTGGCTGAGAGCCTCTGGCCCCAGGGCGCGGGTGATCTCCCGCGCCAGCTCGGCGGGGTTGCAGCGTTGGGCGGCGGCCCAGGCGTCCATCCCGCCGATGACGTAGCCGCGGCCGGCGGCGGCCGGGTCACTCCAGGGCACGTTGTAGAGGCCGACCGAGAGGCCGGCCTGGTCCAAGAGCGACCAGAGAGGGCGCGAGCGCACGTGAGCGGCATCGGAGCGGACGAGGTGGTAAGTGCCGGGGGCCAAGTACCGAAAGTCCACCACGCCGTGCTTGCCGGGACCCACGCCGGTGGCGAAGGTGGTCCAGGCACAAGGGGTGGTGGCTGGGATGGTGGACTTCAGCACGCAGCGGGCGCCACGCTCCATGAGGCGGGCGAAGGCGGGGAGCTGGCCGGCCTGGACCAGGGGGTCTATGACGTCGAAGGTGGCGGCGTCTACGCCGACGATGAGGATTCTCGTGCGCGGCGGCATGAGCACTCCGATTGTGGACGTGTGAGTTCTAGGGCGACCTAGGGTCGCGACATATTGCCACCAGGTAGAAGGGAATGCTGCGCCCGCGGTGGCGACCCAGGGGCCGCGGGGCCCGCGGCAGGCGATTGAGCTTGCGGCGCAGCCACCAAAGCGCCTTCCCGGCGCGAGTCAGAGGATACCACACTTGGCCAAAGAGAGCGATGTCCGCGAAATGGGGCTCCAGCACCTGGCGGAACGAGCGGGCATCGTAATCGGTGCGGTGAAACTGGCTCGCGCTCGACTTGCCCATGCGTGCGAGGACCGGCGAGACGTTGGGAGTGGAGACCAGGTACTGGCCGCCGGGACGCAGGGCACCGGCGGCGGCGGCCACACAGGCTCCCGCATCGGCCACGTGCTCAATGGCCTCGTAGCACACGATCAGGTCGAATTGGCCGAGTCCGTCCAGATCAGCCGCCTCGCCGACCGCGAAGGTCAGCCGGTCGGTCGCATAGCGGCTCCGAGCATAGGCAATGGCCTCGGGCGAGATGTCCACGCCGACGACGCGGCGGGCGCCGGCGTCCAGCATCATGCGCGAGCCATAGCCGGTGCCGCAGGCGACGTCGAGCACCTCCTTGTTCGAGGCGCGAGAGGCAGCGAAGCGATAGCGGGCGACGTGCTCCTGCCAGACTCGCTCAGGAGTGTCGCCCTCAACCACCCGCTCGCCCGTGAATTCGAGGGATTCGCTAGGCACTCTGGGTTGCTCCCATGCCTACGAGAGGTCGGCGACAGACCGCGACCAGGCGCCGGGGGAGAGCGCGGGCGAGGCGCTCGGGGCTGAGCGGGTGGACAGGCAGGTCGCGCCGGAGGTGCTTGAGCAGCCAGAGGCCGACCCGGCGCGGGGCGGAGCGGCCGCGCCAGTAGTGGCCGTACATCTCGACCTCTCGGAAGTGGCCACGCAGCTCTCGTTGCAGGCGTGGGGCGTCGTACTCGGCCTGATGGTGCCTACCGAGCGGCCGGTGGCCGCGACAGGCCTTGAGATCGGCGCCGCAGTTGGGCGTGGAGACGACGTAGAGGCCGTCGGAGCGCAGGGCGCGGGCGGCGGCCGCGACGCAGCGCTCGCCGTCGGGAACGTGCTCGATGGTCTCGATGGAGACGACGAGGTCGAAAGAACCGAAGGCGGTCAGGTCGCGCGCATCGCCGACGCGGAAGTCGAGGCGGTCGGTGCCGTAGCGGGCGCGCGCGTAGTCAACGGCGTCCCGGCTGACATCCACGCCCAGCACGCGGCGGGCGCCGGCAGCCAGGAGCATGCGGCAGCCGTAGCCGGTGCCGCAGGCGACGTCGAGCACCTCGCAGCCGGAGGCGAACTGAGCGGCGAACCGGTAAAGGGAGACGGTCTGGAGCCACACCGACGAGGGGGTGTGGCCCTCGACGGGTCGCTCCCCAAGCTGCCGCTGGCTCAAGGACACGGCTGCGCCTCGCTGGTCGCCCACGCGGGCCTGCGGCCGGCGGCGACTGCCTCCGAGAGCTCGGCCCAGCGGCGGGCGGTCAGGCTGATGTCGTAGTGCTCTCGCACCCGCGCCGCCGCCGCGGCGCCCATCTCGCGCCGACGAGGGGCGCCGTCCAGGAGCTCGAGGACGGCGGCGGCGGCCATGGCGGGCGCGCGCTTATCCACCAGCAGGCCCGTTACCCCGTCCACCAGTATCTCGCAGGACGCGCCCGAACGCGTGGCCACGATGGGCAGGCCCAGCGCGCCGGCCTGGATCAGCACGATGCCGAAGGCCTCCTCCCAGGTGGCCGTGAAGAGCAGCAGGTCCATGCAGCGCAGCGCGCGCGGCACGTCGGCGCGGTAGCCGGTGAACACAACGCGGTCGGTCAGGCCCAGCTGGCCCGCCAGGCGCTCGAGGCTGCTCCGGTCGGGGCCGTCGCCCACGATGAGGAACTGCACCTGAGGATGGCGCTGGGCTACTATCTGGGCGGCGCGCAGGAAGTCATCGAAGCCCTTCTCCGGGGACAAGCGGCCCAGGCCGCCGACGACGGGGGCATCGGGGTCCAGGCCGAACTCCGCACGTGCGGCCTCACGCGTGCCCGCCTCGTCCTGGAAGGCCCGGACGTCCAGACCGTTGGGTATGACGACGACGTGCTGCGGGGGGACGCCGTCGGCCACCAGGCTGTCGCGGACGGCCCGGGACACGGCGACCATGGGCGAGGGCAGATGGCGGAACACGAAGCGGCGGCGGCTGTTGAGGGAGCGGATGCCGCTGACTCGGTAGATCATGGGCGGATGGCGCAGGCCGGGCAGGAGGTGCAGCGCGCTCACGTACGTGGCGCGATCGTGGACATGGGCAACGTCGGCTCGCGTGGGGGCCAACAGCCTGCGCATGGCCCAGAGGTCGCGCAGGAGGAAGGACTTGCTCGGCAAGGCGAAGGGCAGGAGATCCAGCCCCGCCGCCTCGGCGTGCCGCCACATGGGGGTGCCGTCAGGGCAGGCGAGGGTGACGTCGTGTCCCAGGCGGGCGAGCGCCTGGGACAGGGAGACGACCATGTTCTCGCGCCCGCCCCACTCGGCGTGAGTGAGGACCTCGAGGATCCTCATGCAGCACCTCCGGCGGGCACGGCCGAGCTGGCGGACAGGAGCTGGCGAGCGGCCGCGACCACTTCGTCGGGCGACAGGTCGAGCATGCACTCCCAGTGGTCGCAGGCGCGCTCGCGGCACGGGGCGCAGGGCACCTGGTGGCGCACCACGCGGACGGCGGGGCCACGGGGGCCGGTCACCTCGGGAGAGGTGGGGCCGTAGAGCGCCAGCGTGGGCACGCCCAAGGCCGCGGCGATGTGCGTGGGTCCGGTGTCGCCGCCCACGGCCAAGCGGCAGCGCTCCAGCAGGGAGATGAGCTGGCCGAGGGTGGTCTGTCCGGCCAGGGAGGCAACGCCGCCTCCGGCCCGACGGGCGATGTCGGCGGCGAGGTCGCGGGCGCCGGCGGAGGCCAGCACGGCAACGTGCGCGCCCTCGGCGGCGAGAGCCCGGGCCAGGGCGGCGAAGCGATCGGGGGGCCACTGCTTGGAGGGCCAGGCCGAGGCCGGCAGCAGCACGACCGGCATATCGGGCACGGCGCCGAAGGCCTTGGCAAGAAGGGCCTCGGCCGCAGCGCCGTCGGCCTGGCGGGGTGCCAGGTCGAATTGGGCCGGATCGGGCTCGGCGCCCAGGTAGCGGGCGAACTCGCAGTAGACGTCTACGGCGTGGCGGGCGGGAGGCGGCCCCGGGAGCCTCATGTTGAGCGCCCAGCGGCCGCCGACACGGCACCAGCCGAAGCCCAGGCGGCGGGGCGCGGCGCTGTAGTAGGTGATGATGGCGCTTTTGAGCAGGCCCTGCATGTCCACGGCCAGATCGAAGCGGGCGGCGCGGGCCTGCCGGGCGGCGCGGGCGTAGTCGCGCCAGCGGGGGACGGCCGAGTGGCCGTCGTCGCGGCCCACGACGATGAGGTCATCCACATGAGGGTTGGCACGCACGAGGTCGGCCATGCGCGCGTCAACGGCCCACGAGAGCGCGGCCTGGGGGAAGGCCCTGGCGATGGCGCCGACGGCCGGGAAGGTGTGCAGAATGTCACCCACTGAGGTGAGCTTGACGATGAGGATGCGGGAGGGGGAGGGCACGAGCTCGGTCATCAGGGCTGTGCCCCCTGCCCGTCGGCCGTGGGCGGCAGCCTGTAGTCGGAGGGCTCCTGGCCGTCGGGGGCGCTCTTCCAGCGGCGGTGCATCCAGAGCCACTGCTCGGGGTGGCGGCGGATGGCGTCCTCGATGGCCCGGTTCATCAGGCGCGTGTTGGCGAACAGATCGGCCTCGCGGTCGCCCGTGTCCACCAGGTTGAGGGGCTCGGCGAACTCGATGAGGTAGGTGTCGTCGGGCTGGCGCACGGCGAAGCAGGGCATGACGGCGGCGCCGGTGCGCATGGCGAACAGGGCCGGCCCCGGAGCCGTAGTGGCGGGCCGACCGAGGAAATCCACCAGCAGGCCGCCGTGGGCGACGTTGGTGTCGGGGAGGATGCCCAACACCTCGCCACTGCGCAGGCAGCGCAGGGCCTGGCGCAGGTCGTCGCGGGGGACTACGCGCATGTTGTTGGCCTCGCGGATGCGCCTCATCAGGCTTGCAGTATAGTCATCATTGTGCTCGCGCGCAATGACCCAGATGGGCCAACCGTCGCGGGCGAGGCGAGCGCCCAGCAGCTCCCAGTTGCCCACGTGCGCGCACAGCAGGATCAGCCCCTGTCCCGCCTGGGCGGCCCGCCGGAAGCGGTCGAAGTCCCGCACCCTGACGAGGCGATGCATGTCCTGGTCGGAGAGCTGGGGCGACTTAACGAACTCGAGCACGGTGCGGACGAAGCTGCGGGTGGCGGCTTTGGCGATGCGGCGGCGCTGGGCACGGTCGAGCCGGTCGCCAAAGGCGGTGCGCAGATTGGCGTCCATGTCGCGGCGGCGATAGCGCAGGACGCCAAACAACAAGTCGGCGACGCGATCTGCCAGCCAGCGCACGGAGCGCAGGGACAGGCGCCGCACCACAAGCTGGAGGGCCCAACTCAGCCAGTGCGTGGCCAGGTTGGCCAGCTTGCGTCTGAGGGTGTGTTTCTTCAGCTTGCGTTTTCGCATGCGTCGTCAATCAGGGCGAAGGCCTGGTCGGCTCCCTGGGTGATCTCCATTGCGCAGCGCAGCACACGGCAGTCGAGGCGCGAGGCGAGTTCGCCGGGCAGGCGCACGGCGTCCTTCTCGGTGGTGACGAGAAGGTCGGCCCCGCGGGCAGCCTGGACGATGTCGTCCAGATCCCCCGGGGTGTAGTCGTGGTGGTCGGGGTAGCGGATGGGCTTGACGTGGGCCGCGCCCAGGCGCTGGAGGGTGAGCTCGAAGGCGCGGGGGCTGCCGATGCTGGAGAGGGCGGCGAGGCGCCTGCCGGCCAGATGCGAAGGGCGGGCCATCTCGTCTGCGTCGAGGCCCCGCAGCCCCATGGGCCGGTGGCGAGTGTGGGCCAGATGAGCCTGGGGAGCCGCTCGGCGGGCCAAGTCGGCGGACCGGGCGACGGCGTCGGCGTTGGCGAGGTCGGTGTGGGTTAGCCAGACGGCCGCGGCGCGGCGCAGATGGGCCAGCGGCTCGCGCAGGCGGCCGGCCGGGAAGAGGCGCTGTCGGTCCACGGGCGCCAGGGCGGACAGCAGGACGATGTCGAGGTCGCGGGCCATGCGGAAGTACTGGAAGCCGTCGTCGAGGATGACTACGTTGGCGTCGGTCTGCTCCAGGAGGAGGCGGCCGACGCGCTCGCGCCACTTGCCGACGGCCACGGGGGTATCGGGCAGCAGTCGGGCGAGCATGGCGGCCTCGTCGCCGGCGGGAGGGCCCGCGTGTCGGGCAGGAATGCCCGACCCACGCAGTGCTTGTGATCCCGTGGAGATGATGCGGGCGGCCTTGTCGCCGCTGGCGTGTCCACGAAGGATGATGGCGGGACGCAGGCCGCGCCGGCGCAGGTGCCGGGCCACGAGGGCCGCGGCCGAGGTCTTGCCGGTGCCGCCGAGGGTGAGGTTGCCGATGCTGATGACGGGACAGGGGAGCCGGGCCCGCCTGAGCAGGCCGAGGTCGAAGACGGCGAGGTTGAGCTCGAGGGCAGCCCGGTAGGGGAGGCTGAGGGCGGCCAGTCCGCAACGGGCCAGGGCGGCGGGCACGCTGACCCGTTCGCCGGCAACCACCTCCTCCCAAGCCGTGCCGAGGTCCATGAGGTCAACTCGCCGGCTGGTGCGCCAGCAGTGCGGCCAGGCGGGCGGCCGCGCGCCGGGAGGCGCCGCGGTACTTGGCTATCACCTGGCGGCCCTGCTCGGCGACGCGACGGAGTGCGTTGGGGTCGTCCACCAGGCGGGTTATGGTCTCGGCCAACTGCTCGGCATCGTCCACCTGCCAGGCGACCTTCTCGCGCAGGGCGATGCTGGCCATGTCCTTCTGGTTGTGCATATAGGGCCCGAAGAGCACGGGCTTGCCCAGGGCCAGGGGCTGGAGGACGTTGTGGCCGCCCTTGGGGATGAGGCTGCCGCCCACGAACACGACGGTGGCGACGGAGTAGACGGTGGCCAGCTCGCCGATGGTGTCGAGCAGGATGACGGGGCTATCGTCGGCCGATTCAGGCGGGCCGCCCTGGGCGAGGATCTCAGTCCGGCGCAGGAACGACCAGCCGTGCTCGTGGATCAGGTCGCTGATCTCGTCGGCGCGCTCGGGATGGCGGGGGGCGATGATGAGGCGGGCGTTGACATGCTCGACGCGCAGGTGCCAGAAGGCGTCCAGGACGGGGCCGTCCTCGCCCGGGTTGGTGCTGCCGGCGACGACCACGGGGCAGTCGTCGGCGATGCCCATCTCGCGGCGCAGGTTGGCGGCCTGGGCGGCGGAGACGTCGGGGCACTCCTCGTCGAACTTGGCGTTGCCGGCCACGCGGACAGCCTGCGCAGGCGCGCCCAGGGCGCGGAAGCGCTCGGCGTCCAGGTCTGACTGCACGCACATGGCGTCGAGGTTGGAGAGGGCCCAGGCGTATACGGGGCGCAGGAAGCGGCTGCGCTCGAAGGAGCGGTCGGAGATCTTGCCGTTGACGACGGCGGTGCGCACGCCGCGGCGGCGAGCGAGCCAGAGCAGGTTGGGCCAGAGCTCGGTCTCCACCAACACCAGCAACTGAGGGTGCAGGGCGTTGAGGACGCGCTGCACGACGAAGGGGAAGTCGAAGGGGAAGTAGATGAAGGCATCCACGTCCAGGTCGCCCTTCTCGGCCATGGCCCGGCCGGTGGGGGTGGTGGTGGACAGGACGATGCGGGCCAGGGGCTCCAGGCGGCGGAACTCGCGGATGATGGGTCGCGCGGCGGTCACCTCGCCGACCGACACGGCGTGAACCCAGACGACCTCCTCGTCGCCGGCCAGGCGCTCGCGGAGCTCGCGGGGGATGAAGCCCAGGCGCTGAGCCAGGCCGGCACGGGACTTGCCCAAGATGAGCAGGCGCCAGACCAGGTAGACCAAGACGAGCGGGAGCAGCGCGGCCAGGGCCAGATTGTAGGCGAAGCCCATGAGGCTCTGCCGCAGGGAGAAGGCGTCGGAGGCGGCCGACTGGGAGGCGGAACGGGAGGCCTGTGTGGCAGCCCGGTTCATAGCGATAGGAGCGGACGGACGGCCAGGGCGAGGCAGGCGAGCGCGACGCCAAGGGCATTTACGTGCTCTTTGTTGAGCCAGACGCGATCCCAGCGGAAGCTGCCCCAGCTTCCGGCGGGCGCTCTGGGTCGGGGCACGAAGCGAGGCGTGCGGGCGCAGTAGTCCAGGTAGTCGGGGCCAAAGCGCTCGCGCAGGAGTCCTTCCTCGTCCAGGATGGTGGTGTAGTACAGGAAGGCAAAGAAGCCCAGAACGGGCACGAAGGCCACCCAGAGGCCGGACATGACCAGGACGCCCAAGGCGACGAACAGGCTGCCGAGGTAGAGCGGGTTGCGGGTATGGGCGAAGGGCCCGTTGGTGGCCAGCTCTTCCTCTTTGAGGAGGTAGCCGGAGGCGGCCACGCGGATGGCAACGCCGGTGACCACGGAGGCCAGGCCCAGCAGGTAGAGGGGCACGGCGGGCCGGGCGAAGACCAGCAGCGGGGCCAGGATCAGGAGGGTGAAGGCGGTGCGACGGCGGACGGCAAAGCGCTGCCATCTGCGCCACAGTCCGCCCGCCAGCGGCGGGGCGGACACTTCAATGGGGGATGGCGGCTCCGGGGTCACGGTGCGTGCTCCAGCGGCGGCCGGGGGCAGATGGGGCGGCACACGGCTAGCGCTTGTCCAACTGCCGGCCCAGGCGGCCCTCCTGCGTGGCCTTGAGGAAGTCTATCAGATACTGCACTTCGGGCGTGGGCTCCACCTCTTGCTCGACGCGGGCCAGCGCGTCGGTGATGTTCAGGTTGGAGCGATGCAGCAGGACGTGGGCCCGCTTCAGGGCTCGGCGGGACTCGGCCGAGACGCCGGCGCGCTCGAGCCCGACGACGTTGGTGCCGCGGATGTCGGTGGCACGGCCGTCGGCGATCATGAAGGGGGGGACGTCCTGGACGATCTTGGATTGGCCCCCGACCATGGCGATCTTGCCGACGCGCACGTACTGGTGTACGCCGACGATGCCGCCGAAGGTCACGTAGTCCTCGACGATGGAGAAGCCGCTGATGCCCACGTAGCTGGCGATCATGGTGTCGTTGCCCACGGTGGCATCGTGGCCGATGTGGGAGTAGGCCATGAAGTAGTTGCGGTGGCCGACCACGGTGGCGGCGTCCTCCAGGCTGGCGCGGTGGATGGTGGCGCACTCGCGGATGACGTTGTCGTTGCCGATGGTGAGCTTGCTGGGCTGTCCCTGCCACTTCTTATCCTGGGGCTCGCCGCCCAGCACGACGCCGGGAAAGAGGTGGTTGCCGGTGCCGAGGTAGGTGTAGGGCTTGACGACCACGTGTGACTCCAGGCGGCAGCCGTCGCCGATGGCGACATCGTCGTGGATGATGCAGTAGGGCCCGATCTCCACCTCCTCGCCGATCTGTGCGCCGGGATGGACGATGGCCGTGGGGTGGATGCTCATTCGGCCTGGTCCTCCTCGGCGGCAGCGGCTCCGCCTGCTTCCAGGGATGCGCGCGACTCCACCAGGGCGAAGGTGTAGTAGCCCTTAGCGACCACCTGGTCGTTGACCCGGGCCTCGACGGACACCTTGCCCATGGGGCCCTTGATCTTGAGCATGTTGACCTCGCAGATGAGCTGATCGCCGGGCACCACGCGGCGTTTGAAGCGGATCTTGTCGGCGCCGCCGAACATGGCGAGCTTGCCGGGCTCGTCAATGGTGACCAACAGCAGCACGCCGCCGACCTGCGCCATGGCCTCCATGATGAGCACGCCGGGCATGACGGGCTCGCCGGGGAAGTGCCCGTCGAAGAAGGCCTCGTTACGGGTGACGTTCTTCATGCCCACGGCGCGCTCGCCGGGCTCGAGCTCCAGGATCTTGTCTATCATCAAGAAGGGATAGCGATGCGGCAAGATCCGTTCGATTTCGACGATGTCCATCTCCATATTCGCCATCGCCCCTAACCAGTGATCCGATCCCAGGCACGGAGGCGCACCCCGGGGGTCGGTGGGAGCACAGTTCGCTCCCCGGGGGGCCAATCCTCCCCCCTACCTGCTGCGCACGACCAGAGTCACAGGGTAGGAGGAGGCGGACTCGGGCATGGTCTCGATAGAGAGGGTACGCTGCTGCTTGGGTGGCAGGACGAGCTTGTGCAGGAGGTCCTCCTGGCCCGGGTAGAGGACGTCGGTCTCCACGGTCTGCCCGTCAATGACGAAGATGCCGCGCGCGGCGCCGCCGCCGGCTCGCAGGGCGACCTCGATTCTGCGGGGAAGGGGGGTGCCGTTCTCGATCTGGATCTCGATCTCGTGGGCGATGCCGTAATCGCCGTGGAGCAGTGTCCCCTGGTGGTCGGGAGTGCCGCTCTTGCCCAGGTGGAGGAAGAGCCAACCGTCGCCGACCGCGTAGCGGGCGGACAGGCGCTTGGTCGGGGAGAATCGCGTGCCCGGCATGTGAGCCGTGGTGAGTCGGTAGGGCGAGGCGGCCTCGGGATAGACGGGCAGGGCTGTGCGCGGCTCTCGCGCGGAGAGGCAGACTCGGACTTCGGCCTGGTTGAGCGAGGTTAGGCGCAGGAGTCCGCTGGCGACCTCCCCCTGGGCCAGGGGCCACTGGAAGGCAGACCAAGAGCGCCCCGGAGGCACGTAGAGGACGTAGCCGGTGCCGGCGCGGGTGCTGTCGTAGAAGCGCCGGGCGGCGAGGTGGCCGACGAAGAGCTCGTCGGGGTGGGGACCCGCCGCGCCGGCCAGCACGTGGACGGCGGCGGTCTGTGAGGAGACGTTGCACAGCTCCAGCCAGAGCTGACAGCCGGCGGCCATGACGCACTTGTGGTGATACAGCAGTCGGGCGGCGGTACGCGGCTCCAACGTGCCCACGAAGAGGTCGCCGTGGTCGGACACGTTTTCGGGCTCGTTGCTGACCAGCAGAACGGAGGGCGGCTGCGCGGGAGGCGGCATCCTGTCGGGTCGTACGTAGAGGGCCTTGGCTGCGCTCAAGTGGCCGCCGCCGGCGGCGCGCAGAGCCACGCGGTAGGCGGAGGCGGACGGCTCCGGGGGCGTGACGGAGGCGGTCATGTGGGCGCCGGACTCCAGGTGGGTGCCGGCCAGGGCGGCGTTGAGGGCCAGGCGAGTGAGCACATCTTGCGCGGGACGTGCTCCTGTGAAGAGGATGCGTTCGGGGGAGCCAAAGACGGCCGCCCACTTTCTGACCTCGATGGGGACGGTGGCCCGCTGATCGCCGCGGGAGATGCCCAGGGCGGTGGCGCCCACGCCGACGCCGCGCACGGCTATGGTGCGGCCGGCGTCCCTGGGCTCGGGTTCGATGATGTCCGGGGCGTAGAGGCCCAGCAGAACTGCGCCGGGGACGGTGCCGCCCACGCGGATGGTGCGCCGCTCCAGGTAAGGAACGGTGAGGCGGGCGGGAGCGACGGCCACGTAGGGCTGAGCGAAGGCCTCCTTGAGCAGCCCGGCCCAGGAGGCGGCCAGACCCGCGGGGGAGTTGGCAGAGAGCCTGGCCTGCGCGCCGTCCACGGTGATGAGCGTTTGCTTGCCGATCCTCACTGCGGGCTGCCTGCCGCCGACGACGCGGATGTCGGCGGGTTCGATGCCGGCCAAGGCCAGGTCGGTGAGCCGGTCAGCGACCACGCCGGCGCGGTCCTCCACGGCCTGGCGGGTCGAGCCGCGCAGGCGCATGACGACGGCATCGGCCACGGCAATATCGGCGACGAAGAGGTTGGGGGCATCGCTGCGGGTGGTGGTGGTGACGCTCAGGCCCGCGGCGAGCGAGGGCGGTCCGGTGAGCAAAGCCAAGGTGAGGAGCAAGTTCAGACGCGAGCGAACCATATGTTTCAGTAGTCAGGTGCCGACGGCGTCTCGGCTGCGGCCGACGCCGGAAGGAAGGCTCAGGGGGACGAACACGCAGGGACGCCGCGCGGGCCACCTAGTCGTCTTCTTCGTCGCTCAGCAGCTCTTCCAGCTTGCGCAGGCGCTTCTCGATCTCGGGCAGGCGACGCAGGACGGCGTGCATGCGCATCTGCTTGCGGTGAGGGCCCGCCGGATAACCGGAGTAGGTGGCCCCGGCGGGCACGTCCGAGATGACGCCTCCCTGAGCGCCGATAGTAGCGTTCTCGCCGATGGTGATATGTCCCTGGACGCCAACCTGTCCGCCCAGGGTGACATTATCCTCTATGATGGCGCTGCCGCACAAGCCCGTTTGGCCACAGATGATGCAGTTGCGGCCAATGATGCAGTTGTGGGCGATGTGGGCCAGGTTGTCTATCTTGGTGCCGTCGCCGATGATGGTGGCGGCCACGGTGGCGCGGTCAATGGTGGCGTTGGCGCCGACCTCGACGCGGTTGCCGATGATGACTGAGCCGATCTGGGGTACCTTGCGGGGACCCTCTTCGGTGGGCAAGTAGCCGAAGCCGTCGGCGCCGATCACGGCGCCGCTGTGGATGATGCAGTCATCGCCGATGGTGGTGCGGTCGTGGACGACGGCGGCGGCATGGATGATGGTGTTGGCGCCGATGTTCACGTCGTCGCCAATGAACGCCTGGGGGGCGATGATGGTGCCGTCACCGAGGGTGACGTTGCAGCCGACGTGGGCCAGGGCGCCGATGGAGACGTCCCGGCCGGCACGGAGGTTGTCGCCCACCTCCGCCGAGGGGTGAATGCCCGGGTAGACGCGCAGTTCGGGGGCGAAGATGGCCAGCACTCGGCTGAAGGCGAAGCGCGGGTCGGCGGTGCGGATGAGCGGCTTGCGGCGACGCGGGGTCTCGGTGGGGACGATGAGCGCCGAGGCCAGGCTGTTCTCCCCCTGCGCCAGGCGCTGGGCCTTGTCCAGGTAGGCGATGTCGCCCTCGCGGGCCGACTCGATGGTGCCGGCGCCGGTGATGCGGAGGGCGTGGTCGCCGTCGAGTTCGCCTTCCACGATCTCAGCTATCTCGCCGAGTGCGATCCCTTCGGTCATTGGCCAGGTCCCCCTTGCGCCGGGCCATGGGGTCAGGGCTGCCAGTGCCGACGCAGCCGTTCGCGGAAGTCCGCGGTGGCGTCGCGCGCCGCCAAGTCGCCTTGCGCCAGGCGCAAGTCCTGTTGGGCCGCGACTCGACGGCAGGCGATAGCGGTCTCCTCACGAATGATGGCAGCCAGACGGCGGGCCGCGGCCCTGAGGTCTGCGGCCGCACGCGCTCGCGCCAAGGGGTCGCCGCGGGGAGCCCGGTCCGGCGGCTCGGCCGCCGGCGGCTCGGCGTCGGGGGAGGTGCTCTCCGCCCATTCCCGCGCCGCCACGGCCGCCTGCTCGCGAATGGCCGTCAGCTCGGCCTCCACGTCAGCAGGCAGCACACTAGTGCCGCCCCGAGCCTCGCCGGGCGCGGCTCCGCCCGGCACCCGTTCCTTAGACCCCTGCGGAGGGGATTTGGCCTCAGCTTTTTCGGTCGGAGCCGGGGCGACCGCGGCAGGCAACTGGAGGCCGGCGGCGAGGCTGTCCGCCTGGCTCGGGGGCAGCCTGCCGGCCTCGACCCGGTCGGCCAGTTGCTGGAGGCGAGCCAATTGGGGGAAGAGGGGGTGTTCGCGGGCCAGGGCAACGAGGTCCACACGGACGGTTGGTGAGGGCGCGGGCGGGGCGCCGGGGATCGGGCGGCGACCACACGCTCCGGCAGCCAGGGCGGCGGCCAGGCCCAGCAGGGGCAGCAGGCTAGGCGGGCGGCTCCTCATTGGTCAACTCGGGGACCCTCTCATTGAGCCTGTCAACCAGGTCGGCGGTGATGTCTTTGCCGCCGTAGAGCAGCTCCCTGGCGCGGAACACGTAGGCCAAGTCCTGTTCCTGCGCTATCTCCGGCAGCAGCTCGACGATCTTCTGGAAGGCGATGGTGTCGAGCTCCTCCAGGGCGGCTTGGCGCAGGTCCCACTGCTCCGTCCGCTCCTTGTCCATCTGCTCGATTTCCTGCGTGCGGAGCTTGCGCAGGTCGCTGAGTTCCTGGAAGCGGCGCTTCTCCTCGGGGCTGCGGTCGGGGATGGCCAGCAGGCGGGCGTACTCGGCGTCCAGCTCGCGGGCCATTTCCTCCAGCTCCTGCCGTCGCGCCTCGTCTCGGGCGGTGGGATTGCGGGTCTGGTAGCGGAGGCGCACGGCCTCGTCAATCTCGTCCCGGGTGAGCGAACGCAGCCGCAGACGATAGGGCCCCTCGTGGTTGGTCCAGAAGAGGCGCTCGTTGCGCACCTCCGCTATCTTCTGCCGCAGGTCGGCCGTGGCCTTCCACTTCTCCACCACCTCGGGCCAGTAGACCACGCCGATCTTGGCGGGGCCGGCATCGGTGCCCCGCGCCAGGGGCACTATGGGCGGGGGTGCGACCGGTTCTTCGGGCGTGGTGGGTTCCTCGGGGGTGACGGCGCCCTCTGCCGGCGGGGGCTCGTCGCCCCCCGGGCCCGGCCCTGGCGGCGGGTTGTCCTCAGTCGGCGCGGGAGGGACCTCCTCGGCGTTGGCGGCCAGGTGGAAGGTCACGCGCACGCCGTCGGCCACGGGCTCGGTGGTATGTGTGACCGCGGCGAAGTTGCCCAGACGCTTGAGGGCACGGGCATCCTTCTCCAATTGGGCCGGGACGAGCTTGTTGCCGTGCTTGGTGCGGATGGCCTTAAGCAGGTCCTCGCGGGGGATGGTGGTGTCGCCCTCGAAGATTATCTGGGCAACAACGGGCTGGTCGGTCTGCGCCTGAGCCGCAGTCCGGGCGGCCAGGGCTGCCCCGGCTGCGACGACTGCGGTGGCCGTGGCTGCGGCGCCTATGATCCTCATGTTGCCTGCTCCTTCCCAAGCGGCCGTCCGCGGCCGCTCGGCGGGTGAGTCGGCGCGCGTGCGGTGTGGCAACTACCAGGGATGCCCGATGCCGAAGTGGAAGCGGCTGCCCTCCTCGCCGAAGCCCCAGTCGAAGCGAAGGGGCCCAATGGGCGTGTCTACGCGAATGCCGGCGCCGACGCCGACGTGGAGCGCGAACTCGCGGTCGGGCGGGCGCACGACCAAGCCGGGCAGGGCAGTAGGCGATTCGCCGCCCCAGGCATCGGCGGCGTCTACGAAGAGCACGCCGTGGAGGCGCTTGGTGATGGGCTCGCGGACTTCGACACTGGTGAGCAGCACGTTCTCGCCCCAGTAGCGATCCTCCACGTAGCCGCGCAGAGTGTCGGCGCCGCCGGCGATGAACCACTCGAAGAGCGGGGTGTCGTCGCTAGCGGTGCCGGCCCGGACGCGGGCGGCGAGGACGCGGTCCTTCTTCTTGCTGATCTTGACGTATCGGCGGGCCTCCACCGTGTACTTGCGGAAATCGGCGCCGCCGCCGAGGAGTGATCCCGCCGTCTCGACGCTGAGGGCGTGGTAGCCGCCCTTGGTGGGGTTGGTGATGAGGTCGCGCGTGTCCTGGATGCCGGAGAGGATGACGCTACGGACGTCGCCGCCGCGATGCAGGGGGGACGATACGGTGATCGGCCCCAAGGCGTCTCCGGGTCCCACGCCGCCGTCGGGCGGCTCCCCGGGCAGCTCGCCCTGGCGGGGGTGGACCGAGAAGGCGCCCGGGCCGGGAACGGGGGTGCCTATGCTCTTGGAGGCCTGAAAGAACGCGTCGGAGATGTCCTCGGCGCGGAAGCCGAAGATGGCCGCCAGGTCGCGGCCGATGGGGCGGGTGATGGCCAGGCTGCCTCCGCGGCGGCGCTCGTCGAACACCGTGCCTCGCCGGCTGGCCAGGCCGCCGCCCACGCGGCCGGCGAAGTCGCGGCGCCGCTCCGTGTTGAAGACGTTGAGGGAGAGCCCAGTGTGGTGCGGGTCGAGCCAGGGGTCGTTGTAGCTGACGGCCCAACTCTCGCGGCCGCCGAACTGGGCGTCCACGCCGATGCGGCGCCCCTCGCCGAAGAGGTTGTTCTCGGAGACGCTGACGAAGCCGATCAGGCCGTCCAGGCTGCTGTAGCCGCCGCCGAAGGAGGCAATGCCGGTGCGTTTCTCCTTGACGTTGATGATGAGCTGTACGTACTCCTCGGGGAGGTCGGGGTCGCTGGTGATGTCCCATCCCGGCGGCTCGAATATCTGGAGGTTGTAGATGCGCTTGATGTCGTCGCGGACCTTGTTCTCGTTGAAGAGGTCGCCGGGCTTGACGCGCAGCTCACGCATGACCACGTGCTTCTTGGTCTTCTTCAGACCGTGGACGATGATCTCCTTGATCTTGCGCTCGGAGATGTGGATGGTCCAGCGGCCGAACTCGTCCAGGGCGCCGCTGACGATCTGGGCGTCGTAGCCCTTGGAGGCGTACAGGTCCATGATGCGCTGGAGGTCGGCGCGCATGATGTCGGGATCGGCGATGTGTCCCTCTTTGGTGACCATCACCTCCACCAGCTCGTCGTCGCTGATGACGGTGTTGCCGATGAGGATGATGTCGGTGATCCTCTGAAGCTCGGTGACGACGAAGGTGATGATGACGCCGCCGGGGCGGTCCGTCCTGCGCACCTCGACGTTTTCGAAGTACCCCAGGCGGAGGATGGCGGCGCGGTCCTGTTCGACCTTCTGGGGATTATACTCGTCGCCGACCCGCGTAGAGGTGACCTCGCTGAGGACGGTCTCGGGCGCGATGACGCGGGTGCCCTCGACCTTGATGTCGAGGATGAGGAGCCGCTCGTCCTCCTGCGCCGGAGCCTGCATGGCGACGCAGGCCAGGAGCAAGGCGCCAGGCATGAGCCGGGAAGCCGTGAGCGTCAAGCGATGCATTCTCGTCCCCCTCCCCCTGCCGCACCAGCCAGCGGCGCGGGCCCGGCGGATGCGAGCCCGATGGGGGTGAGACCGGGAGGCCCTGCTGCGGCGATTAGGAGAGCTTGGCCGGATGTCAGCGTTAGTGTGACGTGGGCGTCGGTCAGTAGTGCCGCTCCCTGGTCTTCACAGATGGATTGCCGCCAGTAGCCACCACGCGGCGCCGACCTCAGGGAGCCGAAGCAACCGGTCGCGGCCGGTCACAGATCGGCCTGCCGCTGGTACCTGGCGATCCTATCGCGCAGGATGGAGCGCGCGCGGAAGAGCCTGGATTTCACCGCCTTGACGGTACAACCCTCTATCTTGGCGATCTCGTCGTACGGCAAGCCCTCGTAGTGGCGCAGGACGACGACGGACCTGAAGTCCGGCTGGAGGGCGGCGATGCATTTCTCCACGTACTGGCCAAGTTCCTGGCTCTCCAGCACTCGTTCGGGCGCGTTGGTCCAGTCTTCCACCTCGCGCTCGAGCACCTCGTCGCCCACGTCCAGCGGGCTGTCCAGCGACACGGCCTCGGCGGCCCGCTGGCGCGCCATCTGCTTGAGGCGGTTTTTGGTGCGGTTGACGGCGATGCGGTAGAGCCAGGTGTAGACACTGGCGTCCCCGCGGAAGCGATGGTAGGCGCGGTAGGCGCTGACGAAGGTGTCCTGCGTCAGGTCCTCGGCCTCGCGGGGGTCGTCCACCAGCCGGTAGATCACGTTGTAGATCTTGGCCTCGTAGGCGCGGACGAAGGCGCCGAACTCCTGGGCCAGTGCCCTGCCCCGGCCGCGCGCGGCCGCGCCCGCCCGACTGGAGGCGGCCTGCTCGCGGGCCAGGGCCTCATCGCCCGGCTGGCGGCCGGCCATGAGGTTTAGACAGCCCAGGCCGGAGGATGTTCCCCTCGGGCCAAGTGGCAGGCCCAAGCCTCCGTGGAGCAGCGCTTCCTTTGCCGATGTGTCCATGGCGTAGCGGGCCGTCGGCCTCCGCTAGAAGTTGAGGCGGTACTCGATAGCCACTCGGTTGTCGCGCTCTTCATCGGTGGAGAAGCTGACCTGGTAGCGGTCCTGCACGCGGTAGGACATCTTGAAGTCGAACTCCTCGGGTAGGCCCTCCTGCCGGCGGACCTGTACCACCTTGCGGAACTGCACATACAGGTCCTCCAGCAGGAACTTCCCCACCTCAACAGTGGGCGTCCCCGTGAGGACGCCCTCTACGGCGAGCTGGTCAATCAGACCGGTGCCGATGAATACTTCGCTGATCTCGCTGATCAACCTGCTTTCGATCTGGCCGACGGCGGCATTGCCCAGGGCGACGACGGCGGCCTCGGTCAGGGGCTGGTCTGCGACCATCTCCGCGGGCACACCGCCGAAGATCAGGTGGAATATCTTGTCCTCGCTCTCCGGCGGCCTGCTGGTCATGCGCAAGTGGGGGCTGTGGGCGGGGCCGGAGAGGCTGATGGTGATGTCATGGTCAGCCACCGTGACCAGCAGCTCGCCCTCGATCCGCGATTCGGGCTCGAGGATGATGCGGCCCTGGTACGGGCGGCGCTGGGAGGGAAGCAGCGCATAGGTGACGCCGCCCCTGCGCACGGTGAGGGTGCGGCCGGGGAGCGTGAGGCTGCCCTTGCGTCCGTCCACACTCACGCGCAGCTCGGGGGCCTGAGGCGTGCCGCGGAGGGTGATGGCGTTGGTTTTCTCCGCCAGGGGAACTCTGAGGCCGGGCAGCTTGACGGCGACGCGGTGCCCGAGGTCGAGAGACAGGTCTAGCTGCGGCGCGGGCAGGGCCGGCGAGGCTCCCAGGATGTACTGGCCGGGAGCTTCGGCCGCTGCGGGGCGCTGCACGCCGATGCCGGCGTGAGAGACGAGCAGCTTGCCCTCGATGACGGCGGGCTCGCCCTTGCCGGGGCCGTGGAGGTGGATGCCGTCGGGGCCGACGGTACGGAGGCGGCCATCCA
Organism: Armatimonadota bacterium; assembly: GCA_046760465.1. Lineage (GTDB taxonomy): Bacteria > Armatimonadota > Zipacnadia > JAUWAU01 > JBHIEF01 > JBHIEF01. Next base: position 5,443 of record JBHIEF010000042.1, on the reverse strand, counting down.
GGTAGGGGAGGTAGCGGGGCTCGGTGTCCTTGAGCCGGAGCTTGATGTCCATGGGGTTGGTGTGCAGGGCGGCCAGGCTGTAGTTCTCGATGGTGGCGCCGCCCAGCAACTCGATGGAGCCGGAGCCGACCTTGCCGCCGACGCGCTCGAAGGTCACCTGGGTGGCGGTCTGGCCCTGTTCGCGGGCGGCTCGGATCTCGACGCCGATCTTGCCGACCTTGAGCTTGTGGCCAAAGTCCTGGAGGGGCGACCAGGCGACGAGAACGATGTCGAGGCCGGCCGTCTTCAGGTCCTCAGCGGCCAGGGAGCGGGTGGTGGCGTGGGCGCGAGGGGCCGAGACGTACGTGTCGCCCAGGCGCGCCGTGAAGTGGGTGAGCTCCAGCCGGTTGGGCGCGTCGGGGGCGTCGTCGGCCCGACGGAAGGCGGCCTCGAGGTGGATGTCCTCCAGAGGGAGGGGCGCGCCGTTGAGGGCAATGCGGCCATTGGCCACGGTCACGCCGCCGCCGAGGACGGGCGCCTCGGGGGTGCCGCTCAAGGTCAGGCGGCTGTTCACGGTGCCGCTGGCGGACAGGAGCTCAGCCAGGGCGGGGGGCGGCTCCCGGCCGGGGACGGCCACCTCGCCGGCAGGCTGCTGAGCGGCGACGACGTGGTCAATGAGGGCAGGGAAGAAGGCCAGGTCGGCGCCCTGCATGGCGGCCTCGGCGGACAGGTCGGCTCCCTCGCGCAGGCCAAGCGGGTCGGTGGTGAGGGGTAGGTGCGCGGCAAAGGTGATCTTCTGCTCAGGCGTGTCCGGGGGCGCCTCCTCGGCGCCGGGCCGGCGGGCGCGCCCCAGTCCGGTTATGAGCATGACGCCGTCCTGGACCTGAAGGGCGGGCTCCTCCCAGGGGCCGCGCGCGACGACCCGGGCCTTGGCCTTGCCCTGTAGGCCCGTGGGCCGGGGCAGCCATCGCTCCAGGAAGGCCAGGTCGAGGTCCGAGGCATCGAGCGTGACATCCAGGTCGCCCTCGGGATCGGCCGAGCCCGTGAGGGTGAACTCAATGCCCGGCTCGACGGCTCGCACGTCCGCCGCGCGAACGGCCGCGCCCTCAAGCTCGAGCGTCCCACGCACGTCGGGGAGGTGCTTGCCGTCCAAGGTCAGGCGAGTGAGCTCGAGCTCGACCGAGCTGGGGAGGCCGCCGATGCTGAGCCCGCCGTCGTCCCGCTCGGCCAGGACGCCGTCCACGGCCAGCGTGCCGTTGAGGCGACCGTGGACCAGCTCGGCAGCGCGGCGGAGCCCGTCGGGCGATTTCTCCGCATCGGCGGCGAGGTCTGCTCCCAGCCGCAGGGCCTTCCCGACGCGGATCTGCTGCAACTGGGCCCGGCCCTTGAGCTTGCGGGAGACGCGGTCGTAGCTGGCGCGCTCGATGCCGGCAGCGCCGGACAGTCCGCTCACCGAGAGGTCGCTGACCTCGACCACATCGTGGCCGTAGGTTACGCGTGCGGCGAACTCCCGAAACGGATGGCCGTTCAGGCGCAGGTCGGGCGCCTGGAGGGAGGCCGACATCTCGGGGTCCATGGCCAAGCCGCCGATCTTGCCCTCGGCGGCCAGGGCTCCGTGGAGGTCAATGGCCTCGGGGATCGGCAGCGGCAGCCGACTGAGCCAGAGCTTCTGGGCGCTGAAGGCGCCGTCGAGCGCGCGTTTCTCCGGGTCGAGGAGCTCGTCCACGGTCAGGCTGGCGGAAGCCGTTCCGCCATAGCCTTCGACACGGAGGTCGGCGAGGGTCAGTTTCCGGCCGGCATACGCGACGGGAGAGTGGGCGTAGTCCACCTCGTAACCAAGGACGCCGCCGTGCAGCAGCGTGGCGTCGCCCTCGGCGGTCGGCTCCTTGACCGTGCCGGCGACCCGCCCGGAGGCTGTGAGAGTGCCCTGGGCGTCCACATCGGAGGCGGCCGCCAGCAGCCAGTCCTTAAGCTGCGACTCCTGCATCGAGACCGCCAGGTCCAGCGACGCGTCGCGCTCGTCGGTGTCAATCTGCGTCACCAGGCCAGTCGCTCGGGCGGATGAGGGCCCTTGGTAGGCGCGTGCCTCCTCGATCTCCAGCCGGTCGAGGTCGCCCGCGGCGCGCACGACGGCGGCGTCGAGGCCGTAGTCCTTCCAACGGGGAGCGAGAGCGACCAGGCGGGCCTGGGAGGGGAGCAGGCGAAGGCGCGACTGCTGGTCGGGTGCCAGCTTGAGGTCGGCCAGCACGTAGGCTGCGCCGCCCACGTCCTCCTGGCCCAGCGCCTGGGCCAACTGGGCGACGTCCAAGCCGAGAGCGGAGACCTCCAGGCGGTAGGCGGCCCGGCCCGGAGCGGTGGCGACACCGGGACCCTCGGCCGGGAAGGGGTAGCTGGCGCGGACCCAAGCCCGGCCGCCGTAGGCGTCGGTGCTGGCGTAGACGGAGCCCGAGTCGAGCTGCCATTCGCTAGTGCGGCCGGCATCGCCCGGGCGCGCGGAGGCCGCGACCCGTCCGGCCACGGAGGCGTCGGGGATCTGGTAGTCACGGGGTTCGTCGGCTTCTTCGTCCTCATGATGGTAGACGGCGCCCTCCACGTCGCCGGTGAAGGCGACGCGTACGGCACTGGGGGAGGCTTCGAGCCGGCAGTCGCCGCTTACGCGGCCGGCGGGGAATTGGGCGAGCTGCCCGCGAAGGTCATCTGCCTTGGGCCCTACCAGCGTGAGGTCGCGCGCGCCCGCGACGTCCAGGCCGGCCACGCGGCCGGCAAGGCTGACGGCCGGCTCCCCCTGGTCGGGCCACGAGGCTCGGCCGTGGGCCGTGATCGTGCCGCGCAGGGCGCGGCCGGCGAGCTGGAAGCCGGCGGCGCCGTTGGCGAGGTCGGCCCGGGCGGAGAACTCGGCCTCGGGAACGCCGGCGAGAGTCAGGTCGTCGGCCGTCAGGTTGGCCGCCAGGCCGGTGGCGGGGCGCCAGTTCAGACTGGCGCGAAGCGCGCGGCCGCCCAGCACGCCCAGGGCGATGGGGGCCGTGCCCTCGGGCAGTACGGCGCTGGCGCGGCGGGCAGTTGCCTGCGCCTCCAGGGACGGTTCAGCCGGATCGCTCACGAGGAAGCTGGCGTGCACGCCCTCGAGCGCCCATTGGGGCAGCGGCGAGTCGGGGTCGTCGGCCGAGAGCGCGGGAACGTCCACGGTGCCGGCGACGGTGACGCGCGGCCAAGTCCCCGCGAGGTCGAAGCTGCCGCTGGCAGGCAAGCGGGAGGTCACGGCCGCGAGCCGGGGCGGCAGCTCGAAGAGGCCGAGCTCGCGCAGGCGCTCCAGGTGGAGGGTGTCGGCAATCACGTGGAGGTTGAGTGCCGGCTGACGCGTCAGCCCGAAGACGGCGCCGGCCACGGTGCCGGTGATGCCGGGGCCACGGAGCTTGAGCAGCTCGGTGGAAAGCGTGTCGCCGGTGAAGCGCAGGGGGCCCGAGACGGAGACGGCCTCGCCGCGCAGAGCGCCCAAGCGGGCCACGCCGCCGCGAAGCTTGCCGGCGAGGCTGTAGCCGGTGCGCCACTTGCCCCGCGCGCCGCGAAAGCTGTAGATGCTGCCCTTCGCGTCCAGGCGCCCGGAGACGGCCTGGACCTGAGGCGAGGGCAGGAAGCGCTGAGCCCACGGTACGGCGGCGACGTCGGTTGCCTGGGCCTCAATGAGGACGATGCCGCGCTTGCCGTTGACGCGGACGGAGGCATCCAGCTCCCCGAAGGCGCCGTCGGGGTTCTGTCCCTTGGCCCGCACGTGGACCCAGTCGGGGCGCGACAGGTCCACGGAGCCTCTGGCCTTCGAGAGGCGCAGACGCACCGGTCTCTGGTCGAGGGTCGGGAGGGCGTGGTCAACGTATTCCAGGGAGGCGTCCTGGACGAGGATGGGCACCTGGAGGCGGTCGCCGGTGGGCGGCTTCCTGGGGAGCCGGGGACGGAACATCCTGACCAGGTCAATCTCGCCGGTCTCGTCGCGCGTGGCTTTCAGATCTGCGCCGACGATGCGCAGGGCGGTGATGCTAGACAGGGGGGCAACCTCGCCGAGCAGGGCGTCCTTGCCGCGGAAGCGGACGTGGATTTCGCGGATGCTGCCGGTGGTGCCCTGGTCGAAGCCGCCCGGCTCGGCGATGGCGAGGTCCCGGATGACGATGCTGCCGAGGAGGTTGCCGCGCACCTCGCCCACGCGCACCTGCCGGCCGGTGCGGTCGGCCAATTGGACGCGGATGATCTGCTCGACGCGTTTGGTCAGCCAGTCCGACTCACTGAGGGCCGTGGCGGCCGCCCCCATGATGATGGCAGCGGGGACGAGGATGGGCGCCAGTTTGCCCAGGAGGCGCTTCATGGGTGGTCCGCCCCACCCGTCCGGGTCGAGACCTCGCGGAAGCCGACGCCGGCGTGGAAGGAGCTGCGCACGAAGGGCGCGGAGGCCACGTACCGAAAGCCCATGTCTCGGGCAATGCGTGCGTACCGGTCGAACTGCTCTGGCGTTACGTAGTCAGCTATGGGCAGATGCGCAGGCGAGGGGCGCAGGTATTGACCGACGGTGAGCATGTCGCAGTGGACTTGGCGGAGGTCGCCGAAGACGTCGAGGACCTCGCTCTCGGTCTCGCCGAGGCCGACCATGAGTCCCGACTTCGTGGTCACCTCGGGAGTGAGACGCCTGACGGTGGCGAGGAGTTCCAGGGAGCGTCGGTAGTCGGCCTGGGGACGGACCGCCGGGTAGAGCCGCGGGACGGTCTCGACGTTGTGGTTGTAGACGTCGGGCCGCGCGGCGCAGACGGTCCGAATGCAGTCCTGGGAGCCGCGGAAGTCGGGGGTGAGCACCTCGATGGTGGCATCAGGCAGGTGGCGGCGGATGGCGGCGATGGTGCGCGCGAAGTGGCCGGCGCCGAAGTCCGGCAAGTCGTCGCGCGTGACGGAGGTAACGACGACGTGTGAGAGGTCGAGGTCGCGGGCGGCCCGGGCCACGCGGTCGGGTTCGGTGGGATCGGGCGGCGTGGGCGGGCCCTCGGTCACGGCGCAGAAGCCGCAGTCACGAGTGCAGACGCCGCCCAGTATCATGAAGGTGGCGGTGCGGGCGCCGAAGCAGTCGCCGATGTTGGGGCAGCGGGCACCCTCGCAGACCGTGTGGACGCGGTGGCGCTCCAACACGCCCTTGGTGACGCCCAGGCGCGGCCTTTTGGGGGCTTTCACGCGTAGCCAGTCGGGAAGTCGGCGGTTCGCGGCTCCCGATGGCGGCTGCGGCGGCGAATGCGGCACCGGGGACCCTCGCCTTGGCGGCGTTGTGCGACCCGGTTGATTCTACAGTAGCGGTCGGAGGAGGGTCAAGGTGGTGTGAGGGGGGTCACGGGAGGCGATGTGCGATCTGCGAGGTGGGATGTGGGATGAACGGCGGGGGGCTTGGCGGACGGGGGTAACCCCGTTTCTACGGACGGCACGCAACATCGGGAGA
>JBHIEF010000041.1:0-25860 GCA_046760465.1 Armatimonadota bacterium | reverse complement strand
CACCAGCACCGCACCCACATGTGTATGACGGGCGGCATGACGCGCCCGGAGGCTAGTTCCCGCCCGGGCGCGTCTCTTCGTGTTGACGCGGGCCGGCGCCGGCAACTCCCGGCCCGCGTGCTGTGGGAAGGAGGCCACGCTTGCCCCGGGACCGACCGCACATACTGATCATCATGCCCGACCAACAGCGGGCCGATTGCCTGAGTTGTGCGGGCCACCGCCTCTTGCGCACGCCCAACATGGACCGGCTGGCCCACGAGGGCGTTCGCTTCAGCCACGCGTTCACGGTCAGCCCCCTGTGCATGCCGGCGCGCGCCAGCTTCGTCAGCGGGCTCTACCCGCACAACCACGGCATCTGGCACAACGCCGGCAGCCTGCCGCCGGACGACGAGACCTTCTTCCACCACCTCCAACGACTGGGCTACTACACGGCCTATGTGGGCAAGTCTCACTTCTACTCCCACGGGGGTCGCCATCTGCGTGAGTACGAGGACTACATGCGCGCTCGCGGGCTGGACTACGTGCACGAGACCACCGGGCCCTGGGCGACCGTGAGGACCGACTCCTACATGACCGACCACTGGGCGGAGTTGGGCTTGCTGGAGGCCTTCCGCAGTGATTACGAACAGCGCAGGGCGGCCGGTCCGTGCGCTGTCTGGCCCAGCCCGCTGCCGGCGGACGAGTTCCTGGACAGCTACATCGGTCGGCAGGCGGTGGAGTGGACGGACGGCCACGACGGGGACCAGCCGGTCTGCCTCTTCGTGGGCTTCGGTGGCCCCCACGAGCCGTGGGACGCGCCGGGCGAGTACGCGACCATGTACGATCTGGCCGGTATCCCGGCCGCGATCCCGGCCAGCGATCCTCCGCCGTGGGCGACCGACAAGGCCGCTAGGTTCTTGCAGGCACGAGTGGCCGGCATGTCCGAGGCAGATGTCCGCAGGCTGCGGGCCAACTACTACGGTAAGATCGGCCTGCTGGATCACTGGGTGGGCGAGATCCTGGCTGCGTTTGAGCGTCGTGGCTGGTTGGGCGACGCCCTGGTAGTGTTGTGGTCGGACCACGGCGAGATGGCGGGTGATCACGGTCGCCTGCACAAGAGCGTCTTCTACGAGTCGGCCGTGCGCGTGCCGCTGATACTGCGCTGGCCGGGGCGCATCCTGGCGGGGCGCACCAGCGAGGCGCTGGTCGAGAACATCGACGTCTTCCCGACCATCCTGGAGGCCGTTGGGGCGGAGCCATCGAAGCGTTGTCTGGGGCGCTCGCTGTGGCCGGTCTTGCTCGGCGAGGAGCAAGAGCACCGGCAGGCGGTGTTCAGCGAGGTAGACAGCATCACCATGGTGCGCACGCGCAGCCACAAGTATGCCATGGACGCCGAGGGCGACGGCTTCATGCTGTACGACCTGACCGTGGACCCCGAGGAGCGCACCAATCTGGTGGGAAAGGCTGACGCGGCGGACACTGAGACCGACCTGCGAGACTGCGTCCTGCGATGGCTGGCCGGGACGCAGGTGCGGCAGCGCTGAACCGCTGTCGGCGGCCAGGAAGTCTTGACATCGCCGCAGAATTGCGTTAGAGTCATGGCGTGGAGGTAGCGGGCCTGGAGCCCGGGACCTCCGCTGAAGGACTGCTAGGCTAGGTTATGTACTTGCCGCACTGCGCACGAGGCACTTCCTCGCGGCACCGGGCAGGTTCGTGACTGGCCGTGCAGCCAAGAGGAGGTGCACCAAGTGGCGACCGGTAAGGTGAAGTGGTTTAGCGACGAGAAGGGCTACGGCTTCCTCGAGCGCGAGGATGGCGAGGACATCTTCGTCCATTTCTCCGCGATCGTGGGCGACGGCTTCCGGACCCTCCAGGAGGGTGCGGAGGTCGAGTTCGAAGTCGTGGACAGCCCCAAGGGCCCGCGGGCCGAGAACGTCGTAGTCACAGGCGCCGCGCAGCCCTGGGACTAACGTCGCTTAGCCGCCAAAAAAACAGACGGACTGACCAATGCCCGCCCGCCCTGCCCCCAGGCAGAGCGGGCGGGTGTGCGATGGCGGGCCGCGCGACTGTGCGGGCGCCAACACCACGGCGCACTGGCCCCACAAAGTGCTTGACAAAGCCACCCAGTATGGCGTATAGTGCCCGCGGAGTCAGGGCATACTGCCGGCCCAACCCCCCTCCGACGTGGCGGCACGCCGTCGGGCGCTCTGATCGGCGCGTCAACGAAGATCCCCCCTGGTGCAGCGTCGGATCGGACGTTGAACATGTTCACCGGACCCCACGCTGCGACACCCCCCGGACGCAGATCTGAGGACGATTCTCGATCGGACTCGCAGTCAGTGTCAGGCCTGCGGCCAGTGAGCCCCGCGCGGATGTGGGCCACTAGGTGAGCGCAGGTCGGGTTGCTGTTCTGCGCGGAGGTATCCTGCAATGGCAGAAGCGCCCGTCGTTGACAATGCCGAGTTGAGCGAGGTCTTCCTGTCGGAACTCCTGGCCACCCCGGCGGGTGAGAAGGTCAAGACCTGCATTCAGTGTGGGACGTGCAGCGCCTCCTGCCCCACCAGCTACGCCATGGACCACACCCCGAGGCAGGTCATCTCCTTCTTCCGCGCCGGAATGCTGCGCGAGGCGCTGTGCACCAACACCGTCTGGATGTGCGCCTCCTGCTATAGCTGCACCGTGCGCTGCCCCGCTGGCATCAAGCTCACCGACATCATGTACGAGCTCAAGCGCCTCGGCACCAAGTATGGCCTCACCCCCCCGGATGAGACGCTGCCGGTCCTGTCCACGGCCTTCGTGGACAGCGTCGAGAAGTACGGGCGCAATTTCGAGACCGGCATGATGACTCAATACACCATGCGCACCGGCCCGCTGGGCGGTCTCAAGAACCTGCCCCTGGGTCTGCTCATGAAGCGGCTGGGCCGCCTGAAGTTGCGCCCCGACAGCATCGAGGGCGTCGAAGACTTGCGCAAGATGGTTGACGTCCTCAAGAAGAAGAGGGAGGCGGAATGAAGTACACCTTCTACCCAGGCTGTGCTATTGAGGCGAGCGGCGCCCCCTACGGCAAGTCTGCTCGAGCCGTCTCCGACACGCTGGGCGTGGAGCTGATAGACCTCGACGACTGGAACTGCTGCGGCGCCACGGCCTACATGTCCGTGTGGCAGGACCGCTCGCTGACCATCTCCTCGCGGAACCTGGCTCTGGCGGAGAAGGAGGGCCGGGACGTAGTGGTCATTTGCAGTGGCTGCTACTGCGTCCTCAACAAGACCAATCACTACCTGGCCGAGAGCCGGGAGATGCGCGAGACCGTGGGGGAGGCGCTGGCGGCCGTGGGCCTGGAGTACAACGGCACGGTGAAGGTGAGACACTTGGTGGACGTGCTTGCCAACGACGTGGGCGCCCAGGCCCTGCGGGCGGCCGTGGTCAATGACCTGAGCAACCTCAAGGTGGCGGCCTACTCGGGATGTCAGCTCTCCCGACCCTTCGGCGGCTTCGACGACCCTGAGCTGCCGCGGGCCCTGGACGACGTGGTGGCCACCACCGGGGCCACGGTGGTTGACTACCCGCTCAAGGCCCGCTGCTGTGCCGGCATGCTCATGACCACCAAGACGGAGGTGGCCGAGACGCTGGTGGGACGACTGCTGGCCTGCGCCCGTGACCGGGAAGCCGACTGCCTTGTCACCGCCTGCCCGCTCTGCCAGGTGAACCTGGAGTGCTATCAGGACCAAGCCAGCGCCGCCTTGAACCGCGACCTGCACATCCCGGTTCTTAGCTTCACTCAACTCCTGGGTGCCGCCTATGGGCTGCCTGCCAAGCAGCTCGGCCTGGACCAGATGGTGAGGCCGGTAGCACAGCTCTTCGAGCGGCGACCACAGGCGGAGGCAGTCGCGGCCGTCTGACCACTCCCTGCTCGCCACAGGCCGGAGCGGCATGTGGTCGTCCGACGTATCGCGCCGGCCCAAGACCGAAGTCCGTCAACGTGAACCGGGTGAAACAGCATGAGCACTGAGCCATTCGAGCCGCGCATCGTGGGCTTCCTGTGCCGCTGGTGCAGCTACCAGGGAGCTGACCTGGCCGGGACCAGCCGCATCCACTACCCGGCCAACGTGCATGCCGTGCGGGTCATGTGTAGCGGGCGCGTGGACCCCACCTTTGTGCTCAAGGCCCTGCGTGACGGGGCCGATGGGGTACTCATCTGCGGCTGCCATCCCGGCGACTGCCACTACCAGCAAGGCAACTACAACGCCATGCGCCGGGTGCCGCTGCTGCACAAGCTGCTGGACCAGTTCGGCATCGAGAGGGAGCGTGTGCGACTGGAGTGGGTGTCGGCCGCTGAGGGCAAGCGCTTCGCGGAAGTGGTTGAGGACATGACGCTGGACATCAAGAAGCTGGGTCCCCTCAACTGGCCGATGACGCTCCACGAGCAAAGGAGCACTGCCCAATGAACGACAAGCTCAACTTCGCCATGTATTGGGGCGCGAGCTGCGGCGGCTGCGAGATCGCCGTCCTGGAGATCAAGGAGAAGATCCTGGACGTCGCCGAGCTGGTCAACATCGTGTTCTGGCCCGTGGCCGTGGACTTCAAGTACAAGGATGTCGAGGCCATGCCCGACGGGCACATTGACCTGTGCCTGTTCAACGGCGGCATCCGCAACTCCGAGAATGCCGAGATCGCCCAGCTACTGCGCAGGAAGTCAAAGGTCCTGTGTGCCTTCGGCGCCTGCGCCTGCTGGGGCGGCATCCCCTCCCTGGCCAATGTCTCCGACCGCAACGGCGTCTTCCGCACCGTCTACCTGGAGTCGCCCTCTACGGAAAACCCCAGCGGCACGCTGCCCCGCGCGGTGACGACTGCCAAGGGCGGCGACCTCGAGCTTCCCGCCTTCCACAACACGCTGGTGCCCCTGGGCGACGTGGTCAACGTGGACTACTTCATTCCCGGCTGTGCGCCGTCCGGCGAGCAGATATGGGCGGTGCTGGAGGCCGTAGTCACAGGCCAGCTCCCCGAGCCGGGCAGCGTCGTGGGCGCGCTGGACAAGACCTGCTGTGACGAGTGCGAGCGGGTCAGGGACGAGGAGAGGAAGGTCAAGCAGTTCTTCCGGCCGCACGAGATCATACCGGAGCCGGAGAAGTGCCTGCTGGAGCAGGGCATCATCTGCATGGGCCCTGCCACGCGGGGAGGCTGTGGCGAGGCGCGCTGCGTTCAGGCCAATATGCCCTGTCGCGGCTGCTACGGGCCGGCGCTGGGTGTGGCCGACCAGGGCGCCAAGATGCTGGCGGCCGTGGCCTCGATCATTGACTCGGAGGACCCCGAGGAAGTGGACCGCATCATAGCCCAAGTTGCCGATCCCATGGGCACCTTCTATCGCTTCGGCCTGGCCAGCTCCCTGCTCAAGCGTGCGCGCATGGCTGAGGACCAGCAGGCCAGCACCGAGATGGAGGAGGCCGCCGGCTAGCCTGAACCCCGGTATCCCGCTGGCTGCGGGCCGCACAACGGCCGGTCGGCACGGCGGCAAGGCACGTCTGGAGTGAATCACCGTGAGCAAACGCCTATCCATTGATCCCATCACCCGCCTGGAGGGGCACGGGAAGATCCAGATCTTCCTGGAGGACGACGGCAGCGTCGGCGACGCCTACTTCCAGATCCCCGAGCTGCGCGGCTTCGAGCGCTTCTGCGAGGGCCGTCCGATCGAGGAGTTGCCGCGGATTACGCAGCGCATCTGCGGCGTCTGCCCCGAGGCCCATCACATGGCCTCGGCCAAGGCGGCAGACGCCACCTTCCACGTGGACCCACCATCGGCAGCCAAGAAGCTGCGGGAGCTGCTCTACAGCTCCTTCTTCGTGTGCGACCATGCCACCCACTTCTACATCCTGGCCGGCCCCGACTTCGTCGTCGGTCCCACGGCCGATCCCGCCGAGCGCAACATCCTGGGCGTCATCGGCGTGGTGGGGGTGGAGATGGGCAAGCAGGTCATCCAGATGCGCGCCGACGGCTACGAGGTGGTCCGCATTTTGGGTGGTAAGGCCGTTCACCCCGCCTGCGCCTTGCCCGGCGGGCAGAGCAAGGGCCTCAACGAGGAGGAGCGCCAGGAGGTCGAGCGTATCTCGCGCCAGAGCGTGGAGTTCGCCAAGGTCAGCCTCCAGGTCTTCAACGACGTCGTGCTGGGCAATCAAGACTATGTGGACATCGTCACCGGCGACATCTACCGGCACGAGACCTACTACATGGGCCTAGTGGACGAGAACAACCACGTGAACTTCTACGACGGCAGGCTACGGGTCGTTGATCCTCAGGGCAATGAGTTCGCCAAGTTCGAGGCCGCCGAGTACCTGGATCACGTCCAAGAGCATGTGGAGCCCTGGACGTACCTGAAGTTCCCCTACCTGAAGAACGTCGGTTGGGATGGCCTCGTGGACGGCGCCGACAGCGGCATCTTCCGCGTGGCGCCGCTGGCGCGGCTGAACGCTGCCGACGGCATGGCCACGCCGCTCGCCCAGGCCGAGTACGAGCGCATGTACGAGACCCTGGGCGGCAAGCCCGTGCACCACACGCTGGCCACCCATTGGGCCCGGCTCATCGAGATGCTCTATGCGGCCGAGCGCATGGTCGAGCTCTCCACCGACCCCGAGATCGCCAGCGACGACATCCGCACCGTTCCCACCGAGACGCCCACGGAGGGAGTGGGCGTGGTGGAGGCGCCCAGGGGCACCCTCTTCCACCATTACTGGGCCGACGAGAACGGCCTGGCCAAGAAGGTCAACCTCATCGTCGCCACCTGCAACAACTACGGGGCCATCTGTTTGTCTGTAAAGAAGGCGGCGCAGAGCCTCATCACGCCAGAGCGGCCAGCCGACGAGGGCCTGCTCAACATGGTGGAGATGGCCTTCCGCGCCTACGATCCCTGCTTCGGCTGCGCCACGCACGCTCTGCCTGGCCAGATGCCCCTCGAGATCGAGATATGCGACGCCAACGGGAAGGTGGTGCAGCGGCTGAGCCGAGGGGTGGAGTGAACAGGCCGCCGCTGGTCATAGTCGGTTTGGGCAGCCCCATCCTGTCAGACGACGCGGTGGGGCTGCGCGTAGTTCAGCGGGCGCGAGAACTGCTGGCAGATGCCGACGTGGAGGTCAGGGAGGCAGCCGTGGGCGGGCTGGGGCTGCTGGAGGAGATTGCCGGCTACGAGGTCGCCATCCTGGTGGACGCCAGCCTGACCGGCCAGCCGCCGGGCACCACGCGGCGCATGCAGGTGGCTGAGTCCCATCGGCTCCAGCGACTCTCGCACCAGCACGGCATCAGCTTCGAGGAGGCCATCGAGGTTGGGCGCCAGTGCGACATGAAGGTGCCCGACCCGATCATCGTCTATGCCATCGAGGTCGCGGACGCCCATACCTTCTCGGAGGAGCTGACCCCGGAGGTCGAGGCGGTCGTCGAGGGTGTGGCCATCCGCGTGGCCAGCGAGGCCCGGCACCTGACCGCGCCAGGGCAGACCCCCGACGGCGCCAGCTCGGGCGGGAGCGGAGAGTGAGCCATGCACGAATCCGGCGTCGCGGAGAACATGGTGAAGGCCGTTCTGAAGGCCGCGCGGGAGCACGGGGCTGACACCGTCGAGGCCGTCCACGTGAGGCTGGGCCAAATCGAGCACATCAGCCCCGAGTCGTTGGAGGAGCACTTCCGGCACGCCGCCGAGGGCACGGGCGCCGAAGGCGCCCGCCTGATCTGTGAGGAGGTCCCCGGCCGTGCTCGCTGTCGCGCCTGCGATGCCCAGTTCGACACCGACCTACGCCCCGTCCTCTGCCCCGAGTGTGATAGCCGCGAGGTAGAGCTGGTCAGCGGACTAGAGCTGGAAGTCGTCGGCATAGACGTCCCCGAGTAGCGGCTCCCGCCTATCACGGTCACGCACGAACAGGTTCGCTGACGACTGCCCCGTTGCCGGACGTTGCAACAAGGAATAGTCGGCTCCCGTCGCCAACCTCCCTCGCGGTGTCGTCATGAGCAATCGAGAGCCCACCGGCGGCGAGCAATACTTCGAGCAGCGGCCCACCTCGGACCGGAGGCCCAGGCGCCTTGTTGCCGAGCTGCGGGGCGAGGGCTTCACCTTCCTGACAGATGCTGGCATGTTCAGCCCCGACCGCATTGACCGGGGCACCGAGTTGCTCATAGAGCACATGGAGCTTCCCGAGAGCGGGGAGGTCCTCGACTGGGGCGCTGGCTACGGTCCAGTGGGCATTGTCGCCGCCCGGCTGCGGCCGGCCTGTCATGTGGTGCTCGCGGAGATCAACGAGAGGGCCGTCGAGTTGCTTCGGGAGAACGTGAAGCTGAACCGCGTCGCCAACACTTACGTCGTGGCCGGTGACGCCTTCGAGTATATGCCCGACCTCACGTTCGATGTCATCCTCACCAACCCGCCCATCCGCGCGGGTAAGCAGACGGTTTTGCGCCTGATCGAGGAGTGCGCGCTCAGCTTGCGCCCGGGCGGGAGCTTCTGGCTGGTCGGGCAGCGCAAGCAGGGGGTGCTCAGCCTGGCGAAGAGGATGGGCCAGTGCTTCTCGGAGGTCGAGACCGTGGCTAAGAAGGGCGGGTACCGCGTGCTCCGGGGTGCCTGAGCGTGCGCTGCCAGCCCTTGACGCGAGGCAGGCCGCGATGCTACAATCCGTCCAGCGGCAGACGGAGGATCGGCGAGTTGGACCCGAAACTGATCGTCACAACCATCTTGGTCATTGTCCTCGATCTGACCATCATCCTGACGGTGATGTTCCAGACGACGAAGAGCGAGGGCCTGTCGGGCATCATCGGCGGCAAGAGCACCAGCGCCTTCCGCAAGGGGGGCTGGGACGACCTGTTGGAGAAGGTGACCAAGTATGGCGCGGTCGGCTGGGGCGTCGTGGTCGCCGTACACGCCTTCTTCTGGTACCAGTTGCACGCTTCGTAGCCGTCGGGGCCGGGACTGGAGCCGGCCATCGCCAGGCACACGCGAGGTCAGGGGCGCCCAGCGCCGCTGGCCTTTTTCCTGCCTCCGGGCGCCCGGGCCAACGGGAACGTCTCCAGGGAGGGCCTGAGCCATGGGCCACGGCGAGGAGGTGCAGGTCGAGCAGGCGATCATCCTCCTGCTGATGATCGTCTCCGCCGTGGCCGTGGTAGCCCGCCGGCTCAAGCTGCCCTACACGGTGGCCCTGGTCGTGGCCGGCCTGGCCCTGGGCTTTGCCCCCATAGACGTTCCTCTCCGCCTCACCGATACCGTGCTCATCTACGTTCTGCTGCCCGCGCTGCTCTTCGAGGGGGCCATCAACCTCCATCTGGGCCACCTGCGGCGCGATCTGGTGCCGATCGTCGTCTTCGCCGTTCCGGGCACTCTGGTCTGCGTCGGCATCGTGGGCACCGTGATGCACTACCTGCTGGACCTGGACTGGATCCACGCGCTGCTGTTCGGTGCCCTCATCTCGCCGACGGACCCCATTTCGGTTCTCTCCGTCTTCAAGCGGCTGGGTGTCGGGCGCAGGCTCTCGGTCATCGTCGAAGGCGAGAGCATGTTCAACGATGCCATCGCCATTGTCATCTTCCGCCTGCTGTTGGCGGCAGCCGCGCGGCGGGCCGCTCACCTGCCTGCCGTCCCGGCGGCCCATGAGGCCATCGCTGAGTTCGTGCTTGTGGCCTGCGGGGGACTGGCCGTCGGGCTGGCCGCCGGCGTCCTGATGTCGTATGTGACCCGCCAGATAGACGATCATCTGGTGGAGATCACCCTCAGCGGCATACTGGCCTACGGCTCCTTCCTGGCAGCTGAGCAGATCCACGTCTCCGGGCCCATCGCCGTCATCGTCGCCGGCATCGTGTTGCGCAACTACGGCTGGAAGGTGGGCATGTCGGCGACCACGCGCCTGGGCTTCCGCACCTTCTGGGAGTACGCCGGCTTCGTAGTCAACTCGGTCGTGTTCCTGCTGGTGGGACTGGGCCTACAGGGCCAGCTATCGTGGGCCGGCGTGTACCGGATGCTGGCTGGCTTCCTGGTGGTTATCCTGGCCAGGGCCATCGTCATCTACGGCTCCTCCGCCCTGCTAAGCATGGGCCCCCTGGGCCACCGCCTTCCCCGCGCCTGGCGGCACGTCATCGTCTGGAGCGGACTGAAGGGCGCGCTGTGCATGGTATTGGCCCTGACGGTGCGGCAGTATGACGAAGAGGGTGTGATCATCAGCACCAGCTTCGGCGTAGTCCTGCTCTCGCTGCTGGTGCAAACACTTACCATGAAGCCCCTGTGCCGGGCCTTCGGTGTGGGCCGGGCGCCGAAGGAGTTGACGCGTAACGAGGTGCTGAGCGGACGCCTGATGGCTCAGAATGCCGCCCTGGCGGCACTGAGGCACATGCGCGAGAGCGGCGGCATCTCCGGGATGACCTATGGCGCGCTGCGACGCCAGTATGAGCGGGACCGCGACCACTTGGAGACGGAGCTGTCCGAGGTGCACGCCGAGCAGCCCCAGGTATTGGAAACTGAGCGCGCCCAAGCCATGTTCCAGGCCGCTTCGGCCGAGAAGAGTTCCATCTTGGAGGCGTTCCATTCTGGTGCGATCGGTGAAGAAGCCCTCAACCAGCTACTCCAGGACGTAGACCAGAGGCTCGACGCGCTCGCCGGTGAGGACCTCGAGGAGTAGCCCGGCGCGCCCCCTCGTAACCGCCAAAACGGCCGCAGAGGGCATCATGGGCCTATCTGACGCCGTTTTTGGCTCGTTTGACAGCCTGGCTGTTTTCGCGTATAATGTCGGCTGCACTATTCCCACAGTCACCTATGCGTAGCGGGCGGAAACGCGCCCGTGGATGCTCCAGGAGTAGCGAGGGCGACCGGTGGCTCCGTGAGGGCTGCATGGGCAGAGCAGCTGGGCCAAGAATCTGCGTGCTGGGAGCGGGCCACGGCGGCACGGCAATGGCCGCCCACCTGTCGCTCAAGGGCTATGCCGTAAACCTGCTCAACCGCAGCCCAGGCCGGCTGGAGCCGATACAGCTTCACGGCGGCATAGAGTTGACCTGTGGGCCCGAAGCCGCGATAGAGGAGGGCTTCGCCGAGCTGGAAGTGGTCAGCACGAACCCGGCCGAGTGCGTGCCGCAGGCGGACGTGTTGATGGTAGCAGTGCCCGCGACTGGGCATGCGGACGTTGCCCACGTGGTGGCGGGCCATCTGCGGGACGGCCAGGTGATCGTACTCAACCCGGGACGGACGGGCGGGGCGCTGGAGTTTCGCCGTGTGCTGCAAGAGGAGGGTATGAGGGCCGCCGTAAAGGTGGCTGAGGCGCAGACCTTCATCTACGCCAGCCGCTGCGAGCAGCCTGCCCAGGTCCGGGTGTTCCGCGTCAAGAACACCATCCCCGTGGCAGCCCTTCCCGCCCACCACACCGTTGACGTGATGAGGGCCATCAAGCCCCTCTACCGACAGTTCGTGCCCGGAGACAACGTCCTCAAGACTGGCCTCAACAACGTGGGCGTCACCTTTCATCCGGCAATCTTGCTGCTCAACGCTAGCCGCATCGAATCGGGCGAGGGCAACTTCGAGTTCTACTTGCAGGGCATCACTCCGGCGGTGGCCCGGATACTGGAGGCCATAGACGGCGAGCGGCTGGCGGTGGCCTGCGCCCTGGGCATTCGTGGCATGAGCGCCCGCGAGTGGCTCTACGTGGCCTACGACGTTGCTGGCAGGACCCTGCACGAGGCCGTGCTGCGGCAGCACGGCTACAAGGGCATCCTGGCGCCGCGCTCCGTGCGCGACCATCGCTACATCTCGGAGGACGTGCCCACTAGCCTGGTGCCTATGGCCTCGCTGGGGCGCATGCTCGGCGTGCCCACTCCCGCCATTGACGCCGTGGTCGAGCTGGCCAACCAGGTCCAGGAGTGTGATTACTGGCAGACGGGCCGCACTGTGGAGAAGCTGGGCCTGGCAGGTCGTAGCGTGCGCGAGATCCTGCACTTCGCCCTGGTGGGCGAATGGGAAGCACCCGCCTAGGTATGGGAGCAGGCAAGATCATAGGAGGCTCTCTGGGAAGCTGCGTGCACGTGGCGGGCGTAGCCAACTTCCTGGCACTCGCCCGGGAGCGCGGCTGGGAGACCGTGTTCCTGGGCCCGGCCCTCTCGCCCGCACGCGTGGTCGCCGCCGTCCGCGAGCACGATCCAGACATCGTGGCCCTCTCTTACCGTCTCGCGCCCGAGACGGCGAGCGCGGTGATCGCTGAGCTCAAGAGGCTGGTGGAGGCAGAGGGCGAAGCCGGCCGGCGCTACGCCTTCGGCGGAACGTCCCCCGTGTGCCGCGTGGCCCGGCAGAGTGGACTATTCGAGGCGGTGTTCAACGGCAGTGACGACGCCGCAGCCGTGCTCGCCTGGCTCGAGCAAAGGGACGCCGTTGCGGTCGAGCGGCCCGGCCCTGACTCGTTGCCTGGACGCATTGAGGCCAAGGCGCCTTACCCGCTCCTGAGGCACCATTTCGGCCAACCCACGGTCCACGCAACCGTGGACGGCGCGCGGCGCATCGCCCAGGCCGGCGTCCTCGACGTCATCTCCTTGGGCCCGGATCAGAATGCCCAGGAGTGCTTCTTCCGGCCAGAGGAGATGGCAGTGGGGGAAGACGGGGCCGGCGGCGTGCCGGTACGCAGCCCCGCGGACCTCCGCGCTATCTACGAAGCCACGCGCTGCGGTAACTTCCCCCTGGTTCGATGCTACAGCGGCACTCGCGACCTCATACGATGGGCCGAGGTGTCCGTAGAGACGGTCCGGCAGGCCTGGGCAGCGATTCCGCTCTGCTGGTACAACGTGCTGGACGGCCGCTCGGATCGCGTCCCAGATGAGTCCATCGCCGAGAACCAGGCAGCAATCAGGTGGTATGCCCAGCGCGATGTCCCCGTTGAGGTGAACGAGGCCCACCACTGGAGCCTGCGGCAGGCCCACGACGCCGTGGCCGTGGCAGCCGCTTACCTGGCGGCCTACAACGCCAAGGCCCTGGGCGTGCGGACTTATGTGGCCCAGTATATGCTCAACACTCCGCCGCAGACGAGCCCGGCCATGGACCTGGCCAAGATGCTGGCCAAACGGGAACTGATCGAGTCGCTGAGCGATCATAACTTCAGTGTGCTTACTCAAGTGCGTGCCGGCCTGACTCACTTCCGCACGGAGGCCAACCTGGCCAAGGGGCAACTGGCCGCGTCCACGGCGTTGGGGTTGGCGCTTGATCCGCACATAGTGCACGTGGTGGGCTACTGCGAGGCCGATCATGCGGCGACAGCCGAGGAGGTCATCGAGAGCTGCCAGATCGTCCACGGCGTATTGGCGGACCTATTGACGGACCTGCCCGGGCTGGCTGCGCATCCAAGGATCGAGCAGCGTCGTCAGGAGCTGCTGGCGGAGGCTCGCCTGATCCTCGAAGCCGTACCACGCTATGCGCCGGCGGGTGTGGATGACGCCCTGGCCGACGCACGGACGCTGGCGGCCTGCATCCGCGCGGGCCTGCTGGATGCACCCCACCTCCAGCCCTCGGCCCATTGCCGGGGCGACCTGCGAACGCGGATGGTGGGAGGGGCCTGCGTGGCCTGGGACGAGGCAGAGAACGGCCCGCTCAGTGAGTCGGAACGGATCGCGCGTTTGCCCGCGCCGGCCCAGGCATAGCATAGGGGCGCGCGGGAAGGAGGCCGTACCGAGATCATCTCGGGAAAGGGAGGCCCACCGATGGCTGAAGAAGCCCAAGAGCCGGAAGAGGAGCTGGAGGAAGACGAGCCGATAGTGGCGGCGCCCGCCGGGGGCGGAGGCTGGCGCTGGTTCTGGATCCTGTTGGTCCTGGCCATCATCGTCGTGGTTGCGGTGGTGGCCCTACAGCGCTGGCAGGCCCTGAAGGCGGAGCAGCAGGCCCAACGGGAGCGTGAGGATCTCGCCAGGAGCCAGATTGTGTCGGCGTTGCAGAAGATCAACACTGCGCAGAGCAAGCTCCAGGACCAGGATCTGGCGGAAGTGGCCAGCGATCTCGACTCGGCGCTCAAGGGCCTGGAACTGGTCGTGAGCGAGGCGCCGGAGGATATGCAGACGCCGCTGGTCGAGGTGCACAAGGCGGTCGCAGACGCCAGGAACTCCGCTCAGGAACAGCAGAAGGCGGTGGATGACGCCAAGAAGGCCTACGAGGATGCCGTACAGGCGGCCGTTGCCGAGGTCGAAGCGAAGCTGGAGGTGGCGGTGGGCAAGGCGAAGCTCGTTGGTGGCACGTCCTTCGTGGTGGAGGAGGAAGGCGCGTAACCGGCAGGAGGGGCACCATCGAGCCAATCCAACCGCGCCCCGTGAGGAGGGTAGGTGAATCGTGCGGTGAGCCCGCGCAGGAAGCAGAGCACGAAGAAGGCGAAGCAGAAGCGGACGCGTCAGCCACGGCCGGCGAAGAAGAAGGCGCGGGCCAAGGCGCCGAAGCGCAAGCAGAAAACGCCACGGCCGGCGAAGAAGAAGGCGCGAGCCAAGGCGCCCAAGCGCAAGGAGAAAAAGGCCCGGCCGACGAAGCGGCGCGCCAAGGCGCCGAAGCGCAAGCAGAAAACGCCACGGCCGGCGAAGAAGAAGGCGCGAGCCAAGGCGCCCGAGCGCAAGCAGAAAAAGGCCCGGCCGACGAAGCGGCGGGCCAAGGCGCCGAAGCCTGCCAAGCCCAAGCCGCCTCCTGAGCCGGAGCCCGACCTCGAAGAACTGCTCCAGCAGTTACGCAGCAAGAACTCCGCCACGCAGGAGGAGGCCATCAGCGGATTGGTGGCGATTGGCGAGCCGGCCGTGCCGGTGCTGCTCGAGTCCGTCACCCATAAGAGCTACCACGTGCGCATGGCGGCCGCGCGCGCCCTGGGCGAGATCGGCGACGAGCGGGCCATCGAGCCCCTGCTGGGCCTGCTGGGCGACTCCAGCGTCAACGTGCAGGCGCGCTCCGCAGAGGCACTGGCCAAACTGGGGCCCCGCTCCACGCAGCCGCTGCTGGGGGCGCTGAGCTCCTCGGACCAGCTCTCGCGCCGCTGGGCCGCCCAGGCCCTGGGCAAGATCGGAGACGTGTCTGTCGTCGGCCAGCTGATGGAGCGGCTGAAGGACGACAACGTGGAGGTGCAGCGGGCAGCCATCGCGGCCCTTGGCGAGCTGGGCAGCAAGGAGGCCGCCGCGCCCCTGATCGAGATACTCGGGGGGGACAACGTAGACCTCGGCCGGGCCGCTGCCGAGTCCCTGGGCAAGATCGCCAGCGCCACGGCAGTGGCACCATTGGTGGAAGCTCTGCGCTCCTCCAGCGTAGACGTCAGGAGCGCCTCAGCGGAAGCACTCGTCAGCATTGGCAAGCGGGCCGTGCCCGCCTTGATCCGTGCGGTCGCTGATGAGGACTACGTGGTACGCCGCTGGGCCGCCGAGAGCCTCGGCAAGATCGGCGATGCGAGGGCTGTGGACCCGCTCATCAAGGCCCTCGAGGACGAGGAGCCTCGGGTGGTCCGTTACGCTGCCCTGGCCCTGGGTGCTCTGGGCGACAGCAAGGCCGTTCGTCCCCTGCTGCGCCTGTTGGACAGCGCAGAGGACGATCTGCGCTTCGCCGCCGTGCGGGCGATGGGCAACATCGGCGGCAGGAGCGTGGTGAAGCACCTGCGCGAACGGCTTAAGGACTCCGACTACGTGGTCCGTTTCAGTGCCGCACAGGGCTTGGGGGCTGCCGGTGGCAGGGGGGCCGTTAGGGCTCTGGCGAGGGCCCTCAAGGACCCGGAATGGTCCGTGCGGTTCCACGCGGCAGCGTCACTGGGCCAGATAGGCGACAAACTGGCCCTGAACGTGCTCACCAGGGCGCTCAGGGACCCCGACCATCGAGTGCGCAAGAACGCTGCCCAGGCCTTGGCCGCCATCGGCGGCGAGAAGGCGCGCAAGGCCCTCCAGGCGGCTCGCAGACAGAGCGACGAGCGCACGAAAGCCGCGCTCGAACAGGCGATTGCGGCCATGGGTTAGCCTGTGCATGGGTCGCAGCCGCCTGCCTCGGCCCGCCTTCGCGAGGTGGCCGGTTCGGCCTTGCCGGCGCCGGGACGCAGCGTCCGGCTCTGCCTTGCGTTTCCCTGCGTGTTGGACTATAATGGCGTGCGCGATGCCCGTCCTGTAAAGCACAAGGAAGTACAGCTTTCCTCGCGAAATCTGGACTTGAGCGGTCGCCGATGTCGCACCAAGAGCGCGTCGGGACGTCGCGCGCTTGGGAGGGTGAGTGGAGCCAAATGCGGACCGTGTGCGCCGCCCTTGCCGTGATGCTGCTGCTATCTGTGCCCGGATGCAAGAGGGGGCTGCCCGAGGACGAGCAAGAGGCACAGCGCCGTATTCGGGAGCTGGAAGCTCAACTGGCCAAGGCGGGGGAGACGGAACCCCCCCCGGCCCTGCTGACGAAGTCCGAGACCCCTGACCTGTCCCTCGACCTGATAACCGTAGAGCAACTGTTGAAGAAGGCCAACGAGGCCGTGGACGCCAAAGATGCCAAGGCGGCCACGGAGTCACTCGACCGAGCAAGTGAGTGCGTCCGGGCCGCCTCGTATTCCCTGCCTCGTAAGCAGATGATGACGAGGCTGGAGCGCTCGCTGACTCTGCTCGACAGGGCGGAGCTGAGCCCGGCCTCGCGGGAGTTGGAGCTGGCGCGGCAGACGGACTTCGAGGCAAACCCGGCGGCGCTGGGGCCCGACCTGGAGGAGGAGCTGGTCGCAGCCCGCAAGAAGATCGAGCAGGGCGACCCGGCGGGGGCCCGGCAGGACATCCTGAGTCTACTGGCCAAGCTGCGAGAGGACGAAGTCGCCGACCTGTTCGCCAACGCCGGTGCCAGCATCGAGGCAGCGGTAAGCGCCCTGGAGCGAGGGGGTTACACGGCGGCTCAGGGCGAGATAGCCGAGGCCCGAAAGAGCCTCAGCGACCTCGAGCAGAAGCTGAAACCCTCTGCGCCTGCCGCAGAAAAGGCCTCTGCCTCTGTCGCACCAACGCCGTCGGCGCCGCCAGCGGAGCCAGACGAAGAGGCGGCCGCATCGGAGGAGCCGGAGACAGGTGAGACGGAAGCGGCCCCTGCGTCGTCGGAGCCGCCCGGCGACTGAGCCAGAAGCGCTTCCTACCGGACAACCACAGGCCGCGGGAAGGTAGACGATGCTCTCCACGCAAAGCGCGCACGGCTGACGGCGCCCGGCGCATTCCTGAGAAGCAGACGTTGCCGAAACAGCAGCAGCCGGCAGCACATAGCCAACAGGAGACGCCAGGGAATGCCCTCAAGCCCCTCGTTCGTTCATCTCCACAATCACACTGAGTATAGCTTGCTCGACGGCGCCTGTCGCATAGGCGACCTGGTGGCCCTGACCCGGGAGATGGGCCTCCCCGCCGTGGCCATCACCGACCACGGCGCCATGTATGGGGTCATTGACTTCTACCAAGCCTGCCGCGAGGCGGGCGTGAAGCCCATCATTGGCTGCGAGGTCTACGTGGCTCCGCGCACGCGCCATCAGAAGGAGGGCAAGATTGACAGCGAGTCCTTCCACTTGGTGCTGCTGGCCAAGGATGCAGGAGGCTACCGCAACCTCCTGCGCGTGGTCACCGCCAGCCACCTGGAAGGCTTCTACTACAAGCCGCGCGTAGACCTGGAGCTGTTGGGGAAGCACGCCCAGGGCCTGATCGCCATGAGCGCCTGCCAGAAGGGGAGCATCGCCTCGGCCATCATCGAGGACAACTACGGCGCCGCCCGGGAGTATGCTGGCCAGTACCTGGACATCTTTGGCAGAGACAGCTTCTTCCTGGAGCTGATGGACCACGGCCTGAGCACGCAGAAGAAGGCCAACCGGGGCCTGTTGCAGCTCAGCAAGGACCTGGGGCTGGATCTGGTGGCCACCAACGACGTCCACTACGCGCACCGGGAAGACGCGGACGCGCACGACGTGCTGCTGTGTATCCAGACAAACACCGTCAAGGCCGATCCCGACCGGCTGCGTTTCGAGGGCGACCAGTTCTACGTCAAGAGGCCGGATGAGATGGTACAGGTCTTCGGCGAGGTGCCGGAGGCATTGCAGAACACCGTCCGCATCGCCGAGATGTGCGACGTGCAGCTCGAGCTGGGCGAGGCGAGAATGCCGCGCTTCGACGTGCCGGCAGGCTACGACGTGGACGCGTATCTGCGTGAGTTGTGCTACCGGGCCCTGCCCCGGCGCATGCCCGCAGCCGACGACCGAGTCCGAGAGCGGCTGGACTACGAGCTGGCCATCATTCGGGACACCGGCTACGCCGGCTACTTCCTGATCGTGGGGGACTTCATCCGCGAGGCTCGAGAGCGCGGCATCACGGTGGGCGTGCGGGGGTCGGCGGTGGGCAGCCTGGTGGCCTATCTGCTCGACATCAGCGAGATTGACCCTCTCGCCCATGGCCTGCCCTTCGAGCGGCTGCTCAACCCCGAGCGCAAGAGCCCTCCGGACATTGACCTCGACTTCGCCGACTACCGGCGTGAGGAGATCATCGAGTACGCGCGCGAGAAGTACGGGCACGACCGGGTGGCTCAGATCATCACCTTCGGCACCATGGGCGCGCGGGCGGCCATCCGCGATGCCGGGCGGGCGCTGGCCATCCCCAGCAACTATGTGGACCGTCTGGCCAAGCTGGTCCCCTTCGGCCACACTATCACGGAGGCCCTGGAGGCGGTGCGCGAACTGCGAGAGGAGTACGAGGGACCGGAGGAGGCCAAGCAGGTGCTGGACACGGCCATGAGCATTGAGGGCCTGGTCCGGCACGCCTCGACCCACGCTGCCGGCATCGTCATCTCAGTGGATGAGCTGACCAACTGCGTCCCGCTTCAGCAGGTCACCGGCGAGGGCCCGGGCGTGATGACTCAGTACGCCATGGACCCCCTGAAGGCGGTGGGCCTGGTCAAGATAGACTTCCTGGGGCTGAAGACGCTCACCGTGATCGAGCGCACGCTCCAGATGATCAAGCAGACGCGGGGCATTGACCTGAAGGTCGAGGACATCCCGCTGGACGATGCGGCCGCCTACAAGCTGCTCCAGGAGGGCAGGACGGCGGCGGTGTTCCAGCTCGAGGCCGACTGGGTGCGCGGCTTCGTGAAGGAGCTAAAGCCCGATAGATTTGAGCACTTGGTGCCACTGATGGCCATCAACCGCCCTGGCCCCATGGCCGACGCGCCCACGCTCCTGGCGGGCCGGCACAAGGGCGAGGCCCACTACCTGCACCCCAAGCTGGAACCGATCCTGAGGGAGACATACGGCGTCATCCTCTATCAGGAGCAGGTGATGCGCACGGCGCAGGACCTGGCCGGCTTCTCCGGGCCGCAGGCCGACATCCTGATGCGGGCCATGGCCAAGAAGCAGAAGGAGGTCATGGCCGAGCAGCAGGTGCACTTCTTCGAGGGGTGTCGCGAGCGGGGACTCAGCCAGGATGTGATCCAACGCATCTGGGAGCGCATGCGCACCTTCAGCCGCTACGGCTTCAACAAGGCGCACAGCGCTGCCTATGGCCTGGTCTCTTACCGCACGGCCTACCTGAAGGCCAACTTCACCCCCGAGTTCATGGCCGCCCATCTCACCGCCTTCATGGACGACCTGAGCGCCGTGGGCAAGTACGTGACCGAGTGCCGCCGCCTGGGGCTCAAGGTACGCCCGCCCGGCGTGAACGTAAGCCAAGTCGAGTTCACCGTGGAAGATGGCGAGGTGGTGTTCGGCCTCGGTGCCATCAAGAACATCGGCCGCGCCGTGGCCGCCGCCATCGTGCGCGAGCGAGCTGAGAACGGCCCCTACGCCAGCCTCGAGGATCTCTGCCGCCGCGTGCCTGCCGATCGCGTCCCCCGGGCGGCGGTGGAGATCCTGATCGGCGCCGGTGCTCTGGACGATATGGGCGATCGCGCCGCCCTGCTGGCGGCAGCGCCGACCGCCTACTCGGTGGGGCAGAGGGCACAGGAGGATGCGAAATCGGGCCAGCACAGCCTGTTCGACGAGGCCGAGGGCGTGGACATGGCCACCGAGAGTCTCCCGGCGGTGCCCCCGATGCCGGCCGAGGAGAAGCTGGCGTTGGAGCGCGAACTGCTGGGCCTGTGGGTGTCGGACCATCCCCTGCTACGGGCCGAGGAGAAGCTGGAGCGCTGTACGACGGTGCGGCTGGAGGACTTGGAGGACTGCGAGGACGGCCAGCAGGTGGTCATCGGGGGCATGGTCACGCGGCCGACGCCGCACGTGACCCGCAACGGCGACGACATGATGTTCTTCACCTTGCAGGGGGTGGCGGCCGAGGTGGAGGTCACGGTCTTCCCCAGGGCCCTGGAGAAGTGCAAGGACGTGCTCGCCGATGACAGCGTTGTAGTCGTGGACGGCAAGCTCCAGCGCTTCGAGCGAGATCTGGGGAACGGCCAGGTGCAGACCACGGTCAAGGTGCTGTGCAACCGTGCCAGGCCCCTCTCCGCTGCCCGGGCGCCCAGCAAGCGTAAGCGCGAGGCCGCCCCGGCCCCGCGCCAGGCTGCCGGCGCGAAGCCTGAGCGCGTGCCGCCGCCGGCGCCTCCCCGTGCGGAGGCCGGCCCCGGCCGGCCAGCCAGCAAGCCCGTGCACATCTTCATGCCGGGAGAGGTTACCCGCAGCGATCTGGAGAGCCTGGCGCAAGTCCTGCTGGAGCATCCGGGCTCCGAGAGAGTCGTGCTCCACCTGGGTGGCAAGGTCGTGAAGATGGCCGAGCAGTACGCCGTCCAGCCCACGCCGGCCCTGGCCAGCAGCCTCCAGCCCCTGGGCGCCAGGATACAGGAGGCGTCCAGAGCTGCGTCCCCTGAGACGGAACCGCGCGAGTAGCTCCGCAGGCGTCTGCGCCCTCTTCCCACGCCACCGCCAGCCTTCCTACTACGTGAACAGCCGCCAGTAGAAGACCACGGCAGCGACGGTGACTATCATGGCCAGGAGGTGGTAGGGGATGCCGATCCTGCGGAGGTCCCTGGGGGTGAAGGCGCCGGAGGCGTAGGCGATGATGAGCGGCGGCGTCACAACCAGGATGAACGAGAATGACGCCGACACGGCAGTAGTCAGGCCCATGATCTGTGGGTCAATGCCCGTCTGCTCGGCCAGACTGAGAGTCGTCGGCGCCATGACGCCGGTGGCCGCGCCGGCGCCCATCACCTGGGTCATCAGGCTGGTGAAGACTACGACGCCGGCGAGGTAGCCGGTTTGGCTATCGAAGGGGAAGAGCTGAATGGACCGTTGCGTGATCCAGCGCGCCCCGCCGGTAGCAGCGAGCGCCTCGCCTATGGCCAGGGCCGCGCCGTAGATGAAGATGACACCCCAGCTCAGTCCCCCCTGCGTCCTCTCCCAGTTCACCACGCCGCTCACGTACATCAGGATGGCCCCCAGCATGGCGACAGTGCCCAGCCCCCATGAGGTGCCGACCTTGAACCAGAGCACTACGGTCAGCGCGAAGATGCCGATGGCCAGCCACTGGCGCGGGCCCATAGCGTGCACCTCTGCCGGCTCGACCGCCAGCTGCTGGTTGGGCGGCCTGAAGCACAGCTTGATCAAGCCGAACAGGAAGAAGGAGAGGATCGCCGCGATAGGCGCGGCCATCGCGACCCAGTGTCCGTAGGAAATGGTCTGGTCGAACTGGTGTCTCAGCAAGCTCAGCACGATGGCGTTGCGGGCGCCGCCAGAGGGGCTGGCCAGGCCGGCGGCGCTGGCCGCCAGCGCCATGCCCAGCATGAGCGCCTTGCCGTGCGGCCCGGTGCGCTGGAGCTTGGCCTGACGGCAGGCCATAAGCAGCACGGGCACCATGATTGCCGCGACTGAATGGCTGGGCAGGAAGGCGGCCAGCACAGTGGTCACGGCAATGGTGCTGGCCAGGAGGGCGTTGAACGATTTCCCGAAGAAGGCCAGGAGCCAGTAGGCCAGTCGCTGGTCCAGCCCCGACTCGGCCAACCCCTGGGCCAGAATCAGCGCCCCCAAGATGAAGAAGACGGCGTTGCGGGCGTAGGGCATGAAGGCATCGTCCGGGTCGTCGCGAATGCGGAGCACTACCAGCCCGACACCGACCAGGAAGGCGGTAACGGGTAGGGGGACGGGCTCAGTCGCCCAGTAGATCACGAGCAGGGCCAGCAGCGCCAGGCAGTGGTGCGCCTCTGGCCTCAGCCCCTGAGGCGTCGGTAGGGCGTAGACGATGGCAAACACGATCAGGCCGGCCAGGCCGCCGGCTATCCGACGCAGCGGCAGCGCCAGCACCCACCGCCGAGCGCGTCGGAAGAAGAGGGCCGTGCGCATCCTGCGGCTGGAGATGTGCATGGGCTAGGAGTCGCCCTCCGCGGGAGCCAGGGTGAGCAACGCCTTGGGCCGCAGTCTGAGCACGCCCGTGGGGATCTGGGTGCCGCCCAGGGCCTCTCGCAGGGCGACGACCATGGGGTCACCGACGGCCGAGACGTGGCGCCGCAGGGCATCGGACACGGTCTCTCGCTGGCCCTGCTCGACCAGTTCGAGGTCCACCTCGCCGGGCAGGTCGAGCTCCCGCACCGCCTCCATGGCGGCTCGCCCCGCCTCGAGGTCACGATCCGCATGGACCACCTCGAGCGTGAGATCGAACAGCTTGGCGAACTCGATGGCGGTGGGGAGGGCGCGCCGGCTCGCCTCGGAGCCCGAATAGCAGTAGATGGCCTTCTCCCCGGAAGGGGGCGGCACTCCCTCCTCCACCACCAGCACCGAGCTCTGGGTCAGTTCTATGGTGCGCAGCAGGAGCCCCCCGCCCAGCCACTCGTGTACAGGGCTCTCCACGGGGTATTGCAGCGCCACCAGGTCGGCCTCGTACTGATGGATCAGGTCGTGGATGACTCTGGGCAACTCCTGCGGCCCCGACGCCACGGCCGCGCTGCCCGCCAGCTCGTCGGGCAGTCTGGCCACCGCCTCCTCCACTAGCTGCTCTCCCACGCGATGCATGGCGGCCCGCACTTCGGGCATGTGGCGCGCCTCGGCGAACCGAGGGGAGCCGGTAGGCAGCACTATCACCAACACCAGTTGCAGCCCGCCATCGGCATGGAGCTTGGTCGCATATTGCAGCAGTGCCTGCGGGTCCTGGGTGGGGTCCACGGCGACGATAGCGCGCTCGAACATGGCAGGTGCCACCCTTTCTCCTCGCCATGTTTGACCGGGGCGCCCTCCTTTCCCTGCCGAGCACATGTGTGTGGATCTGGCTACGTTTGACTTTGTGGCCGAGTAGTGTATAATGTAAACGATTTAGCAATTGATTAATGGCGGCCAGCTATGTCAGTCAAGACCACAGACAACGGCAACTGCCATGTCGCGTACGTTGACGAGGTCAAGGTGGCTGGCGTCCGCAGGCGCATGCAGTCGCCAGAGCGCCTCCAGCGGCTCTGCGACACCTTCCAGATGCTGTCCGACCCCACCCGCGCCAGAATCCTACTGGCCTTGGCCGAGGAGGAACTGTGCGTGTGCGACCTGGCGGCACTGCTGGGAGTGACCAGCGCGGCGGTGTCGCAGCAGTTGCGGCTACTGCGGGGAATGGGCCTGGTGAAGTTCCGGCGCGAGGGTAAGCTGGCCTACTACTCTCTCGACGATGATCACGTGCTGCGATGGATCAGGGACTGCCTGGAGCACATAGAACACCGCTAGCTGCGCTGGCGCTGACAGGAGTAGCTGCACATGGGCGAGCATGACCGCCTGCGGCAGGTAGAGCTGGCCATCGGTGGGATGCACTGCGCTTCCTGCGCCGAGGCCATCGAGAAGGAGCTCGGCGCCGTCCCGGGCGTCGCCGAGGCCGCTGTCAACTTCAGCGCTGAGAAGTTGACCGTACGCTATGAGCCGGGGGTCGAGGGAGACGCTGGCGAGCTGGCAGCACGCATTGAGGCGCTGGGTTACCGAGTCACGGACGAGGCAGGCGAGCAGCAGGCCGCGCGCGACGAGCGTCTGTGGAGCATCGCCCGCATCCTGTTCGGCGGCGCGCTCATCCTACTCAGTTGGCGAGCCGTGCTGCCGCAGCGCGTCCCCTTCGACGTTCTGGCGGTCGTGGCCGTTGTCGTCCTGGGTTGGCCCCTGGCCAAGGCGGCCTGGCGGGCGGCCCGCGTGCGGGCCATTGACGCAGATACCTTCATGTTCATCGGCGTGGTCGCAGCCTGCGCCATAGGCGAGTTCCTGGCTGGGGCGGTGATCGCCTGGTTCGTGGCCGTGGCTGAGCTGCTGGAGACGTATACGGTTGCCCGCAGCCGGGGCGCCATTCGGGACCTGGTCACGGCCGCGCCGCGCCAGGCCACGGTGCAGCGGGATGGTGGCGAGACGGTGGTGGACGTAAACGAGATCCGCCACGACGACATTGTGCTCGTCAAGTCGGGTGAGCGGATTCCGGTAGATGGCCACATCATACGTGGGCATGCAGGCATTGACGAGTCGGCCATCACTGGTGAGCCGATGCCGGTGGAGAAGGCCGAGGGCGATCACGTCTTCGCGGGGACCATCGCCGCCGTGGGCGCCATCTCGGTGGCCGTGGAGCGCGTGGGCCGTGAGACGACCATTGGCAAGATCATCCGCATGGTCGAGGAGGCTCAGGAGCAGAAGGCACCCGTGCAGCGGGTGGCCGATCGCTTCGCCTCCTACTTTACGCCCGTGGTTCTGGGAGCGGCGCTGCTCACGCTGGCGATCTGGTGGCCCGTCACTGGGGAGGTGGTTCGGGCCATCCGCGCCGCGATCACGGTCATAGTCATCGCCTGCCCCTGCGCCGTCGCCCTGGCCACGCCGCTGGCGGTGGTGGCCAGCATCGGCCGTGCCTCGCGTAGAGGCATCCTGATCAAGGGCGGCACGCACCTCGAGGAGTTGAGCCGGGCCGACATGGTCGTCCTGGACAAGACCGGCACGGTCACCATCGGCAGGCCGAAGGTCACCGAGGTACTGTCGTGCTCGGAGCACACCGACTCGGAGGTGCTGGAACTGGTGGCCTCTGCCGAGACCCGCTCCGAGCACCCGCTGGCCTCCGCCATCCTGGAGGAGGCCCGGGAGCGGGGGCTACCGGTCGAGGAGCCGGAGGCTTTTGAGGTGCTGAGGGGGCGCGGCGTGCGGGCCGAGTTCGACGGCAGAAAGGTGCTGGTCGGCAACCGCGAGCTGCTAAGCCAATCGGGGCTGGCACTGCCCGAGCACCTGGAGGCTGCCGCCAAGGAGCGCGAGCAGGAGGGCCAGACGGTGCTGCTGGTGGCCCACGATGGCGAGGTCTGTGGGTTCATCGCGGTGGCCGACGTAGTGCGCGAGAGCGCGGCCTTGGCCGTGGAGCACCTGGCCGAGCACGGGCTCACCGACGTGACCATCCTCACCGGTGACAATCCGCGCACCGCTTCGGCAGTGGCCAGGCAGATCGGTGTCGCGAGCTTCGAGGCCGAGATGCTGCCGGAGGACAAGGTGGCCTGGGTGCGGGAGATGGTCCAGCGCGGCCGCAAGGTCGTCATGGTGGGCGACGGCATCAACGACGCCCCGGCGCTGGCTCAGGCCACTGTGGGCGTGGCCATGGGGGCCGCGGGCACGGACGCGGCGCTGGAGGCCGCCGACGTGGCCCTCATGTCCGATCAGATCGAGCGCATCGCCGAGGCCGTGGAGATCGGCCGTGCGGCCTTCGCCACCATCAAGCAGAACCTGTTCATCGGCATCGCCTTCAACGTGGTGGGCATCGGGCTGGCGGCCACCGGCCTCATCGGCCCCATGGTGGCCGCCGCGGCGCACGTCATCCCCGACTTGGCCGTCTTCGTCAACTCCGCCAAGCTCTTCGTGGGCCGGCGGGATGTGCATTTAGCCGAGTAGCGGGAGCCGGTCTCATGGGCACGCCATCCACCAGGAGGGAAATCAGGAAAAGCCCTTGACAGACGCGCACGGGGACTCTGTATGTCAATAGGTGATTGCAGATAGCCATCAGGCTGCGCGCCTT
>JBHIEF010000040.1:0-26452 GCA_046760465.1 Armatimonadota bacterium | reverse complement strand
ATCCGCAGGGCGAGGTCAAGCGCCATCTCTGCATGCCACCATTTGGCGCCCACTAGTCCGAGATAGCCGTAAGCTGGCCGCTCCGGCGGCGAACGCAGCACAATGCTGATCTCCTCGCTCGGCAGCCCAGGCTCCGTCCGCCAGCAGCCGTGGCTGCCGTTCCCGCTGTACATTACGCGGCCGGTTACGGCTCCGTCGGGCGGCAAGGCAAGCGCCAACGTGAGGTCGAGCAGGGCGGTTTGGGCCGCGCCCGGCTGGAGGACCAGGAAGGCATCCGCGTCGGGCCAGGAGCAAATGACGATAGTAGTAGGAACCCGTGGGATGGGGTCGCCCTCGGAGTCTCTGAAATCGAACCACACCCCCCATCTCATCGGGCTTATGACGCGGCGCGCCTTTGTCGTCTTGTTCTCCAGGCGCAGCAGCACGCCTATCGGTTCGCCCGGGGCATATTCCCGCGGGTCGGCCTCAGCAGCCGGGCCGACCAAGGTGGCGGAGAACTGAAGTGGGGGCTCATCCTCTTGCGCGGCACCAACAACGTTGATTGCCAGGACCAGGACCGCTGACAAGAGCGAAAGCAGGCTGCCGGCACGGCGTCGTTGGTAGCTGAGGAGTCTACTCATAGGCTGGAGCACTCCTTAGGGTCTGCACGCATTGGGCACAGAAATCATACGTCGAGGGCGGCTCCTCTACCTCCATTATGCAGTCGTCAGCATGGTTCACACTTGGCGCCTCGTCGAACGCGCCGATGGCGTGGCCGTTCTCGTGGATCCCGACCGCGTTCTCAAGGTCTACGCCCAGCTCCCCTGCCGCCACCATTATCTGGTCGCTGCCCCAGTCGCGCGCAACGCCACGCACCCCGTCTCCCAACAAGAACCCTATCTCGTTGACACCCAGGTACTGCACGCGGTGTCCCGGGTGTGCGAAGTACGTGTCGGCGTAGTTCGCGAAGCTCGCCTCCTCGGGCCGCAGCAGCTGCACGTACGCGCAGTCGTCGTCGCAGTCCGGGTCATCCCCTGGCCCTCCCGTGTCGGGCAAGAGATGAAGTTCGATGTAGCCATCGTCAAAGGCCCCGGCCAAGCGATTGTAGGCGGCCTGGTAGAAGTCGGCAATGGGAGGCTGGTGCGAGGACTCCATCGAGTCCCGCTCGACCTCGATCCTCCGCCACACAGTGAAGCGCGCTCGCGCCGCATCCATCCCCTGGGGATGGTCCGGGGGCTTCGGGCAGAGGACGGCCCACACGTCCCAGTTGTCTCCCCCATATGAGCTCCTTAGCATGAGAGTCAGGTCGGCCTCCCCATTCTGGTCTGTCTGACCCTCCGAGATGACGCTGGGGCTCGGTCCGTGGTTGTCGGGCGCGTTATTCGGGTCATCATCGTCGTTGCGCGCTGGACAGGGGTGGGGCCTTCTGTTGCAGCCGCAGTTGCTCTTGCCGTTCTTCCCCTCATCCGGGCAGCCGTCTCCGCAGTTGCAGCGGCCGCCATCCGGGTCGAGGTAAGATGGTCCCCAGGGCTCATCGGGGTCTTCGACAAGCCACTCTACCTTCGCCCCCTGCACCGGCTGACCGTTGCGGGTTACCCGCGCCGTCACCATCGCGGTCGTCTCCCCCAGGTTAACGTAGAGCTGTTCGCGGGAGGGAGTCGTTCGCGCGATCTCGATGGACAGCCCTCCGCACGTGGGGCACTGGGTCTCCCAGCAGTAGTCCTTGCAGTTCGTGGCGCCACACGGCTCATTCGTACAGTAGCCCATCGCAGCCACAGTGCAGAAGCACCACGCGCCCCCCGGCGTGCAGTTGGGGATCTCCTCCCCCTCGTCGCAGCCACAGACCGGCCACCCGGTCGCATCGTTGTTGGGCAGGCAGCGGCAGGTCTCGATACCGTCGGCGTCCTGGGTGCCCTTGGCAACCAGCTCCATGTAGACACACGGCTGCATGAAGTTCGCGCAGTACTGGCCGCAGTCGCAGTTGCCGGCAGGCGCGTTGCAGGCACACGTCGCGGCCCCACCGCAAGGCGGAGGGTCCGGGGGTACGAACTCGCCGCACTGGCCAAGCCAGCACCCGGGCGCAGCACAGCCGCCCTCGGCACACATGACGCCCCCCTCCTGGAGTATGCCGATGCCGCCGCCCGAGGGCCCATCGCCCGAGGTCGTCTCGCCGCTGGCCAAGCGCACGTGACCCTCCCCGCAGCCACTGTGTGCCGGCTGCCCGGCACATGCGCAGGAAGCCGACGCGGCAGGTGCATCTGTTGACCCGCAGCATCCGCCCTTGGGCAGCGCGGCCTCGCTGTCCGCCGGAGCCCACACCGGCGCCCCCACCAGCCAACACACAATGAGCGTCAACCCAATCCACTCAATGCTACGGAACTTGCGAGTCATTGTCCAGACCCCCTCACCTTTGCAGAGCTACCCCTTCCGAGATTGAGGCCGGCCACTCCAGCTTGCAGGCGCAATGCCAACACGAATCACGACCCCGAGGCACCTCACAGCCACAGCGAGCACAGCTTGGAGGGCCTTGCTCCCAGACCACAAGCACGGCGCGCGGCGACTGGCTAACGTAGCTGTCTACGACGGGGATGGTTGGCTCATGTACGTGAAGGTGTACCAGCAGGGCGACGCCCAGACCCACTGCCACCAGGCACAGGCTGTAGTCCGGGTCAGCCAGCTCTCGCCAGCTCCAGGGCACTCGTGCCATTGCCACACCTCGCAGCCAGACCCAATCGCCAATAGTCTACGCCCCCCGGCATGTTTGTCAAGGCTTTTTTGCCTGAGCAAGAGGCATAAACCCCCACAGCCCCGCAAGTGGACACCGGCATCAGGACACCCCCACCGGTTGCCAATCACCACAAAACCGAGTAGAATAGCCGCCACCTCGGGCGCATGCACGGGAGAGGGGCACCCACCTGTGGACCGAGTCCGGATCGGCTTCATCGGCGCCGGCCACCACGCCAACAGCGTGCACTACCCCAGCCTCGCCGAGCTGGAGTCGGCCCACCTGGAGGCCATCTGCGACCTGGACGAGGAACGCCTCAACCAGACCGCCGACAAGTATGCCGTCCCCCATCGCTTCCGCGACCATCGCCAGATGCTGGAGCAGGCCGACCTCGACGCCGTCTACATCTGCCTGCCCCCCATGGGCCTCAGGGAACTCGCCGCCGACTGCTTCCAGGCCGGCAAGCCCGTGTTCATGGAGAAGCCCCCCGGCGTCAGCTCTGAGGACTGCCTGGCCATGCTGGAGGCCGCCCGCGCTAACGACTGCCACAGCATGGTGGCCTTCAACCGCCGCTTTTCGGCCGTGATCACCGAGGCCAAGCGCCTGGTGGACGAGCAGGGCCCACCCGTGCAGGCCATGGCCGAGTTCCACAAGAAGATGGTCGGCCAGAAGGCCTACTACGGCCTGAGCATCCTGACCTGCGACGTCATTCACGTGGTGGACTGCCTGCGTTTCTTCCTGGGCGACGCCGTGGAGGTCGAGAGCGACGTCCGCCAATACAACAACGACTGGGACAACGTCTTCAACGCCCTCATCCGCTTCCAGGGCGGCGCCGTGGGCCTGCTCTCCGCCTGCCGCGTGGCCGGCGGCCGCTACGAGCGTTTCGAGCTGCACGGCGAGGGCATCTCCGCCTACATCCGCGCTCCCGAGGAGGCCGAGGTCTGGACGAGCGACCAGGACTGCCGCCGCCTCGACGGCTCACAACTCTGCGGCAGAGACGACTTCCAGGCCACCTACGGCTTCCTGGGCGAGAACCGACACTTCCTGGAGTGCCTTCAGCAGGACCGAACGCCGCTGACCAACCTGGCGGACGCGCTCGAGAGCATCCGCCTGTGTGAGTGGATCCAATACGGGAAGCCCCTGGCCTGACGGCCGGGCGGCCCCTTCCGGACTTGCACGAGCACCTGGCCAGCTCTGGGCCAGGCGCGGGAGGGCAGACCGGTGAGAGTGTGCCCGATCTGCGGACGGCCCCTGCTCCAGCGGCGCGTGGCCGACCTGTACGTGGACGGATGCAACGACTGCGGCGGCGTGTGGTTCGACCGCAACGAGCTCACCGCCCTGGCCCAGAACGACCCCGAGGCCATGGAGCTCCTGGACGAGCAGTTCCGCAACCCGCTCGACCGACCCCAGCCGCCCGGCGGCACCCGTCGCTGTCCCGTGTGCTCCGTCGCGCTGGAGGAGCAGGAGCTGCGCCATGCCCCGGGCGTCAAGGTGGACGGCTGCCGCCGCTGCAAGGGCATCTGGCTCGACGACGGCGAGCTCACCGCCCTCCATGGCATCTTGCAGGCGATCCTGGCCAAGAGGAGCGGCCAGCAGAGCGCGTGAGCCGGCCCCGCGCCTCGGCCCCCGGCCAGCCTCGCCTCTGTGGGGCTTGACACAGGGCCCAGACGCGCCTTGAGGTAGCATTGTACCTGGCAACATCAAGCTCACGGCGGTGAGGACATGAGCAAGGCAAGTACGGAGGCGGCGGAGGCGACGTCCCCGCCGGCCCTCGACGAGGAAGAGCTCCAGCGCAAATACTCGGCCCTCCAGGACCATCTGCGCGAGTTGGGCAGCGTACTGGTCGCCTTTTCCGGCGGCGTGGACAGCTCCTTCCTGCTGGCCACGGCCGTTGACGTGCTGGGCGACCGCGCCGCGGCGGCCACCTCCTGCTCCGAGACCTATCCCGAGGAGGAATTCCGCCAGTCCCAAGACCTCATCAAGGAGCTGGGCGCCAGACAACTGGTGCTACGCACCTCGGAGATCGAGATCGAGAACTTCGCCGCCAACCCCGTTGACCGCTGCTACTACTGCAAGAAGGAGCTGTTCGAGGCCCTCTCCAGGCTGGCCCAGGAGAACGGCCTGGAGCACGTCGTCTACGGCGCCAACGCCGACGATGTGGGCGACCATCGCCCCGGCCACCGCGCCGCCGCCGAGCTTCGCGTCCCCGCGCCCATGATGGAGGTGGGCCTGACCAAGGCGGAGATCCGCGAGCTTTCCCGCCTGCGCGGGCTACCCACCTGGGACAAGCCGGCCATGGCCTGCCTCTCCTCCCGCTTCCCCTACGGCCAGGAGATAACCATCGAGAAGCTGAAGATGGTGGGCGAGGCCGAGCGCTTCCTGCGCTCCCTGGGCGTGCGCCAACTGCGCGTGCGCCACCACGACGACCGCATCGCCCGCATCGAGGTGGAGCCTGCCGACGTGCCCAAGCTGGCCAGCCCCGAGGTCTCTGGGCGCATCGTGGATCACCTCAAGCAACTCGGGTACATCTACGTCGCCCTCGACCTGGAGGGCTTTCGCTCCGGCAGCATGAACGAACCCCTCGGCATCCCACCCGCGTCTGGCGGCGGGTCGGCCTGAGGGCCGCCGACCCCGACGCCGCCCACGCCGGGTGCGAGAAGGGGCCGCCCTTGCAGACCATCGAGACCGACTTCCTGGTCATCGGCAGTGGCATCGGCGGGTTGTGGGCCGCTCTCGGCCTGGCCGAGCGCGGCCGCGTCACCGTCATCACCAAAGACCTCCTCACCGAGGGCAGCACCCTCTACGCCCAGGGCGGCGTCGCCGTCGCCTGGCGCCCCGACGACTCCCCCGAGCTCCACCTGGAGGACACTATCCGCGCCGGCGCCGGCCTGTGCGACAGCCACGCCGCCCGCATCCTGACCGAGGAGGGTCCCGAGCAGGTCGCCAAGCTCATCCGCTTCGGCGCCCGCTTCGACACCGACA
Organism: Armatimonadota bacterium; assembly: GCA_046760465.1. GTDB lineage: Bacteria > Armatimonadota > Zipacnadia > JAUWAU01 > JBHIEF01 > JBHIEF01. The sequence continues at coordinate 20,766 of JBHIEF010000040.1, read as the reverse complement.
ACGGCGCCCTGGCACTCACGCGCGAGGCCGCCCACCGGGCGCGCCGCATCGCCCACGCCCTGGGCGACGCCACCGGCCGCGAGATCGCCCGCGCCCTGTCGGTGCAGGCCGCCTCCCGGCACGAGGTCAAGGTGCTCGAGCACACCTTCCTGCTCGACTTCCTGATGGCCGACGGGTGCTGCCTGGGCGCCAGCACCCTCGACCTACGCACCGGCGAGGAGCTCCGCTTCCGGGCCCAGGCCACGCTGCTGGCCAGCGGCGGCATCGGCCAGGTGTACAAGGTCACCACCAACCCACCCGTGGTCACCGGCGACGGCATTGCGGCCGCCTTCAGGGCTGGGGCCGCCCTGGCCGACATGGAGATCATCCAGTTCCACCCCACCGCCCTGGATGAGCCCAGCTACCCCAAGTTCCTCATCTCGGAGGCCGTCCGCGGCGAGGGCGCCGTCTTGCGCAACGCCGACGGCGAACGCTTCATGCCCCACTACCACCCCGACGCCGAGCTGGCGCCGCGTGACGTGGTGGCCCGGGCCATCATGAGCGAGATGCAGCGCGCCGGCCAGCCCCACGTATTCGTGGACCTGCGCGAGATTCCGCAGGAGGTCGTGCGCCGGCGCTTCCCCAACATCGCCGCCCACTGCCGCGAGCTCGGCATTGACATCCTCGCCGACCTCGTGCCGGTCACCCCCGCCGCGCATTACCTGATGGGCGGCGTGGTCGTGGACGTGGACGGCCGCAGCTCGGCGCCGGGCCTCTACGCCTGCGGCGAGGTAGCCTGCACCGGCGTGCACGGCGCCAACCGCCTGGCCAGCAACTCCATGCTCGAGGCCCTGGTCTTCGGCGCCCGCTGCATCGAGGCCATGGCGGACGGAGCGCTCGCCTTGGACCGGCTGGGCGGCGGCGAAGTGCCTGCGGTCGGCCCGGTCGGCTCGCCGCTGACGGCCGACGCCCAGCGCGAGCTGCGCGCCCGGCTGCGCGATCTCACCTGGGACTGCATCGGCGTCCTGCGCTCGGCCCAGTCGCTCGCCCGTGCCGAGGCCGAGCTGGCCGAGCTGGCCGGCGAGACCGCGCCCGCACCGCCCACGCAACGAGAGGCCGCCGAGCTGCGCAACATGGTCACCGTCGCCCGTCTGGTGGCCAGGGCGGCGGCCACCCGCACCGAGAGCCGCGGTGCCCACTACCGCACCGACTACGGCGAAGCCGACGACTCCTGGCGCAGACGCATCAGCCTGACGCAGGGCGCTGACGGGCACATAGACGTCGGCTTCCTGGAGGCGCAGCCGCATGGAGACAACGCCTCGCAGGCCGAATGAGGAAGGCCTCACCCCCGACGAGCATTGGGCCGCAGCCGGGCTGCGCCGCGGGGAGATGGGGTTCGAGCCCCCCCGCGGCGTCACCCGCATAGACGTCCGGCCCGGTCTGGCCCACGTGTCGCTGCCTACCGAGGGGCGCCCGCGCGACCTGGCGCGCATCTTCCGCCCCCTCACCGAGGCGGGCGTCAGCGTGGACCTCATCAAGCTCCACGACAACAGCCTGCACTTCGCCCTGGCTGACGCAGAACTGGACCGCGCTCGGCAGGTACTGGCCGAACTGGGCCATGAGCCGGAGGTAGTCCCTCAGTGCGCCATCCTGACCGTCTATGCCGCCGACATGCGGTCCATTCCCGGCGTCATGGGCCGCATCGTCAGTGCCCTGCACCGCGCCGGCGTCGGCATCTTGGAGATGGACGACTCCTATAACTCCGTCTTCTGCCTCATCCAGCGCCACCAGGCCCCGCCGGCCTGCGAAGCGCTCGCCGCCGAGTTCGAACTGGAGACACAGCCGACCCAGCGGCCAGACCCCTGGCGGTAGCGGAGGGAGGCGCGCCACCATGAAGCCACTCATGATGAAGTTCGGCGGCACCTCGGTGCAGACCGCGGAGCAGCGGCGGCGCGCAGCCGAACGCGCCGTCCAGGCCAAGCAGGAGGGCTTCGCGCCCGTCGTGGTGGTCTCCGCCATGGGACGCAAGGGCGAGCCCTACGCCACCGATACCCTGGTCAGCCTCCTGGACGAGAGCAGCCCCGCCGTCCAGCCGCGCGAGAAAGACTTGCTCATGGCCTGCGGCGAGATCATCTCCACCGTCGTCATGGCCCACCTCATCGGCACCGTAGGCCCGTACCCTTCGGTGGCGCTCACCGGCGGCCAGGCCGGCATCATGACCGACCGCGCCTTCGGACAGGCCCGCATCCTGGCCATTGACCCCGCCCGCGTCCAGCGTGCGCTGGACGAGGACTTGATCCCCGTGGTAGCCGGCTTCCAGGGCGTGACCCGCAGCCCCGACGAGCACGAGCACGGGGCCATCACCACACTGGGCCGCGGCGGCAGCGACACCACCGCCTCCGCCCTGGGGGCAGCCCTCCACGCCGCCGAGGTGCGCATCTTCAGCGACGTGCCCGGTATCATGACTGCCGACCCCAAGATCGTCCCCCACGCGCGCACGCTTCGCTGCGTCACCTACGAGGAGATCTGCGAGATGGCCCATCAGGGCGCGCGCGTGCTGCACCCCCGCTGCGCCCAGATAGCCATGGACTACCACATCCCCCTGCGCGTGCTGGCCACCATGGGAACCGACGACGTGGGCACGCTGATAGTGCGCGAGCCCACGCGCTCCCGAGACCGCGAGCACGGAGCCACCGCCGTCGCCAACTCGCAGGTCGTAGTGCCCCTCTCGCTGACGGTGGGGGAGGCGGCCGACAAGCCCGAGGCCGAGCGCGAGATCCTCATGCGACTGGCCGACGCCGACATCAGCGTCTACTTCGTCAGCTCCACCGCCCAGACGTTGAGCTTCGTCATCAACAAGGACGTTCTAGACGGCGCCCGCCAGGCCCTCCACGACATCCACATCCCCGTCCAAACCCCCGGCGCCGCTCGGGCCGCCGACCGGCGGGCCACCAGCCTTCAGGTCGGCAGCGACGCCGTCATCGTCTCCGTCATCGGCCGCGGGCTACAGCGCGTCCCGGGCATAATGGCCCGCGCCGCCGAGGCCCTGGAGACGGCCGGCATCGAGATCCGCCAGGTCGCCGGCAGCGCCAACGCTCTCTCCTGCCTGGTCCCGGCTGAGCGACGCGACGAGGCCGTGCGCAGCCTCCACGACAAGTTCCACCTGCACCTGCTGGACGAAGAGCAAGCCGCCAGCTCGTAGCTGGCGGCAATCCTCAGCCGTCGGCGCTCAATCCACGGGCAACTACGGCCCCACCCCGCCTCAGTGCACGACCGACCCGACGGCATGGCCGTGCAGCCGCAGCGCCACCTTCCGCAGGTGCTCGGCCGACTCGACGTTGTCGCGGAAGCGAGGTGGGATCCGGCCGACGCCGTTCAGAGCCCCCGACAGGGACCCGGCCATGGCCGCGACGCTGTCGGTGTCCCCGCCCGCGTTGGCCGCAAGCACCACCGCCGCCTCGAGCCCAGTCGAGGGCAGCGGAGTCGAAAAACCCGCCAGCGAGCGGGCGAAGCAATACAGCGCCGCGGGCACCGCCTCCAACACGAATACCCCAGTGCCGATCTCGCCCAGGGCGTCCCACGGGTCGGCCGACAGCAGTCGTCGCGCCTCTCCGATGGCCGCAGCCATCTGCCCATCCACGTCGGCCACGAAATCGGCTACCTCTCCAAGGAACGCGTCCCCGTCCGGCGCCTCCCCGGCGCAGAGCGCCCGGGCCACCCCGTAGGCAATGGCCACAGCCCCGGCCATGGCGCGCGCGTCGCGGTGGGTGATCACGGCTGACTCAACCGCCGCTCGCCTGAGCGCCACCGGGTCGCGGACGTAGCGCAGCCCGATCGGCATGACCCGCATCGCCGTCCCGCACCCCGCCTCCCCCTCGCCGCCGCTCTCGCTCCAAGGCGCACCCGCGATCAGCCGTTTGCAGGCGTCCATGCACGCCCGCCCCGGTCGCCGCGGCCGGTCGTGGTACCACCACACGAATCTGCGCGCCGCGGCGGCCGCGTTGAACTCCCCGTCCTCGGCGATCTGCTCCGCCAGGCAGAGCATCATCTGTGTGTCATCGGTGTACTGCCCCGCCTCCAACCCCGCGCCCGCCCGGAACTCCGTCACCCTCCCGTACCTCATCTCGATCTCGCGTCGCGACATCCCCTCCGTGGGCATTCCCAGCGCATCGCCGATGGCGCAACCCAGCAGGCAGCCTACGAACTTGTCCGCCAGGGCATCCGCCTCGGGCACGGCTACTTGCGCCCCCCTCGCAGCAGGCCCCGCAGCCTGCCCAGCACCCCCGCCGGCCGCCCCGCCTGCGTGGCGGCCAGCGCCTCCTGCGCGCGCTCGCGCGACTCCCCCTCCACCACCGAGTCTATCTCGATGGCCGCTATGGCCCGGTGTGCCGCCTGCGCCGCCAGCAGCAGCGGCAGCAGATCCTCCCGTCCTCCCGGCGCCTGGGACAGGTAGTGCTGGATGTCCTCGTCCTCCGCGTTCAGCAGATCATCTATGTACTTGGACAGAATCCCCACCGACATCGGTCTCTCCTCGCGAAGATGGTTGTACCACCTGTCGGCGCCTGAGGCCACGAGCGGCTGGTGTCCCCGTCAGGGCCCGGCGCAGGCCGTTCATGGCCCGGTGTAGCAGAGACTTCACCGCCCCCTCCGACTTCCCCATCTCCTCGGCAATCTCCCGTATGGACATCTCGCCAACGAACCGGTACAAGACGGCCGCGCCCTGTGCCTCGGGCAAGTCGGCAATCGCCTCCCGCACGTACGCCTGCACCTCGCGCCGCTCCAGCACCTCGTCGGGCCGCGGGCGTCCGTTCGGTGCCTGGTCTATATACGCAGCAACTTCCTCCCGGCAGCGGTCGTCCAGCGATAGCTGCGGCCGCAGGCGCTTGCGCCGCAGGGCGTCGGTAACCAGATTGCACGCCACCGTGTGCAGCCAGGGGTAGAGGCTGTCCGTCTGGAGTGGATGCAGCTCGGCGATGTGCTTGACGGCGCGGACGAAGGTCTCCGAGGCGATGTCGCTGGCGTCCTCCCGGCCCCCCAGCTTCACGTAGGCCAGCCGGTACAGCCGCGCGTAGTACCGCCCGTGCAGTAGGTCCAGTGCCTCCCCCTCGCCCGCGGCCACGCGGGCCACCAGCTCCGCATCGGTGGGGCCGCGGCGGGCATCCATCGGCGCTACTACCCTTCCTCCACCAACGCCTCTGCGTCGTCAGACAGGTCCGGCATCACGCTCCGCTTGCTGCGGGCCGCCTGCCGCGCCAGGCCGTCGGCTCGCGTCGTCATCTCCCTGGGCACCCTGCGCAGCCGCACCCGCCGGAACTTCCGCAGCAATCGCAGTGCCTCGCCATGCAGGTCCCGCAGGTGCGCGGCCCGCACCCTGTACTCGCCGCGCAGTTGCCTTTGCAGCAGCTCGCTGTCGGTGTTGATGGTGATGCGCTCGGCCCCCAGGGAGAGTGCGTGCCTCAGGCCGCGCAGCAGAGCCTGGTATTCGGCAATGTTGTTCGTGCCCTCGCCTATGTACTCCCCTACCTCCCACAGGATGTCGCCGCTCGGCGCCGCAATCACCACCCCAATTGCGGCGTCTCCCGGATTGCCCAGGGAGCAGCCGTCCACGTCAATGACGAGCTCATCCTGCTCCGACTCAGTCCCCCGTGTCAAGGTAGAGGAACCTCTTACAGTTGTCGCAGAACAGGGCCCTGCCCAGCTGCCTGAGCTGCTGGACTTTGGCCGTAGGGACCGCCATGTTGCAGCCCCTGCACACCCCTTCCACCACCTCGGCAACTGCCAGGTTGGCCGCCCGCCTCAGCAGCGTCTCGTACCGCGCCAGCGTGCGCTCACCGATGCCCGGCAGCGTCTCCGCCCGCCGCGCTCGCAGCGACTCCAACTCCCCGGTCAGGCGCTCCGTCTCCGACGCGAAGGTCGCCTCCACCTGCTGGCCGCGCGCCCGCAGCTCCTCTGCGCGTGTGCGCTGCTCCTCCACCGCCCGGCTCTGCTCGTCCAACGCCTCCAGCAGCAGTATGATCTCCTCCTCCAGCCTGTCCTTCTGCCGGTCCAGAGCCTCGATCTCCATCTGGAGCCCTTCCAGCTCCTTGGGGTTGGAAACCGTACCTCCGTACGCGCGCTCCCAGTTCTGCTGGCGCTTCTCCTCTGTGCTGCCGAGCTGCAGCTCCTTGTCGCGATGCTGCCCCTCGGTCTTGCTCAGCTCCTCCTCCAGCCGCGCCAGCTCCGCCTCCACCTCCGCCAGCTCCTCCCGAGTCGCCGCACCGTCGTCCAGGGCCGCCAGGGCGGCCTCCAGCTCGAAGATCTGGGAGTCAATCTGCTGCAACCCGTACAGGCGGCGCAGCTCCTCCGTCATCGCCACGGTGCTCAGGCCTCCGGACGGCGTCCCGGCCTACTGCGGCCCTGCGTAAGGCCCCACATCGGCGCTCGCGGCCTCCAGCCGTACCTTCGCGCCCAGGATTTCGCGTAGATGGGCCACAATCCTCCCCACCACCGGGCGCTCGGTGGCGTGGTGCCCGGCCTCAATCGTGCACAAAGGCCGATCGCGCCGCGGATCGGCCAGGCCCGCTAGAGCCCAGTGGTGCTTGATTTCGCCGCCCACCAACGCCTCCGCATCGCTGTGCAAAACCGCCGGAAACGCCCTCCCCGTGGACCCGGGGAACACCGCCACGCGCTGCACAACGGCGTCCCGGGGGCCGCTGACCCGCGCCGCCGGGCCGCCCAGAGCTCGTTCGACGTGCGCCGCCAGCTCGCCCAGATCCCTGGGCTCGCGCAGGTCCCCAATGCCCCCCAGACCCACCTCCCCCTCCACATTCGCCAGGGGGATCACGTCGAAGGCCGGCTCCTCGTACGGGTGGACGGCCAGCATGGCGGCGATCGCCGCCGACGCGCGCTCCCGGGGGCACACCATCTCCAGCCGCAGCTCCGGCACCCTCTCCAGCCTCCCCGCCTCGCCCACCGCCGGGTCAGCCCTCTCTCCTCCCAGGAAGCTGCCCGTCCCCGGCGCGGCGAATGAGCAGTGAGTGTAGTCGCCGATGACCCCCGCCCCCGCCGCGGCCATCGCCTCCCTGATCCCCTCGGCGCTCTCCTCCGGCGTGAACACCACCAGCTTCACCCGTCGCCCCGACTCGTGGATCAACGGGGCCACCTCCGCAACCCCCAGCACCTCCGCCAGCGCCGCGGCCGTGCCGATGACCGGCGCCTTGTCCAGGTTCGTGTGCGCCACGTAGAGCCCGATGTCGCCGCGGATCAAGTCGGCCACGACGCGCCCCGTCACATCGTCGCAGCGCACCGCCGACAGGGGCGGCATGATCAGCGGATGGTGCGACACGATCAGCCCGGCGCCCATCTCCCGGGCCTCGACCACTACGGGCGCCGTGACGTCCGTCGTCACCAGAACGCACTCGACCTCGGCTTCCGGGTCGCCCACCTGGAAACCGACGTTGTCGGACTCCTCCGCCAGCCACAACGGAGCATGCTCTTCGATGACTTCCGCTATCTCAGCCGCTGTGACGCCCATCTGTGCCCCCTGCGCTCACCGGCGCTCGCCCGGCCGCTGCCGTACATCGCACATCCCGATTAGCACTCTCTTGACGCGAGTGCCAGTTCCAGCTATACTATCTCCTCGCATTATCCAGTTTCGTCCCCTGGCGGGCGAGCACCTTGGCCCGCCAGGCGCGTTGGGGAGGTCGTTAGGAAGTGCCCATCTACGAGTACGAGTGCCGCAAGTGTGGCCACCGCTTTGAGGTCATGCAGTCCTTCAACGACAAGCCCATCCGCCGCTGCGAGGAGTGTCGTGGCCGCGTGGACAAGCTCATCTCCCCCGCCGCCGTTATCTACAAGGGCAGCGGCTTCTACACCACCGACTACGCCCGCGCCACCGACTCCAAGAAGCCCCCACCCTTCAAGCCCCCCGGCTCAGATGGCGATGGCGAGAAGAAGGACACCAGCGAGAAGAAGGAGCCCGCCAAGGCCGCCAAGGACGACTGAGCCCAACCGCGGGAACACGGGGAAGACGACGAGCCCGCCTCGGGGCGGGCTCTTTCTGTCTGCGTGTCTGGCGCTGTCCACTGAGTAGTCCGTGGGCGGCAGCTGGCCTTCCCGCCCCGCGCGGTGGCACCGGTCTGGCGCACAGGGGCTCACTCGTCCATATAGCTCGGCACCTCGACCTCCGGCACCTGCACCCCCCTGACCACCTGCCCCGACCCCGCCCGGTACACCAGCGGCGGCTCTGCCACCAGGGCCTTCACCACCGACGGCATGCGCCAGGTCTGATCCCGCCCGAACAGCAGCGCCAGCCTGGCGCTGAACTGCTCCCCTCGCTTGAAGCTCTTCTTGGTGCGCAGCCGAATCCCGCAGTGGTCGTCCAGGAACCCGTACCGCACCCGGTACAGCTCGTCCCCGCCCAGCCAGCTCAGGCCCGCCGCCTCCCAGGCGTCCTTGCCCGTCCCGTTGACGGCCAGCCAGCCGTCGGCGATGTGCCACGTCTCCAGCCACCCCTTCGACTCAGCCTGACCCTCCGGCGCCTTCCCCACCCCCAGCGGGTACAGCACTTGGAAGGGCTTGGGGTTGAAGCGCGCGTTGCAGATGACGAAGTCCTCCACCGCCAGCTCGCGCTTGAAGGTCACCGTCCTGTCTAGCAGCGCGTAGTCGGCTCCCATCCAGATCGTCCACCTGTCCGCCACCCGCAGGTCGTCGTTCTCCCGCTCGCACGTCACAACGCACCCCACCTCGTCCCGTTCCTCTACCTCCACCTTGCCGCGCACACGATCCAACGCCACGCGCTCGCCGTCTACCTGGTACTCCACCACGCACGACCCGCCCGGGTAGTAGGCGTAGTCCTCCTCCGCGCCCGGCAGGTGCAGCCCCGCCAGGTTCCCCCCCTTCGCCTCGTCGAAGGTCAGGTTCGCGGCGCCAGCGTACACGGTCACGAAGCCGTCATCGCCGTCGAGATGCTCCGAGAGGCGCAGTGCCGGCGGACGCGGCTGGACAGGGGGCTGGGGCGCACCCTCCGGCATGTGCCACACGGCGATCCGCTGCGCCCGGTGCTCTTCAAGCGGCAGGACCGTCAAGAGTCCCTCCTCCGTCGCCCGCACGGGCAGCCCCGCACGCCGGCCCCCATCCCACAGCCCCACTGACTGCGGCGCCCAGTCCGCCGGCAGCACCGACCTCGGTATCAACACCGGCGCCGCGAGCTCGCCGCCATGCTGGTTCGCCACGAAGAGCCAGACCGGCGGCGGGCGGCCGCGGAACTCCACCCCGGGCGCTGGCCGGTACGCCCTCAGCACCTTCACCCCATGCTCCCGCCGGATCGTCTCCCCGAACACCTCGTGCGTGGTGACCACCGTCGCCTCGCCCAGCTCGTCCGGGTTCGGCGTCTCCGTGCGCACGGACACGTCCGACACGATCACCTGCCCCGTGATGCGGAAATCGGCTCCCTCGTTCTGCCTATTGGCGAACTTCGCGTCGGGCAGGTGGAAGGTGTGCTCCTTCCACTCCCGCGTATTGGCCAGGCGGCACGCCCGCGTGTCCTTGTACTGGCTCTCGATGTCGTCGCCCGCCGTCGAGTCGTACTCGATGATGAACTGCCCGCGCCCCTCGTCGAAGTACTTGACGAGCACCGCGACGCTGTGCTCACCTGGCGGGAAGCGGACGTCGTCCAACGCGAAGTACAGATACCGACTGGGCGCGCCTCGGCCGAGCGTGTCTCCCAGGTCCGGCATGCGTCCCTCTCGCCCGCCGCGCTCGACTACCAGGCTGCCGCCATCGCCGATGTTGGGGAGATGGCGCATCCCATCCCCGCGGTCCTGCCTGCCCAGCGATACCTGTACCTGCCGCAGGCGCTCCGCCCGAGGCCCGTCAGTGAACGCAAAGGGCAGCGTCACCTGCGAGACCTCCCCCACCTCCAGCCGCGGGATGCGCGCCTCCTGCCCGCCCAGCCGCACGACGACCTTCTCCGCCCGCGACTGGCCCGCGTTCTGCACGGCTATCTTCACCTCGGAGGTCTTCCCTCCATCACCGGCCAGCACCCGCGTCCTCAGCGCCAGCCGCGCGTTGCGCACGCACTCTAGCTGCCGCCAGTACAGGTTCCCCCGCCCGCCGATGTCGGTCACGAACACGACCGTCCGCTGGCCTGTCGCGTAGTCCAGCCCCGCCTTCACCGGCAGCCTCACCGTCACTGCGCGATCCGCCGGCACCGAGAATTCCGTCGGCGTCGCCGTCAGCCCCGGCACCCGCCGCACGGACAGCTGGCCACTCACCACCTCCCCCGTCTGGTTGTCCAGCACCACCGGGATCTCGATGCTCTGCCCCGGCCGAATCCTCATCTCGTCCGGGAAGCTCACCACCAAAGGCGACTGCTGCACTGCGAAATGGGCGAAGAACTTGAGCGGATGCGTGAACCTGAGCCCGTCGTCGGTTTGCTGGAACGGAACGCGCTCGGACCGCGCGCTGTCGGACAGGATCACGTCTACCTGCCGCACGCCCTCCAGGCCCGGCACGGTGAAGGTCACGTCCTCTCGCTGCCAGGGCCTGGTCGTCTCGGCCGAGTGCCCCTGGCCCAGGCCGCCACCAACCTCTCTGCCCTCGACGATGTACGCCCACGGCAGCACGTTCACCGCCTCCACCACGTACGTCCCGTCCCCGGCCCTCAGCGGCGGCGAGGCCTTGATCTCCCACCAACTGGTGGTGCGCTCCAGCACACCCCTGCCCGCCTTCAGCACTGCCAGAAGCTCCAGCGGCGTCGAGAGCTGCCGCTTGCTGCCCGCCGCCACTGCCTTGTACTCGGCCAGGTAGTCAGCGCCCCAGCTCTCCGGCAGCACGTGGTCGGCCGCTTCTCTCAGCCCCTCCGCCTCCGGAGCCTCAGTGCCCGTGATTGCCAGCCGGTGCCCTTCCTCCCTTGCCCAGCGGGCGATGACCTCGTTGACGGGCTCCCCCTGTGCATTCAGCCCAAATCCCACCCCGCACGTCGGTGCCAGCACGCACTCCCTCCCGGCCAGCTCCGCTGCCGTCACGTAGTACTCGGGGATCACGTCGAAAAGCACGGCGTGGACCTCCAGCGCCTTGATGCACCCATACACATCCTCCACGCCCCTGCCCCCCGCGTTCAGCCGGAAGGGCACGTGCTCGTTGTAGATCACCGCCACCGGCTTCTTGCGCTGCTTCTCCGTCTGCCCGGCGGCGAACGTCTCCTTGAAGACGCTGCCGAACAGTTCCGTCAGCTCCAGGTGCTTCTTCCCGTACTCCTTGGTCACGTCAATGATGCTGCCCTCGAACCACTCGCTGTGGGTGAGGATCATGACGCCCTCGGGCAGCGTGCTCATCGCCTGCGACCACGCGTACTCGTACAGGAACGGGTCCCGCTCGATCCTGGCCCCGGGCCAGCGCTGCTGGCGGTCCACATACCCCGGCGAGATGGTGTACTGGAAGATGCCCTCAGTGTACTTGGCCACCTCGCTGGCCACCTTGGGCCGGCAGAACGGGTTGTTCATCTCCCAGCCGAAGCTGTACCAGGTCAGCCCCGTCATGGCGCGCATGTACTCGGTCAGCCCGATGTTCGTGCGCGAGTTGTCGGCCGTGTAGATGGTGTCGAAGCCGGTCGCCGCCTTCACGTCCGCCATTGTCCCCCGCCAGCCCTGATTCAGCGCCTCTGCCCTGGCCCGCTGGAGCCGCACGTGCTCCGGCGTGCCCGCCTCCGCCTGCCCCGGCACGCTCGGCGTGTAGTAGGAGACATACATGTCCGTCAGCTTCCGCCCGCCCAGCTCCGGGTAGCAGGGCGACTTGCCCCATTGCCCCAGGTACGTGGTGATGAAGTCCGCGTTGGCCCTGCGCCCCTCGGGCGTGTCGTACCTCTCGTCAATCGTCGGCGGCTCCAGATACGGGCAGATGTACAGGGGCCTGCCCTCCTCCATCAGCCTCTCCGCCTGGCGCATGGTGCGCCCGTACAGGTCCAGCGACCCCGCGTTGTTCCAGTAGCTGAAGGCCAGATGGTTGATGCCGTAGTCGCTGATGCTCTTCAGCAGCAGGTAGATGTCCCGCTCGTTGTTGATGTTGTCGTAGGGCCTCTCGGGCGTCCAGCCCACGCGGTTGTACGGGGCTCCGAGGAACCACGGGTAGTAGTACACCCCCACCACCGGCTCCCCGTTTTGCAGCACCACCTCCTCCACGTCCGCCCCCGCGCAGCTCACCATCGCCACCAGCACCACGGCCAGCGCGACGAGCGTGGGCTTCACCCGTAGGGCAGCAGCTCGCCTGTCCTGAGCGGCGGACCTCTTAGTCCGCCAGCCGAAGGGCCTCCTGCCCATAGCGGTGGCCGGCACTGGCCGGGCCATGCGGTGGGTAGTCGCGGACTTCAGTCCGCGGTGGTGGTGTGCTGTGGAGAATCCGTACGGGGCCTTCATCGTTCCGCCTCCTCCGCAAGCCGCCGGACACGCCCGGCTACGAGCCTCAATTCCCCCTCGATCTGCCCCACCCTCTCCCGCGCCAGCTTCAGCCTCCCCACGGCAATGATCTTCTGCACGTGCTCCAGGCTCCCCGCGGCGCCCTCCACCGCCCGTTGTAGGAACACGACCTCGACGCCCTCCTCGGCCAGCTTCGCCAACTCGCCACGGAGGTCACCGACCCGTTCCAGCAACGCCGCGCGCGACTGCTCAAGCCCCCGCCGCTCCCGCTGCTGCTCTTCGCTGAGCTTCCCCCCGAACACGTACACCAGAATGCCCTCGGTCATCTGCCGCGTCAGCTCGTCCGTGAGCATGTTGCCCCAGACGTAGATCACCTTGCCCCGGCCCAGTGCCTCCCCATTGTGCTCAATCAACGCCACCCCCGCTCCGAGCTCCTCGCCCGTGTCAACGTTGTGCAGCGTCAGTATCGGCCTCAGCCGACTGCCCTCGGGCAGGCCCGCCTCCACGGCCGCCCGGAAGCGCGCGTCGGAGGCTCCGAAGGGCATCGTGGCCGGCAGGAAACCAAGCAGCGGCGCATCCGCCGCCCGGCGGAACTCCAGTCGCCCCTCCGGCTCCTCGAATCCATGCGCGATGGGCAGGCCCAACCGGAAGCAGAAGCCCGCTGGGTCGCCCGCCACCTCCAAAAGCCCTCCTCTGGCCCTTAGCGGACGGTAGAAGGGCCACGTGCGTCCCATGCTCACCAGCGTTCCGCCCTGCTTCAGGTATCGCACCAGCGCCTGGTCGCCGTCCCCCGGCTCTCGCACCGTCTGCACATACCTCTCAAAGCCCACGTAGAAGGCCACCGGGTACAGCTCGGCGTTGAAGGCCAGCGGATGGACGAGTTGCTCCGGCTCGAGGCGGTAGACCTCGATCCCCAGCGACTGCACCGTCTCGGCAATGGTCTGCGCCCGTTCCGGCACATCAACCGGCGGCAGAATGGCCACGCCCTGGGAGCTTGCCGCCCCGCCGACGCACGAGGCCACAATGGCGAGAAGCAGTACGGACCATCTCCTCATACAGCACCTCCCCTTCCGCAGTATGTAGGGCAGGAACTCGCTTGTCGTGAGCGGCGGACCTCTTAGAGCCTATCCGAGAACTCCAGGCGCTGAGAGGATGTCATTCCGAAGGCAGTGAGGAATCTCGTCGTGAGCCCCATGCGAGACCCCTCGCTGCGCTCGCGGTGACAGTGAGGCGGCTTCGGGACGGGCTTCTAGTCCGCCAGCCAGGGGACCTCCTGCCCCGAAGCCGACGAGATCCTCCGCGTCCCTCAGTCGCCCACGTGCACCTTGAGCGTCCGTTGCCCTCCACCCTCTCTCGCCCTCACCTCGTACTCCCCCCGAAAGCCCCTGAACCGCACCTGGCCCTGCGCGTCCGTGGTGGCCGTCAGCTCCGTCCGCCACTCCCGGTTGATGAGCCGGTCGAGCGCCTCGTAGGCCGGCTTGGGCGTGAAGTCCCGCCGCACGACGCCTCCGTTCCGCTGCCAGCTCGACCCATCCCACATGGCCCACATGGTGATGGCCTTCACCTGCGGGTGCCCGAAGCACATGCGGTAGAACATGTCGTAGAACTCGCCGTGCTTCTCCTCGGTCCAGTGGCCCTCCACAAAGCCGCCCTTGATCTGCTCGCCATTCGAGCGGAAGGTGAACTCGGTGATGTGCATGTCCACGCCCACCTCGGCCAGCGTGTCCAGCACCTCGTAGATCAGCTCCGGCGAGTACCACGTGGGCGGGTCGTGCGCCTGAATCCCCAGGCCGTCCAGCGGCGCCCCGCGGCGCTTCAGGTCCAGCAGGTAGTCGCGGAAGCGCTCGGCTTGATTGCCGCGGAAGTTGCCGAAGTCGTTGACGATCAGGAACGCCTCCGGGTTCTTCTCCCGCGCCCATTGCAGGCTGTGCAGCGTGTAGTCGGGATCAACGTTCTGGTCGTACCAGTGGCAATGGGTCGGCTCGTTGACCACGTCCCAGTAGTCTATGTGCCCCTTGAACCGGCGCACCATGCCCCGCACGCGCTGCTCGAGGATCTGCTGCACGTCCCCCTTCGGCAGCGGCTCCAGCCAGCGCGGCACGCCCGCGCCTCCGCGATTGCCCCACACCAGCGTGTGCCCCTTCAGTCGCACGCCGTGCTCATGGCACCACTCGATCATGCGGTCTATCTGCGCGTAGTTGTGCTGGCCGCGTTGAGGCTCGGCGTTGGCCCACTTGCACGCGTTCTCGGTCGTCGCGTAGTTGAACAGCCTGGCGAACCTCTCGGTGAAGGCATCGCGCGCTTCCTGCGGCCAGCGGCCCACGCTGTCGAAGTTGGGAATGGCGCAGCCGAATAGGAAGTCGTGGCTCACCTGCCTGATCTCGACCTCCGTGTTCGGCAGCGGCCCGCCGTCCTCGCCGGTGACCGTGACGACGGCGTCCGCCTTCCGATGCTGCTCGGCACCCTCGGCTGCCTTCAGGTCGTACGCGCTCATGATGGCCAACGCGGGCACCGTCCTCAGTGCCCGGATCTCGCGGCTCACCACCCTCCTGTACGCTTCCTCGCCCTGCTGAGCAGCCTGCTCCAGCGCGTCGGCGTTCACCTCCGCCAGCGTGCCGATCGCCTCCCGAGCGAACGAGTAGCCCAGCGACGGCGTTGGCGGCGCCGCCCGGATTCGCGCACTGGCCACGGCCGCGCGCTGCGCCGCTTGCCCCACGTCGCCCTCGGCCGCCGCGTCACACGCCTCCAGCAGCCACCCGAAGACGGCGGCCGTCCTGCCGAGCCGCCGGCTGTCGCTGACCGTGCCCACCACCTCCCGCCCCCGCTGAGCCAGGGACCGTACGTCCTGGCCCGCCTCGGCGCCGGCGGCCCGTATCTCCGCCATCCCCTCCGCGCGCCACGCCTCGGCCGCTGGCACACTTGCGAGGGGGATCGTCAGCAACAAGACCACGAACACCGCCCTCCGGCTCATCGCGTGCGCTCCTCCCGGCCGCCTAGCCGCGCCTCTGCATCTCCGCCACGAACCTCCGCAGCTCCAGCTCCAGCCCGTCGGCCACCTCGGGATGCTCTGCGATCAGGTTGCTCTGCTCCGCCGGATCGTCGCGGCGGCTGTAAAGCTCCCTGGGCCCCGACGGGCGCTGCGGGCAGTTCGGCAGCAACATGATGAACGACCATTCCTGGCTGCGAATGCTCCAGGCCTGGTTGAAGAAGCCGCAGTAGGCGTAGTCGCGCACTTGCTCCCGTTCCCCCCGCATCAGCGGCAGCAGGCTGCTGCCCGTCATGCCCTTGGGTGCCTCTACGCCCAGGAACTCGAGCACGGTGGGCATCAGGTCGCAGGTCTCCACCAAGGCGCTGATCCTCTCCCCGTGCCCGGTGCCATCCGGCAGACGCACCAGCCACGGAATCCGCGCCACCTCGATGTCCGGCCAGGGGCGCGCCTTGCGCACGATGCCGTGCTCGCCGAAGGGCTCCCCGTGGTCGGTCGTGTGCATGATGAGCGTATTCTCGTAGAAGCCCATCTCCCGCGCGGCATCCAGGAACATGCCCACCCACTTATCCACCAGCGTGACCTCGCCCGCATACAGGGACTTGATGTTGTTGAGCTCCTCCTCGCTCAGGTAGCCCTCCACCTCCCGTGGCACGGGGTCAATGATGTCCTGGCCCTCGTAGCCCCGGTTGTACATGCGGTCGTACGGAGGCGGCGGGTCCCACGGTTCGTGCGGATCGAAGCAGTCCAGCCACAGGAACAGGTGATCGCGGCCGTGATGCTCCTCCAGCCAGCGAATGCCTGCCTTGCAGACCTGGGCGACGAAGTGATCCTCCTCCCTCCGTCGCACCGAGATGTTCCGCAGGTACTGCTCGAAGTTGCGGCGCCAATGCGCGTTGCGCTCGGCGTCCGGGTCGGGCTTCCAGTGCCTGTCGGCGTCAATCTCGATGCTTCGGTCCACGATCCACGGGTCGTACTCCTGCCCGCGGATCCACTGCACGGTGTCGAACCCCCGCCCGCAGTTCATCCCCGGCTTGTGCATGTGGTAGACGTCCGTGATCAGCGCCGAGGTGAAGCCCTGGTCCCACAGCACCTCGGCCAGCAGCACGTCGTTGTGATCGAAGCGCTGCCAGCCGCGCAGGGGGAAGGTGAACTTGCCCGTCCACCAGGCCGTGCGCGTGGGCATGGTGGGGATGCCCTCGTCGAAGGCCTGCTCGAACAACGCAGCCTCCTGGGCCAGCCGGTCCAGATTCGGCGTCTGGATCCACTCGTTCTCGTAGCAGCCCAGATGGTCCGCCCGCAGGCTGTCGGTGACGATGACGATGACGTTCATACCCTCGAGGCCTCCCTGAGCCGCCACAAGCGCCCCATTCCATCCCTCGACGCGTAGGAGCCAGCTCTGCTGGCGACTTGCCGTCCGCAGTTGGCCGTTGCCCGCACGCCGCCTACCGCCTCACTGCTCCACCTTGCACCGCAGCCCCCGGCTCTCGATGACGGCCGCCAGCTTGGCCAGGTGCTCGCGCGAGGGCGGATCCAGCTTGCCCAGCGGGTATGTCCCACCCAGGCTCTCGTACTTCGACTCCCCCAGGCGGTGATACGGCAGCAGCTCCACATCGCGTATGCCGTCCGCCTGGCGCACCAGGTCGGCGAGGGCGGCGATGTTCTCCTCCGAGTCGGTCAGGCCGGGGACGGCGGGTACGCGGACGATCGTCTCGACCCCGGTCTCGGCCGAGCGCCGCAGGTTCTCTAAGATCAGCTCATTGTCCACGCCCACGTGCTCGTGGTGGGCCTCGGAATCGGCGAGTTTGAGGTCGTAGAGCAGCAGGTCCACTAACGGCAGCAGCCCGGCCAGCACCTCCCACTTTGCATAGCCGCTGGTGTCCAGGCAGGTGGCGATGTCCAGCTCGCGCGCCTGCTCCAGCAGCGCGCGGGTGAACTCGGGCTGAAGCAGCGGCTCCCCGCCGGAGACGGTCATCCCGCCGCCCGAGGTCCGGTAATACGCCCGGTCCTTGGCGACCTCAGTGATGACCTCCTCGGCGGTCTTCTCCTCGCCCACCAGCACTAGCGCCTCGGCGTAGCAGACCTCCGCGCACTTGCCGCAGTCGTCGCACAGCCCTCGGTCAATGACGTTGCCCTCCGCGGTCGCCGTGATGGCCCCCTGCGGGCAGACCTCGATGCACTTGCCGCAGCCGATGCAGTTGCGCGGGAAGTGGCTGAGCTGCGGCCGCGGCGACACCGCCTCCGGGTTGTGGCACCACTTGCAGCGCAGCGGGCACCCCTTCAGGAACACGGTGGTGCGGATGCCCGGCCCATCGTGCAGGGCGAAGCGCTTGATGTCGAAGATGGTCCCTCGGATCTCACTCATGGACGGACGGGTTGCAGGTGTCAGGGTTCAGGTTTCACGTGCTGCTCCGCGAATCCGGTTCGCGTGCCTACCACTTGCCCTCCCCACGCCCGATTTCCTGCCCCTCGCGGGCCGCCGTCGGGCCGACTACACCGCGATTGTGGTCTCCTCTACCTCCTGGACCTCGCGGCCCTCCTCTGGGGCATCACGCGTGCTGTAGGCGTAGATGGTCCCGGCTGGGCCCTGCTCGGGGTGCCATCCGCGCGAGGGGATGACCACGCCCCGCTCCGCCAGGTACGCGCGCACGGGCACCAGCTCCTGCTCGGCCTCGGGCTCGGCGCCCAGCGCCCGCGCAATCGGCCCCTCCAGCCCATAGGCCGTCCCCGCCTGCCGGATGCGCACCTGCGCGCCGATGACCAGCTTGTCGTCTATCTTGAGCCGCACGTAATCCCCCTGGCTGCCTTCCATGCGGGCCGTGACCGCCTCGCGGAAGGCCCTCCGATCCATGCGGTCGCCGGGGCACGTCTTGCGCGCGAAGTCCCGGTGGAAGAAGACGCACTCCTCGTCCAGCCCGAAGCGCGTGCACAGCGCCGCCGCCACGGCCACGCCCGTCTCGTAGCCGCACTCGGCCGGATCGTCCGGCGTGAGCCCCGCATCCCGGTCCTCACGCGCTGAGCCGAAGTTCGCCGCGTAGGCCATGCCCACACTGCGGCTGTTCTGCCCCGCCGTGTGGGCGCCGGACTGCTCCAACGGTCGCCCCAGCCAGATGGTCTTGTCGGGGCCGACGATGAGGTGATACCCGATGTCGCGCCAGCCTCGCTGCTTGACGTGGAAGTCGTGCACGCCGATGAGGGTCTTCAGTCCGCGCCAGTGCCGGGCGTCGGGCTGCCAGAAGTGGTGCACGATCACGCGGTCAATGCGCCGAGCCGGCCGCACCGAGCGCAGGTAGTCCATCAGCCCCTCCAGGGAAACGCAACGAGCAAGCATCTCATTCGCCTCCTGGCCTGCTGTTGGGACGGCGCCGGCGACTCAGACGGCGCCATCCGGTCTGTACTGCCCCCCATATACTAGGGCACGGTTTGGACAGTTTTGGGCCAGGATACTGGGAGTTTGCAGATGCGCTCGGGGTCCGAAAACCGCGTGGTTGAGCCATTTCCGGCCGATCGGCGTTTTTTGCGGAGCCCGATAGTTCCGCGGAGAATTACCCCAACGAGTGAAACACGGCAACTGCGCCGGGCCCGGCCAGGCCCAAGACGCTCAGGCGTACTTGGTGGCCATCGTCTCCAGGACGTTGGCTGCGTCCTCGCAGTTGTCGGTGGCGGCTTCCAGGCGCTCATAGAGCTCGCGCCATTGGTTGGCCTCGATCATGGCCATGGCGAAATCGCGCCAGTCATCGCCCCCGATGAGCTGCTTGGCCCGCTGGAGCTCGGCGGCTAGGGCCGCCCGCTCGATGTCGTCCGCTTGATTCTCCAGGCTGTTGACGTTGCGCCAATGCTCTTCCTTGTCCTTGTGCAGATTGCGCAGGTCGGACACCATGGCATCAATCTCGCCGGCGCATTCGGCCAGGATGTTGGCCAGACGCACCGCGCTGTCGGTGGGCTTCTCGATCTCGAACCACTGCACGCGTGCGGCCACCGCCTCGCACAGGTCCAGCACGTTGTCCAAGCACTGAGCCAGCTCGGCGATGTCACCCCGATCGAAGGGCGTCACGAACGAGGAGGCCAGCTCCCGCAGAATCGCCTGGGTGATGCGGTCGCCCTCGTGCTCGGCCGCCTCGATGGCTGCCACCTTCTCCTGTACGTTCCGATAGTCGTTCATGAGGTCGGCCAGAAGCTCTGCGCCATGTTTGACGTTGGCGCTGGACTCGGCGAAGAGGTCGTAGAACCGATCCTCCCGCGGGTGCATCGCACGCAGCATGCCTTGTACGGCCTCGTATGCCTTGCCTCGAGGCATTGACCTCGCCCCCTATATGTGGAAGACGCCGAGTATGACGCCCATGAGCATGGCGATCACGGCCGACCCGGGCACGGTGAACACCCAGGCCCACAGAATGCGCCGCGCCACGCCCCAGCGGACCATGGACAGGCTGCGGTGCGAGCCGACACCCATGATGCTGGAGGTGATGGTGTGGGTGGTGCTGACCGGCAGCCCCAGCAGACTGGCTCCCAGGATCGCCGTGGCTGCTCCCGTCTCCGCGGCGAACCCACCCACCGGCCGCAGGTCGGTGATCTTCATGCCCATGGTCCTGATGATGCGCCAGCCGCCCACCTGCGTGCCGAATCCCATGGCCAGTCCGCACGAGAGGATGACCCAGAAGGGCACGCGGAAATCGCTCAGCGCGCCGTAGCTGACCAGGGCCATGGTGATGATGCCCATGGCGTTCTGCGTGTCGTTGGTGCCATGGGACAGGGCCATGTAGGACGAGCTCAGGATCTGCGTCCAGCGGAAGAACCTGTTCTTGCTGCGCAAGGGAGCCCTGACGCGGTGCGCTAACCGATTCGACACCACCATGATCAGGAGACCTAAGAGGAACCCCGCCACCGGGGAGACCACCATGGCGATGAGGATCTTCTTGATGCCCGCGAACTGCAGGACACCCAGGCCCAGGCGCAGCCACACGATCCCGATCAGGCCGCCGATGAGGGCGTGGCTGACGGAGGTGGGCAGGCCCATGTACCAGCATATCAGGGTCCAGCCGATGGCCCCCAGCAGACCCGCCAGGATCATGCCTTGGGTGACTGCGGCCGTCTCGGGGTCCACTATGCCCTTGCCGATGGTCTTGGCCACCGCCGTGGTCAGGAAGGCGCCGACCACGTTGAGCGTACGGGCGAGAGCGACTGCTCGCTGGGGCGGGAGGGCACGTGTGGATACAACGGTGGCGATCGCGTTGGCGCAGTCGTCCATCCCGTTGACGAAATCGAAGACGAGTGCGATGACGATGACGGAGATCAGTAGCGCGAGTTCCAAGACCAGACCCCCGTGGCGGCAGCCAGGGGTGCTGCGGCCGATGCGACCGCCCGTATCTTACGCGGCTTCCGTATCCCCCAGCGCCTCCTCGACCCCCG
>JBHIEF010000039.1:0-26569 GCA_046760465.1 Armatimonadota bacterium | reverse complement strand
CTGTCGGCGCATGGGGCCAGACAGCGGCGCCCGCGTGACCCATGTGACCCGCGCCGGGCTATGCCGCTCAAGGCATAGAGCCGACTGGTCAGTCGGCCGGCACCTTCGCCGCTGGACGCCTCACCGCCACGAGCTTCATCGCTCCGGAGACGATGGCGGAGACGCAGACGACGGTCCGCTATGGCGTCTCGGAGCGTCTTGACTTGGGCGTTGCCTACGTAACCGGCACCGACAGCGTGGTTGCGCTGGGCAACTACCTCGTCCTCACGGAAACGGAACGCAGGCCCGCGCTGGCCGTAGGCATGGGGATCGAGAGGGTTGGCGGGTCCGATCCGGCGGGCTTCCTGGTCGCCAGCAAGAACTTCCCCTCCAAGCGACACCCGTCGTCCGCCTACGTGGGCTTCGGGCTGCGCGACCCGGAGGGTGCGGGCGCGCGGGTCCGGCTGGATCTGGAGGACCTTGAGCTGGTGCCGGTCGGCGGGGTAACGGCCCAGGTGGCGCGCAACCTCAACGCCTCCCTGATGTGGGACGGCAGCAACGCTCACGCAGGCCTACAGACTCAGTGGCAGGGCATCAGCATCGCCGCGCTGGCCGTACGCATGGAGGAGTTCGGCTTCATTGTCGGCTACTCCTGGCAGATCGGCGGGAGCAAGCGTGGCAAGAGGAGCGCTGAGGCAGAGGGGCCGCAGTAGGGTTCTTCGCTTGACTCCGCGTGCGGTTCGTGCTATAAGGAGGCCAATCCAGTATTCTGGAGGCGGATAGCCCGCGTAGGGCTAGCGTGAGGGAGGCCCCGCAAGGGGTCTCTTTCATTTGGGGAAGAGCACTCGGCCGTAGCCCTCGATTCTCCCTTTGTAGAGCTGCCGGTTGTACTTCTGCCCGAGCGCGCGCACCAGACGGGTCCCGAAGGTGTCTGGCTTTCCCTGAATGCGACCGGCGTGCTCGAGTATGTCCTGGCGAACAGGATGGGCTAGCAGGTCCGCCAGCTGGAGCCCCGCGATGTTAGCCGTCTTCCGCTTGAGCTTGATCTCGCGGCTGGTCAGCGTTCGCTGGAAGAACTGCGCCCTGTGGTAGCGGCTCCCATGGATGTAGATGTGTCTGTATGCATTCCCCAGGAGCGCATCCTCCTTCTTGCCTCTCGCCTCGGCCATGACGTCGCCGGCGCGGTTGAGATGGCTCAAGTACCCGCAGTATCGCTCCAGCACCAGCCCGAGACCCACATGGTACGGATGGAAGGGATCCGGGTAGCGCTGCTTCATGGCCAGCTTGTCTATGACAATGCCCATCAGCAGGAAGGGAGTCGCCTGCATGAGTGCGAGGAGGTCCGCGTCCCACGCGTGTCGCGCTCTCTCGTCTCGCAGTCTCCAGAAGGGCCCCGAGCAGTTGATGAGTTCCGTGCGGTGCAGCACGAGCGGCTCATCGGGGCTGTGGGGGAAGTGTCGCTGTTTGATGTCTTCCAGCCTACGATGGAACTCGACGTATGCAGAGCCTTGGGGAAGCCAACAGGCGACGAGGGCCAGGTAGCGATGCCCCGGCTCGCGGAGTGCCTCCGGGTCGTGGTAGACGTGGTCCCCCGACTCGTCCAGGTACAGGCGATAGCACTCAAGTTGGCGTTTGGCAGGTGCCACTGGTCACACCGGCTTCTCCACCGGTGCGGGAACGCTGTTGACGCAGTCGTTGATGGCGTCTACCGCCGAGCGGCCGCGCAGTCGGCTCTCGGGGTTGAGGATGACGCGGTGCTGCATCACGGGGATGCACATGGCCTTGACGTCATCGGGCAGTACGTAGTTGCGACCCTCGATGGCAGACAGCGCCTGGCTGGTGCGGTATAGGGCCAGCGAGGCGCGCGGGCTGCCGCCCAGGGCGAAGTCGGCCGAACGACGCGTCGCCTGCACGATCCGCACGATGTACTCGCGCACCACGTCGTGCACGAAGTTCTCGCGTGCCGCCTTCTGCGCCGCCAGCAGCTCGTCAGCGCTGGCCACCTGCCCCAGCGTGTCTATGGGATGGGCCGAGTGCAGCCGCAGCAGCATGGCGCTCTCGTCCACGAACGAGGGGTACCCGATGCCCAGTTGCAGCAGAAAGCGGTCGAGCTGGGCCTCGGGGAGGGGGAAGGTGCCCTCGTGCTCGACGGGATTCTGGGTGGCCACCACCAGAAAGGGCCGGGGCAGTTGGTGAGTGATGCCGTCAACGGTCACTTGCCGCTCCGCCATGGCCTCCAGCAGCGCCGACTGAGTGCGCGGAGTGGCGCGGTTGATCTCGTCGGCCAGTATGATCTGGTGCAGCACGGGCCCGGGGCGGAACTCGAACTCGTTCAGCTTCTGGTTGAAGATGGAGGCGCCGGTGATGTCGGAGGGCAGCAGGTCTGGGGTGCATTGCACGCGGCTGAAGGTGCATCCCAGCGACTTGGCCAGGGCGCGGGCCAGCATTGTCTTGGCCACGCCGGGCACGTCCTCCAGCAGAATGTGCCCCTCGCACAGCAGCGCGGCAAGCGCCAGGCGGATGACCTCGCGCTTACCCACGATGACGCGTTCTACGTTGTCTATGACGCGGCGACAGAAGTCCGCGATCTGATTCACAGCGGCAATCCCCTCCACCGTCGCAGCACGCCCACTGGCCACGGATGCTTCGCTAACTGCCAGCGGCATCCCTCTCAGCGTCGTGCCGTCCGCGCTGCAACGGCATCGGCGCCACTAGGGCGTGGTCGAGCAGAATCGCTCCAGGGCCTTCTTGGCTCGGGCCCGGTACTCGCCGAAGGCGCCGCGCCTGAGGTCGCGCAGCCGGGCGCGTATGGCCTCCTTGCGCCGTTCGGCCTCCTGGGCCGGCATCCTGCCCAAGGACTCTGCCACGGTCACCCCCGCCAGGCGGCCCTCGTCCATGGCCGTGCTGGCTTCCTCGATGCCCGCCAGGTCGCCGGCCACGTAGATGCCGGGCACGGTCGTCTGCATGCTCTCGTCATGAGTGGGCACGTGCCCGCCCAGGTCGGGCAAGTACGTGGTCTGACAGCCGGCCATCTCCGCCAGCTCGGTCAGCGGCGACAGGCCGACGGCGAGGCAGATGCAGTCCACGTCGAGGGGCATCTCTGGGCCAAGCGCGGGCTCGCCCCCGTCGGCGAGTTCGCCAATGATCGCCCGCTCGACGCTGGCCTCGCCCTCCGCGCGCAGGACCGTGTGCCGCAGGTAGATGGGCACGCCCTCACGGGTCAGCTTCTCCGCGTGGATCAGGTAGCCCCCGATATGGTCCTCGGCCTCCACCATGGCCGCCACCTCGGCCCCGGCCTGGAGGAGCTGGTGGGCCACGATGAGCCCCACGTTGCCGCTGCCGACCATGAGGGCGCGCTTGCCGGGCAACACGCGATGGACATGCAGTAGCGTCTGTGCGGCGCCCGCGCCCATGACTCCCGGCAGGTCCCAGCCCGGGAAGGCCAGGGGGTTCTCCCGGGCGCCCGTCGCGATGATCAGGCGGCGGGCCTGCACGTGTTCCACGTGGCCTCCGCAGGCCAGTCCGACGACCTTGTCGGGGAAGATGCCGTAGGCGACGGTGGACAATCTGCTGACCACGCCCAGCTCGCGGCAGCGGGCCAGCAGCTCCTCGCCGATGTCGTAGCCGCGCCTGCCCGCAAAGTGCTCTTGACTGCCGAAGAACTTGTGGATCTGCTTGAATAGCTGGCCGCCCGGGCGCTCGTGTTCGTCCACCAGGACGACCTGGACTCCGGCCTCAGCCGCCTCGATGGCTGCCATCAGCCCGGCCGGGCCGGCGCCGATCACGACGAGCTCGGCACGCTTCATGAGCCGGCGTCCGTCTCGATGACCATTCCCTGGCGGACGGGCGTGACACAGGTGCGCACGTTGGGCAGGCCGTCCACGGTCATGACGCAGTCAGTGCACTGCCCGCGGGCGCAGAAGAGGCCCCGGGGATGGCGCCGCTTCTCCGTCCGCCGCAGCATGCGCACGCCGTTCGCCAGCAGGGCGGCCGCGATTGGCTCCCCCGCCCGGGCCGTCACGGGGCGGCCGTCGAGAGAGATGCAGACCTCGTCGGCCGGTGCCAGGGAGCCGAGGATGGGGTGGTCGTTCACGCGCATGGGCGAGCTCAGATGCCCAGCTCCTCTTCCTCGGCGGCCTGCATCCGGCGCACGGAGCGGACCGCATCAATGATGCCGTAGAAATAGAGGCCGAGGGTGACGAAGCAGGCGAAGAGGACTAGTGCGGCCCTGCCGCCCGATTGCCCCAGGTACTCAAAGAAGGTGGTCATCTGACCCGTGCCCACCGCTGCTGCAAGAGGCGCCAGGACGGCGTGCTGGATGATCAGGGCGATCAACACCAGGCTGACGCCCAGGATGATGAGGCCTTTCACATACTCGCGCAAGTAGAGCTGACCCAGACCGGGGCAGATGACCGCGCACAGCCAGGCTGTGCCGATGCGCACGCCGCCAGTGCGGTCGCGCTTCGTGGGGTCTTGGAGAAGCTGCTGCCGGCGCTGCTCCTGGTGCCTCAGCTCCCCCTCGCGCAGCGCCAGCTCGGCGATCTTGCGCTCCACCGACGTCCGCGACGGGTCGGCCTCGAATATGCGCCGGTACTCGGCCATGGCCTGGTCGTGCTTCTGGTTCTCGACCAGCACGTCGGCCAGGATCTCGCGCGCGTCCAGGTTCTCGGGGTCCAAGGCCAGGAGCTCCTGGCAGGCGGTGAGGGCGGACTCCACATCGCCGCGATTGCGGAAGACCGTGGCGGCGGTGGTCAGGCGGTCAATCCTATCCCGCCTCAGTTGCTCTTCGATGTCGTTGTCTGATTCGCTCACGGTGGACCGCCTCGTTGTCAGGTGACTAGCTGGACGCTGCGGGTTGCGCAGCGGCTACCTGCCGAGCGTCGGCCCAGAGGCGTTCGAGATCGTAGTAATCGCGCGCCTCGGGGCTAAACACGTGTACGACCACGCAGCCGTAATCTAGGATGATCCAACGGGCGTCTTCATAGCCCTCGCGGTGGTAGCGCTGGAGCCTGGCCTCCTGGGCAGCCTCCTCGATGGACTCGGCCACGGCCTTGGTATGCACCAGCGAGCGGCCGCTGCAAATGACGAAGTAGTCGCATATCGGGGTGAGCTCACGAACGTCAAGCACGATCGGCCGTTCGGCGCGTCTGTCGCTGGCCGCTTCGGCCATCAGCAGCGCCTGGGCCTCAGCCTCTTCGGCCAAATGGTCCCTCCTTGCATGACACTCGACGCCACGGCCCGCGCTAGTCGCGTGGGCGGGCGGCATCGGTGGCGGCCGCCCGGCGCGGGCGGGCCAGTTCGTAGTCGCGCCCGAGCACGACCCGCACCGGCGCGTTGCGCTCGTAATAGGTGAGCGGGTCATCCTCGGCCTGTACTTCCCCGACGCCCAGAATTCGCGCGATCCACTCGGCAGTGTGTATGTTCCCGGGCTGGTAGCGGATGGCCGTGGGATAGCGGCCGAAGCTGTCGGCGTTGCCCAGGGCGGCGATCTCGAAGCCCTTGGCCGTCAAGCGCTCGGCGGCATCGCTGGCGGCGCCCTCCATGCCGCCGGCGTTGACGACTTCCACCAGGCAGGGGGCGGCCGGAGCGCTATCCAGGTGCTCCTCGATCTGTGCCCACAGCCGGCGGTAGCCGGCCTCGTCCATGGCGGACAAGTACGGGTGTCGGGACAGCTCAACCACGGGCATCTGCGCGCCCATGATCGTCTCCGGGTCCATGGCGTTGAGCAGCTTCGCGCCCGCCACCAGCTCCGAGTACGACATGGTGGTCTGGAGGGCCTCGCTTATCTGCGGGATGACGCGCACGATATTGACGATGTTGCGGGCCCGCAGGGTCTGCTGGGCCATGGCCTTGAGGAACTTGCGCTGCCGCTTCATGCGCTCGTAGTCGCTGTCATTGCGGTAGCGCACGTAGCCCATGGCCTCATAGCCGTCCAGGTGCTGGAAGCCCTCCCGTAGGTCAATGTGCAGATTGCCCCAGTTGTCGTCGTACTTCATGTCCTTCTCGACCTCCAGGTCTACGCCTCCCAGGAGGTCTACGATGCGCTGGAATCCATCGAAGTTCACCGCCACGTAGTGCTCGATGCGCACGCCCAGGAGCTCCTGGACGGTCTGGCGGCACAGCTCCGGCCCGCCGACGCTGTCTTGCCTGGTGCCCAGCGAGTAGGCTGCATTGATCTTCTGCGTGCCGAAGCCGGGGATGTGGGCCCGCATGTCCCTGGGGATGGAGAGCACGGCGGCCTGCCTGCGCGTGGGGTTGATGAAGGCGACGAGCAGCGTGTCCGAGCGCCCCGGGTCGTCTCTCTCCGGGCGCTCGTCGGCGCCGACCAACAGGACGTTGACCCGCGTGCGGCCGCGCCACGGATCGGGGATCAGCCCAGGTCCCTCCAAGAGTCCCTTGCCTGAGGCGCTGGCAGTGGTCACGCCCAGCGGCCGGAAGGTGTCATATATGCCCAGCGCGCCGACGAATATGACGGCCGCGGTGAGGAAGCCGATGACGTAATCTACCGTGCTCTTCTCTTCGCGCACTGCCTTCCTCCCCGAGCTGTGGCCCAGAACGCGTGTGGGGAGCTGCCGAGACGCGGACTGCCGTCGCTAGCGATACAAACCGCGCTGCTCGATGTATTGCTCCACCGGGCGAGGCACCAGGTAGCGAATCGGCCTACGCTGGGACACTCGGCGGCGGATCATGGTCGAGGAGATGTCCAGGGCCGGCATGTCGAGCCAATGGCAGCGCTCCAGGAAGGCCTGCGGCACCTGGACCTTGATGTCCCCTGCGTCCGTGCCCTCTCGGCTGACCACGGCGAACTGGCACTCGTCGAACAGGGCCTCGTGGTCCTTCCAGGTGAGCACCAGGTTGACTGCGTCCGCGCCCAGGATCACGTAGTAGTCGGCCTGCGGGTTGTCTCGCCTGAGGGCCCGCACCGTGTCTATAGTGTAGGAGGGGCCTGGTCGGTCAATCTCGATTCTGGAGGGCATGAACTCTGCGTTGTCGGCCGTCCCCAGGACCGTCATCCGGTAGCGGTCCTCGCGGCTGGCCAGCGGCTCGGCCTGCTTGTGGTACGGCTGTCCACAGGGGATGAAAAGCACGCGCGCCAAGCCGAGGGCGACGCGCGCTTCCTCGGCGGCCGCCAGGTGGCCGAGGTGGAGGGGGTCGAACGTGCCGCCCATGATGCCCACACAAGTGTTGCCGCCCTCGTGATCCGCAACCACGCCGGCAATACTATCACACGGCCCCGCCGGAAGGCAAGCGACCGCCCGGCTGCTGCGGCGGCAGCCAGCCCACGCTTGACACGCCTATGGCCTTCGGCTATACTTGCGCCAGGAAGTGCCAACGAGGCCCTCAGCGGCGCCTAGGGGGTATGTCGGCTGATGTTCTGCCACCGATGCGGGTACCAGAACGCGGCGGGCCGAGGGGCATGCCTCTTGTGTTACGCTCCCCTCAACGACGCCGGCGAGGGCAACACGTGCCTCGCCTGCCAGAATGACAACCCATCTGCGGCCATCTTCTGCGGCCGCTGCGGGACGCGCATTGGGGAGACGGCGGCGCTGCCGCAGGCGGCAGCAGCGGCCGCAGCCGCTCCGGCCGCGGCAGCACCGGCTGCGCCGGCTGCTGCTCCGACCGAGGCGCCCCCCACTGCCGCGGCAGACGTCGCCGCGGCCCCCGCGCCGGCCGCCCCTCCGCCGGCGCAGCCCGTTGCACCGCCTGCCCCGGAGGCGCCACCAGCGCCCGCAGAGCCATCACCTGCTCCGCCGGTGGCGCCGGCAGCCCCCGCCCCCGCGCCGGCCGAGCCCGCCGTACCTCCTGCCGACCTGGGGGCACCGGCTCAGGCTACACCGACCGCCCCCACTGCGCCCGCAGAGCCCCTCGAGCCGCTAGAGGTCCCGCCCGAGTTGGCGGGCGCTGGTGAGGAGCAGCCCGAGAGCGCGCCGGGCGTGATAGACCTCGACGCCGACGAGCCCGCAGCGCCTCCGCCCGCCCCCGGGGGACAGGGACAGGAAGGCCAGGCTCCAGACGCGGACAGTTGGACACTGGAGCTGGACGACAAGTAGACCCGCAAGCGACGAACATTGACATAGCCGGCAACCTCGCGAGCATCCGGCAGCGCGTGGCAGCGGCGGCGCGGCGCGTGGGGCGCCGACCCGAGGAGGTCACTCTGGTCGGCGTGACCAAGCTGATCGGCCTGGAGCGCATCGAGCCGGCGCTGGCGGCGGGGCTTGGCCACCTGGGCGAGAACTACGTGCAGGAGGCCCTCGCCAAGCACGAGGTGATCGGGGCTCGGGCCGTGTGGCATTTCATCGGTCACCTCCAGCGCAACAAGGTGAAGCACGTGGTGCCGCGGTTCGACCTGATCGAGACCGTGGACAGCGTGCGGCTGGCGAGGGAGATCGAGAAGCGGGCCGCCCAGGCTGAGAAGCGCATGGCCGTGCTTCTTGAGGTCAACGTGGGCGATGAGGAGAGCAAGTTTGGGGTGGCGCCGGGCGAGGTGGCCGACCTGTGGGACGAAGTGGCGGCTCTGCCGCACCTTGAGCTACAGGGCTTGATGGCCATTCCGCCGCTGATGGCCGACCCGGAGGAGTCGCGGCCCTTCTTCCGGCGGCTGAAGGAGGTGGCGGGGGAGTTGGAGGCCGCCAGGCCGGAGGCGCGGGTGCAGCATCTCTCGATGGGGATGACTCAGGACTTCGAGGTGGCCATTGAGGAGGGCGCCACGATCGTGCGCGTGGGCACGGGCATATTCGGGCCCCGGCAGTAGCAGTCGGCGGACCTTGAGACGGCAGCACATGCACCAACATCGCAGCCTAGATGCAGCAAAGGAGGCAGGTACTGATGGCCGGGATCTTTCGCCGAGCGGCGGCCGCTCTGGGGTTTGTGGACGACGATTACTACGATGACGAGTACGAGGACGATATGGACTATGAGGACGGAGAGGACGAGGACTGGCCGGGCCAGGTCTACCGCTTGCCCAGCGCCAAGGAGGGGTTCGGCAACCGGGCCATCGTGCGGGCGCGGCCGCACTCCATGGAGGACGGCTCCCACATCGCCGACAAGATGAAGCAGCGCCTGCCCGTGGCCATCAACCTCGAGGAGCTCGACGAGACGGTTGCCCGCCGTATTGTTGACTTCCTCAGCGGCGTCACCTACGCCCTCGACGGCTCCATGAAGAAGATCGGGCGGGCCGTCTTCATGTGCGCGCCCCACGACCTGCCCATCGAGGAACTGGAGACCACCCAGCGCCCGGCCGAGACGCTGTTCGAGGAGACTCAGGAGCAGCGCCGGCCCTCGTTCATGTAGCGCGGGGCCTGCTGAGAGGCACTGATGCCACGAACACGGGCATTCGGCTTCGTGGGCGCCGGGCGCATGGCCGAGGGGCTGGCGCGGGGCTTCGTGGCACGGGCCGGTGTGCGGGCCGATGACATCATCGCCAGCGACGTGGATTCCTCCCGCCTGCGGCTGTTCGCCGACGAACTGGGCACTGCCACCACCACCTCGAACGCGGAGGTGGTGCGGTCAGCCGACACCATCATCCTCGCCGTCAAGCCCCAGATTCTGAGCGCCGTGCTGGACGAGATGGGCGCGCAGGTGAGCCCGGACCAAGTGCTCGTCTCGATCGCCGCGGGCGTGCCCACCGTGCAGATTCGCTCCCACCTGGATGTCAACGTGCCTGTCGTGCGGGTGATGCCCAACATCTGCTGTGTGGCCGGCGAAGGCGCCTTCGCCTACTGCGTGGACGGGCCGGTTAGTGAGGACCAGGAGAAGGGGCTTACCGAGGTGCTGGGCAGCATGGGCACGGTGGTGCGGGTCGAGGAGCACGTGATGGACGCGGTCACGGGCCTATCGGGCAGCGGGCCAGCCTTCGTGTTCATGCTGATTGAGGGCCTGGCCGACGGCGGCGTGGCCGCCGGGCTGGACAGGCGAACGGCCGAGGCCCTGGCGGCCCAGACGGTCCTGGGGGCGGGGCGCATGGCGCTCGATACGCCCAGCAGCCCGGCGCAGCTCAAGGACATGGTCTGTTCCCCCGGGGGGACCACCATCGCGGGCGTTCGCCTTCTGCGGGAGCGAGGGTTCCAGGGCGCGGCTATGGAGGCGGTAATCCAGGCGGCCCGGCGGTCGAGGGAGCTGGCCTCCTGACCGTGGCGCGCGCGGCGCGGCCGAGGGGCGTACGAGTGCTATGGGCGCAGCCATTATCTTCTACTACCTCTGGAAGCTGCTGCTCATCTACTTCCTGCTCATCCTCCTGAACGTGGCCTTTACGTGGTTTCGGCTCTCTCCCTACAACCGCAGGTGGGCCTGGCTGGTGCGCCCGGTTCGTGCGGTGACCGAGCCGCTGCTCAACCCGATCCGCGAGGCGCTGATGCCCCTGACCTGGAAGCTCGGCGGCATTGACCTGTCTCCCCTGGTGTTGTGGCTGCTGCTCTGGGGCATATACTCGCTGCTCTATGCCATCGTCGTTCGCTGAGCTCCCCGTTCCAGGCCGCGTCGCGCCGACGGCGAGCGGCCCAGGCCTTCCCTGGCGTCCGGCGAGTATCCATGCAGATGGACACAGAAGAGCCGCGCGCCGTCCTTAGCCTCCGCGTCCACCCCCGAGCCAAGCGCGACGAGGTGGTGGGCTGGCGCGAGGGCGTCCTGCGCGTGCGGGTGACGGCGCCGCCGGTCAAGGGCCAGGCCAACCAGGCGGTGGTCAAGCTGCTGGCCCAGGCGCTCGGGGTGAAACGCGGCGAGGTGCGGTTGGTCAAAGGGGAGAAATCGCGCGACAAGCTGGTCGAGGTCACGGGGTTGTCCGAGGATGCCGTCCACCGGCGCCTGAGCGCCTCAGGGTGAGCCCCAGCTCCCCGGCAGATATCCGATGCGACGCCTACTGCTGTGCTGCTTCCTAAGCCTGAGCGCGCCGGCTGTCCAGCCGCAGGGCACGGGCCGGCCCCCGCCGGACTTCCCGCCGGACTGGTCGCCGGCGGGCCTGGAGGGGTGTCGGCAGCGCGACACCGGCCTGGCGGTGGAGCTCTACCGGGACGTCGGGGGCGTCGAGGTGACGGCGGCGCGGGAGCTGAAGTGTCGCGTCGGCTTCCGCGAGGAGCTCCCCATCCTGCTGGGCAAGCGCAGCAGCCTGGAGAAGCGCGTGACCATCGTGGGCGCCGGCCCACGAGGCGTCAGCCTCGACGTCACCTCGGTGCAGATGCGCAGGCGCCGCCTGGGGCGCGTCACCCCGGCCGTGCAGACCCTCCTCACGCATGATGCCCACATCTTGCTCAAGGCGACCATCGCCAAGGAGGAGGGCGTCATCCCAGTTCGCTTGGTGCCGCAACCCACGCGCCCCACCTTCGCCCTGGGCGGTCTGCCCGCGGGGCTGGACGAGGCGGGTCGAGAGGCTGCGCTCATGGCCGCCCTGGAGCTGCCCGCGCAGTGCCTGCGTCTGCCGGCAGGGGACCGCGAGGCCTGGTTGGTGCACCTCCGGCGGAGAGCCGCCATCGCCCCGCAGGCGTGCTTGGCCGTGGACGTCGGCAGAGAGGGCTGGGAGGCGGAGCTGGCCGCGCTGGCGGGCGAGTACGCGGACCTCGTGGCCTTCTGGCAGCTTGAGGGATGGGCGCCCCTGCCCGCGGGCGGCGAGGAGTTGCAGCCGGCCGCGGTGGACGAATTCGTCGGCCTGATTCGCCACGCTGCAAGCACGGTGCACGTGGCCGCGCCGCTAGCGACCGTGCTGGCCCCGCCACTCCCTGCCTGGTCGGCCGGCACGCCGCCTCAGGCTGAGCTGGTGCGGGCGTTGGGCCAGCAGCAGGACCTGGGCCTGGGAGCCATAGTCGTTGAGTACGCTCCCTCGGCAGTGCCGGCGGGGGAGGATGCGCCTGAGGTCTGGGCGGAGATGGATCGAGCGGCCGATCTGGCAGCGGTACGAGAGGGCATCGGTGCGGAGGCGCAGAGCGAGATCGGCATCTGGTGGGTGCGCCACGGGGCCGCCGCCGCCGATGCCAGGTTGGAGGCCCTGCGGCTGGTGCGCGACGTGGTGCTGGCGGCATCAGGGGGGGCCATGGGCCTGGAGTACCGGCCGTCCCCGCAGCAGCGGCACCTTTGGACGCCAGAGAGCGCGGCTCAGGACGAGGCGATGGCTGCATTGGGAGAGATCATGGCGGAGCTGTCCGGCGCCAGCCCCTGCTGGGAGTGGCGGGTGGGCGACGAGTACTGCTCCAGCCAGCCCGGTTCGCCCCTCACTTTCCGCTACTTCATCCGCGGCGGTGAGGGTATCGTGTTCCTGTGGAGCAATGCGCCCAAGCGGGTCGAGTTCCAGTTGGCACTGCGCCAGGAGCCGCTGGGCTTGCGTGAGGTCACGCTCTCGACACGGGGCACCATGCTCTCGCGGAAGACAGACCTGGAGTTCGTGGCCGAGACGCGAGACAAGCAAGGGAACTACCTGGTGGAGGGCGCGCTTGCGCCCCTGGAAGTCCGGGCCTACAGCTTCCCCTTGCAGGGCGCTCATCGCGCCTGGCTGGCCGCCGTCCGGCGCAGATAGTCGCCTCCGAATCTACTTGGCCCTTTCCGCTCCCCACGGCCGAGTAACCGTCCCTTAAAGCCTCGGCTAGAATCCTGTTACAGTCCGTTGCGAGAATGGTAAGGCCATGCTAGGAGGGCAACGTGGCCGCAAGCCATAGAGGAAAGGAGCGAACGGCGAAGTGCGGGTAGTCAAGCGCTTAGCAGCAGTTGCGGCGGGTGTGGCGATCCTGACAGTCGTGGTTGGGTGTGGCGGTGGGGGCAGCGCGCCGGGAGTGGGGGCAAGCTCCAACTTCGAGCTGCGTATGACGGACTCCTCGGTCAGCGCGGGGTCCGTGCAGGCCTCCGCCGGGCAGCAGGGCATCCCCGAGGAGGCTACCGCTCTGCGGGTCTACATCAGCGAGATCCGGGCCATCCCCGCCGGCGATGGTGAACCAGTGCTGGTCTCGACGGCGGAGCAGGTCATTGACCTCACGGACCTGGAGAACCAGACCTTCACGCTGGTCGAGGCCGATCTGCCGCCGGGCGATTACTCCCACATCGGGCTGATCGTCAGCAAGGCCGAGATCGAACTCCCCGGCAGCGTCGAACCAGTAGAGGTGAAGGTGCCCAGCGGGCCGCAGACGGGCATGAAGCTGAAGTATGACTTCCATATCGTGGACGGCGAGAACACCGTGCTGACGCTGGATTGGAACACGGGCAACTCAGTGCACTGCACGGGCAACGGCAAGTGGATCCTACGGTCCACCGCGCTCATAGTTATTGCTACAGAACAGGTGCCGACGAACGACACCGTGACGGTCACGGTGGTGGACATAAGCCCTGCCGAGGTGGGCCCAGGTGACGCCGACGTTGGGATGCTCAAGCTGGAGTTCGAGATAGACGACAACTTCGCCGACATTGACACGCTTAGCGTCACGCTCACCGGGACCGACCCGGTCAGCGATGTCAGCGACGTGAGCGTGTACCTGGACGGCGGGGCGCCTCCCGACGGGAGCCTCGATCCACTTGGGGACGACGTGGAACTCGCCGCGGCGGCGGTCGGCGGTACCTCGGTGCTCCTCGACATCCCCGATCAGACCGTCAACTACGACGGGGACGACCTCGACACCGATCCTGACCTCGTCCTGTTCATAGCCTGTGACATCGCCTCCGGGGCCTCAGACGGCAATACCGTCGGCGTGAGCATAGACCCCGCGAACGATATCGTCTCGGCTGACAGCAACGGCGATTCCGTGCCGGATGACACCATCGCTGGTGATCCCGGGTCGGCGGATGCGTCCATCGTGGCGCCGACCCCGTAGACGTACGTGGAGCCCAGGCGGACGTACGCGCGCCCTGCGTGAGCAGGGCGCGCGTTGTGTCCGGCAGGTAGTACAGCGGAAGCGGTGGGGGCTGCTAGTCGAGCGTGTAGGGGAGCAGGGCGAGCTCGCGGGTGCGCTTGATGGCCCGCGCCAGCTTACGCTCGTGCTTGCGGCAGGTGCCGGTCTGGCGGGCCTTCTTGATGCGGCCCCGCTCATCCATGTACCCGCGCAGCATGTTGATGTTCTTGTAGTCGATGACGTTGGCCCGGGGGTCCACGCAGAAGGCGCACGGGCGCTTGCGCTTGCGACGGCCGCCGCGGAAGCGACCCCGGCCCCGGCGTCCGCCTCCACGCGAGCGGCTGGATGGCGGACGGCCCGGGCGGCTGCCGGTGGAGGGCCGGCTGCCCTCGCCCGGAGGCCCGCTGCGCTCACCCGATGCCTGGCTCGGGACCTCGCTGGGTTTGCCCTGTTCTGCCTCGGACACGACGCTGCTCCTTCCCTGCTCCGGAGAGCTGCCCGCGGCTGATCCGCGGACGGCCCGCCGCCGCCCGCGTGGGCGCCGGCCGTGGAGCACGACGGCGGCATAGTATAGCAGAGGCCCCGTGCCGGGTCAATAGCCTACGCGGCGAGCGCAATGAACTTGCGGTGAATGCGCAGATCGGGCGTGAGCTCGGGGTGGAAGGCGGCAGCCAGCAGGTTACCTTGCTGGGCCATGACCACCTTGCCCTCGACACTCGCCAGGGGCCTGGACTCGCCGCGCACCTCGGTCAGATACGGGGCGCGGATGAACACGGCGCGGAAGGGGCCATTCTCCAGCCCCTCGATCTCCAGGTCGGCCTCGAAGCTGTCCACCTGTCGGCCGAAAGCGTTGCGGCGCACGGTCACGTCCATCAGGCCGAGGCGGAACTGGTCGCTCTCCTCGATCTCCTGGGCCAGGAGGATCATGCCCGCGCAAGTGCCGAACACGGGCTTGCCGGCAGCGGCCAGCTCGCGGATCGGCCTGTCGAGATCGAAGCGTTGGATGAGCTTGCCGATGGTGGTGCTCTCTCCGCCGGGGATGATCAGCCCGGCGACGGCAGCGACCTCCGCCGGCCGGCGCACCAGAATGGCCTCGTGGCCGCAGGCTTCGATGGCCCGGCGGTGCGGCTCCACGGCTCCCTGCATGGCCAGGACGCCGAAGGTCATGGTCTCGCTACCGAAGCAGGCCGGGCTCGGGGCCCGGCCCAGCGGTCTCGCGTCGTTGACGTGCCTGCTTCGCTACAGCAGGCGCTTGCCCTTCCTGATACCCTCTGCCACTATGGTAATGCGGCTGCGCTGCCTCTCGAACTCCTCGGGGGTGTAGCACAGCAAGTCCACGGGGCCGAGGTCCTCGATGCCGTCCCCGATTCCCATGTCCCCGTCGAGTCTGATTGCCCGTTCCGCGGGCCCGCCGCCATCCAAGTGGTCGGAGACGATGATCAGGTCTAGGTCACTGTGGTCGTCCGGGTCCCCCGAGGCCATGGAGCCCCACACCCACACCTCCGTCGGCGCGTACTGCTCCACGATCCGCGGCAAGTAGTCGCGGATGAAGTTCTCTAGGCGCTGCTGGGGGTCGGGCCAGGGAACGTCAGGCACAGAGCTGGTCCCTCGTCTGGCCCAGGAACCGGGCCGTAGCTTCCACTGCCGGCCGGGCGTCCTCGGCAGTAGCCCTTTCATAGGCTGGAGTGTCTGCGGTGTCTGGGTGGCGAGCCTCCGTGTACCACCGTGTCAGACCGATAAGCACTGGCGCGAGGTCGTCGCATCCCACCAGCCCGCCAAGAGCCCTGATATCGTGAATCCGCGGCGGGGCCTGGCGATGCTTGGCGATGTAGATGGCCTTGAGGGCCTTCTCGGTCGCCTGCTGGCAGCTCACGAGGCAGTGGGCATAGAACTTGCCCCGGAGGTCGTGCTAGGCGACCTCCAGGTCGTGCTCCGCCTGCACCAGCCAGACCTCTTCCTCGGTCATTGCCGCGGCCGCCTACCACCCTCTGGTGGACAGCATCTCCTCTTCCGGCATGGTGCGAACGTCCAGGCCCGGCATGGCTGCCAGCAGACCGCGCGAGGCGCGGCCCACGGCCTCCGGGTCGTCGTAGTAGGTGACCGCTTCCACAATGGCCTTGGCCCGCGCCGGCGGGTCGTCGGACTTGAAGATGCCGGAGCCCACGAAGACCGACTCGGCCCCGAGCTGCATCATCAGGGCGGCGTCCGCCGGCGTGGCAATCCCCCCCGCGGCGAAGTTGGGCACGGGCAGTCGGCCGCTCTCGGCCACCTCGGCCACCAGCTCGAAGGGCGCGCCCAGGCGCTTGGCCTCGGCCATCAGCTCATCCTTGCGCATGGTGGTCAGGCGCTTGATGGCGCCCTGCACGGCCCGCATGTGGCGCGTGGCCTCCACGATGTTGCCGGAGCCAGCCTCGCCCTTGGTGCGGATCATGGCTGCGCCCTCGCCAATGCGCCGCAGGGCCTCGCCCAGGTCCCGGCAGCCGCACACGAACGGTACCTTGAAGTCGTGCTTCCAGACGTGGTGTGCCTCGTCGGCGGGCGTGAGCACCTCGCTCTCGTCCACGAAGTCCACGCCCATGGCCTCCAGCACCTGGGCCTCGGCGAAGTGGCCGATGCGGCACTTGGCCATAACCGGGATGGTGACCGACGCCATGATCTCCTCGATCTTGGTGGGATCGGCCATGCGGGCCACGCCGCCCTCGGCCCGGATGTCGGCCGGCACGCGCTCCAGTGCCATCACCGACACGGCGCCCGCGTCCTCGGCGATCTTGGCCTGCTCGGCGTTGGTGACGTCCATGATCACCCCGCCCTTGAGCATCTCCGCCAGGCCGACCTTGTTGCGCCAGGTGGACCTCTCCACTGACATGTCCCTCACCTCCGTCTCTCTGGGAGCCCCATCGCCCTACAGCTCGATTACTCGGGCGATGTGTCGAGCGTAATCCTCGGCGTCGGCCACAAGCTGCCTGCCCGCCGCGTAGAACACGTCGTCGCGCACCTCGTCGTATTGCTGGACGATACGATTGCGCATGCGACAGTGACCACGAAAGCGCTCCGCCAGCTCGGTCGGGAGCATGTCGTGCGCGGCCATCTGTGCGAAGGCGTGCTCGTGGCTGCGAGCGGAGACGCCGGCGCGTTGGGTCAGTAGCACGTCGTTGATGTCGCGCGCGCTCTCGATGATGGTCTGGTACGCGTCCAGTTGTCCTCGTGCCGCCGCCGCGCGTAGCTCTGGAACCTGAGAAACTCGTCCGGCTTGCGCTCGTACTGGGCGATACCCTCGTCGGCCACGTTGACCATGAGCAGCGGGCTGGCGTCGTTGAGCAGCACCACGTCAACGCTGTCCCTGCCCACTGCGGCTGATAACGCTCCCATCAGCCCGTACCACCAGTCCAGGTCCCGCGGCCAGGCCCGCGTGCGCACGGCGATGTCCACATCGCTGTCAGGATGCGTCAGGCCTCTGACGGCGGAGCCGAAGACCACCACCAGGTCGAGGTCGTACCTCTCGGCTGCGGCCAGCCATCGCTCCTGATGGACTCTGAGGTCGAGCCCCGAGGTAACTGCCATGTGCGTGCGCTGCCGGCGGCTGGCTCTCTCCTTTCGTTGGTCGCTCGTGAGCGCTAGCCGGCCTTCTTCGTCTCTGTCTCCGGGACGGGCCGCTCCCCTCGCAGCGCGAGCAGCCTGGGCACGGCCGCGGCCACTACGTACAGCGCGAGCGCCGCCAGGGCCGCGGCCACCACGGCCAGCAGCCACCGGGGGCCACCCTCATTGGTGAGGAATCCGTACCCCGTGTAGACAAGCGCGCCGATGGTGGTGCAGACCATGAACACGGCCGGCACGGCTGCGTAGATGCTGGGCTTGCGCGCATGAAGCAGGTAGGCCGAGACCACCAGCAGCGTCAGCGCCGCGATGAGCTGGTTGGCGGCGCCGAAGACTGGCCAGATGGTCGTCCAGCCGCCCGACAGCCCCAGGTAGGCGGCGGGGACGATGGTGACGATGGTGGCAAAGAGCCGGCTGCGGCAGAGGCTGACTCGATCGCCCAGCGACTCGGTGACCACGAAGCGCGCCAGCCGCGTGCACGTATCCAGGGAGGTGAGGATGAACGTCTTGAGCATGATGGCCCCGAAAAGGGCAGCCAGCGCGAAGGGGATGAAGGCCAGCGCGTCGCTGACCACCGTCCCGAAGCCTCGGCTGAAGGCAACGATGGCGCCCTCCTTGCCCAGGACGATGTCGGGCGCCACCAGCGAGGCGCCGCCGGGGGTGGTGTGTGCGCCGCTCCAGTAGAGGCCTCCGCCGATCACCAGCAGAGCCAGCCCGCCCAGGACGGCCTCCATGACCATGGCGCCATAGCCAATCGGGCGCCCCGCGGTCTCGTTGGGCAGTTGCTTGGAGGTGGTGCCGCTGGCGATCACGGCATGAAAGCCGCTGACGGCGCCGCAGGCGATGATGACGAATAGCATGGGCCACAGCGGCCCCTTGGCCGACTGGAATCCCAGGTAGGCGGGAGCCTCCAGGGCTCGGTTGGCCAGCAGCACACAGACGAAGCCGAGCCCCAGGCCGGCGAAGAGCTGGAAGGTGCTGAGGTAGTCTCGCGGCCGAAGCAGCAGCCACACCGGCAGCAGCGAGGCCACCAGGCAGTAGACCATCAGGATGCCGAACCAGATGTTGACCTGCGCCTGGTCAGGAAGCTCGTAGCCAAACAGGGCGTCGGGCAGGGCAAGAGGCCGGTAGTAGCCGATGCCGATCAGCGCGGCCAGGCCAATGCCGGCGGCCAGGCTGCCCCAGCCCACGCCCAGCTTGCCCGAGCGTAGGCCCCAGCCGAAGACCATGGCCAGGGGGATGATGCCGAGGGTGGGGATGACCATCTGGGGGTTCGCGATAAGCGTCTTGGCGCCCAACACGCCGAATACGGCAATGACGAGGATCAGGGCCAGCCAGAGGAAGACGGCGAAGCCGCCGCTGGCCCGCGATCCCAGGTATGTCTCCGCCACCTCGGCCACGGATACGCCGCGGTGGCGCGCGGAGACCATCAGAGTCAGGTAGTCGTGCATGGCGCCGATGAAGATGACGCCCAGGATGATCCAGAGGATGGAGGGCACCCAGCCGAACACGCACAGGGCCAGAGCGGGGCCGATGATGGGCGCGGCGCCGGCGATGGAGGAGAAGTGGTGGCCGAACAGCACGATGGGGCGCGCCGGCTCGTAGTCAATGCCATCGCGCTGGGCGGTGGCCGGCACTGGGGCGTCGGCATCGGGCTCCACGGCCCGTTGCTCGAGATGACGGCCGTAGTAACGGTAGCCCAGGTACAGAGAGGCCAGTATCAGGACTGCCAGCAGCGCAGAAGACATCCGAGAATGCCGTCACTGGGGCCAGATTCGGGGCCGGGCCCCTCAAGGTAAGGCGAATACTATCACTTCCGTTCGGCCACGTCAAAGCGTTGGACGACAATCCCGCGCGCCTGGGCGAGTGAGCCGTACGGAGCCCACGCGCCCGATCAGAAAGCGTGCAGGCCGGGCTGGCCGGCCCGGCCCGTAGGCACTGCCGATAGCACAACGCCGCGGCCAAGTCCTGCTAGGCCTCCCCGCACTTCTTCAGCAGCCGCTCCCACTCGCGGTCCACTTCCTCCTGAATGTCTCGTAGCAGCTTCTTGCTCTCGTCGCGCATGATGTGGCGGAAGCGGCCCTGGGTGCTGATGTACTCCTCCACCGGCTTCTTCTCCCGCGGCTTGTAGGTGAGTTTGTACTGGCCGTGCTCCACTTCGTAGAGGGGCCAAAAGCACGTATCGGCGGCCAGTTTGCAGATCTCCACGGTCTTGCTGGCATCGCTGATCCAACCGAGCGGGCAGGGCGAGAGCACGTTGATGAAGCAGGCCCCTTCGATGGCAAAGGCCTTCTCGGCCTTCTTGTTGAGGTCGCGGAAGTTGCCGGAGCTGGCCTGGGCCACGTAGGGAGCGTCATGGGCCGCTACTATCTCGGTCAAGTTCTTGCGGTTCTGGGGCTTGCCAGGGACGACGCTGCCGACTGGGCTGGTAGTGGTGGCGCCGTGAATGGGCGTGGCGCCCGAGCGCTGCACGCCGGTGTTCATGTAAGCCTCGTTGTTGTAGCAGACGTAGAGCATGTCGTGCCCGCGCTCGAGCGCGCCCGACAGAGCCTGAATGCCGATGTCGTAGGTGCCGCCGTCGCCCCCAAACGCGACGAACTTGATGTCCTGCGTGACCTTGCCGGAACGCTTCAGCGCTTGGTAGGCTGCCTCCACGCCGGCGATGGTGGCGGCGGAGTTCTCGAAGGCGCTGTGGATCCAGGGGATCTTCCAGGCCGTGTAGGGGTAGATGGTGGTGGCCACCTCGAGGCACCCGGTGGCGCAGGACATGACCAGCGGGTTCTCCGTCGCCAGCAGGATGTGCCTGGCTGCGATGGGCGCGCCGCAGCCGCCGCAGAGGCGGTGCCCGCCGGTGAGTCGGTCCTCGCGCTGAACTAGCTGCTTTATGGTTGCCAAGGCTGTTCGCCTCCAGTGTGACGTCTTGAGCGTCGCGCGTCAGGCCGTCAAGCTCCCTCGTTCTACTCCCGCACTCCCAGGAACCGTACCTCGGCCGGGGCTCCGGCGGCCGCCACTTCGTCCAGGTCGTCGTAGACCTGAACGAGGTGCTCGGGCCGAATCTCGCGTCCGCCCAGCCCGTAGATGTAGCCGGCCACGGGCACCTGGGCACCGGCGCGGTACAGTGCCGAGGTGATCTCGGTGTAAAGTGGCCCAAAGGGCGCGCCGAAAGAGGCGCACCGGTCCAACACGGCTACTGCCTTGCGATCGGCCAAGGCCTCGACGATCGCCTCGCCCGGGAAGGGCCGGAAAGCGCGGACCTTCAGCACGCCGGCCTTGCGTCCATCGCGCCGGAGCTGGTCGGCGATGTCCTTGGCCGTGCCCGCGGTCGAGCCCAGGGCGACCAGGGCCAGGTCCGCGTCCTCCATCAGGAAGGGGTCGAGCAGCCCGTACTCCCGGCCGAAGGCCTCGCCGAACTGCCTGCCCACGTCCGCGATGTGCTGCGGGACGGGGGCGTACGCTTCCCACTCGGACCGCTTGTGCTCGAAGTAGAAGTCCTGAAGATCCAGTGGGCCGACGGTGATGGGGTTGTCCACGTCCAGCAGGCTGTAGGCCGGCTCATACTCGCCCACGAACTGCTTGACCGCCTCGTCGTCCTCGAGCTGCACGCCCTCGACCGAGTGGCTGATGAAGAAGCCGTCGTAGCAGTTCATGACCGGCAGCCGGCAGGCCTCGGCGATGCGCACGGCCTGGATCAAGTTGTCGTAGGCCTCCTGCGCATCCTCGGCGTAGAGTTGGATCCAGCCGGCGTCGCGGCAGCCCATGCTGTCGGCATGGTCACAGTGGATGTTGATGTTGCCGCTGAGCGCTCGGTTGACCACGCTCATGACCACCGGCAGGCGCAGGGAGGCGGCGATGTAGACCATCTCCCACATCAGCGCCAGGCCGTTGGCGCAGGTGGCGGTCATCACCCGGGCCCCGGCGGCGGCCGCCCCGATGCAGGCGCTCATGGCCGAGTGCTCGCTCTCCACGGGCACGAACTCAGTCGCCACCTCGCCGTTGTGGACGAACTCGCTGAACTTCTGCACCACTTCCGTCTGCGGCGTTATGGGATATGCCGCCACCACGTCGGGGTTCACCTGACGCATGGCGTGCGAAGTCGCTTCGTTGCCCTCTAAGGCCAGCAGTTGAGGCATGTCAGCTTCGCGCCTCCTTGGCGGCGGCGATGGCCGCGTCTCGCTGCTCGTCCGAGGCCTCGGCCTCGTGGATCATCTCAATGCAGTCTACCGGACAGACCTCAGCGCAGATGCCACACCCTTTGCAGTAGCGGTAGTCAATGGGCGCGCCCTTGACGTTGCCCTCAAGGCACAGGATGGCCAGGTCCGGGCAGTAGGCCCAACACTGTAGGCAGTTGGTGCAGGCTTCGTCATCCCGGATGGGGCGCATGGTGCGCCAACTGCCCGTCTCCCACTCCTGGGCATTGCCGGGATGCGGTATGATGCCGGCCTCGGCCAGCTCCTTCCAGGTTGCGTCCTTCCGTGGGGTGCTCACTCGCCTCTTACCTCCTCGTGCGCTCGCTCGATGGCCTGCACATTGCCCTCGATCACCGTGGGCGCCAGCTTGCCCTGGAACTTCTTGCGCACGGCGGTGGTTGCGCCCTTGATGGTGAGCAGGTCGGTAGTCTTGGCCAGCGCCCCCAACATGGGCGTGTTAGGTATGGGCCGCTTGATGGTCTCCAGCGCGATCTTGGTGGCGTCCACCGTGTAGAGCTTGTAGTCATTCGTGTTGAGCTGCCTGCGCACGTCGGACGGGGGCTCGCTGGTGTTGACGATCAGCACGCCGTCCTTGGCCAGGCCCTCGGTGACGTCCACGCTGCCCAGCAAGGTCGGATCGAGCACGACCACGACCTGGGGGGCAGTGACGGCGCAGCGCAGGCGGATGGGGGCGTCGCTGATGCGCACGTACGACTTCATGGGCGCGCCCCTGCGTTCGGCTCCGTACTCGGGAAACGCCTGGATCTTGGCGCCCTCCTCCATGGCCGCTTCAGCCAGGATGTAGCTGGCCGTTTTGGCTCCCTGACCGCCACGGCCGTGCCAGACCACCTCAGTCATCGGCATGGATAGCCCTCCTTAGACTACGGGGGGAAGCAATCGCCCACCGCGAGGCCGCCAGTATGCCGAGCCTAG
This sequence comes from Armatimonadota bacterium, assembly GCA_046760465.1. Classification (GTDB taxonomy): domain Bacteria; phylum Armatimonadota; class Zipacnadia; order JAUWAU01; family JBHIEF01; genus JBHIEF01. Next base: position 4,077 of record JBHIEF010000039.1, on the reverse strand, counting down.
TCAGTATAGCTGGCGCACTGGCGGCATCGGTATGAGCGGCCTCACATCTCCCTTCGCCCCTCGATGGCCCGGGCGATGGTAATGTCATCGGCGTAGTCCAGCTCGCCGCCGATGGGCAGTCCGAGTCCGATGCGCGTCACCTTGACGTCGAGGTCGGACAGTAGGCCTCGGATGTACTCCGCCGTGGCCTCGCCTTCGGGCGTGGGGCTGGTGGCCAGGATCGTCTCCCGCACCTCGCCGCTGCGAACTCGGTCCACCAACTCCTGTATGCGCAGCTCCTCGGGGCCGACCCCCTCGAGCGGTGACAGCAGCCCCTGGAGCACATGGTAGACGCCGTGGTAATCCCCGCCGCGCTCCAGCGCGATGACGTCGTGCGGCTCCCCGACCACGCAGATGAGGGAGTGATCACGCTGGTCATCGGAGCAGAGGCGGCACGTGTCGCCGGTGGTGAAGTTGAAGCACGTGCAGCAATGCGAGATTTCACTCTTGACCCGGTGGATGGCTTGGGCCAGCGCCTCGGCCTCCTCGGCCGGCGCTTTCAGCAGCCAGAAGGCCAGCCGCTGGGCCGATTTGGGGCCGATGCCGGGGAGCTTCTCCAGCTCCTGCATCAGTTGGGCAAGTGGTTGCGCGTAATCCACGTTGATGAAGCCTCGGGGCGGGCCTACATCAGCCCTTCACCCATATCGCCGATGAGGCCGCCCCACGGGCCCAGGGCCTGCATCCGCTTCTGCTTCGCGGCCTCGTTAGCCTGTCGCAGGACTTCACGCACGGCGGTGATGATGAGGTCCTGAAGCATCTCGATGTCGTCTGGGTCCACTACCTCGGGCGCGATCTCAACGTCCAGCAGGCGCCCCGATCCGGTAGCCTTCGCCCGCACCGCACCGCCGCCGCTGCTGGCCTCGACGACCATCGCCTCCAGCTCCTCGGCCACGCGCTTCTGGTTCTCCACCACGTTTTCCAGCATCTTGGCCATCTGGCCTCCCAGAAAACCCTTCAGGGGATTGTCCATGATCAGCGGCTCTCGCTTTCCTTCGCCCTCTCCCTGCTGGGATGGGGGCCGGCGGGCACGTCGTCGCGGGTCCGGGCAGCTCCTAAGCGCCCGCGTCCTCCTCGCCCACCACGGCGCTGCCCGGGAAGAGGGTGAGCACGTCCTCGACGGTGGCTGCCCGCTCGCCCGTGGGCTGGGCGGCTCCCTCCTCGAGCACGCAGTTGATGGTCAACTCCTGGCCACAGGCGGCGCTCAGCGCCTGCTGCACCTGGGCGCTGTAGCGGTCCGCGATCTGGTCGTGATGAAACTGGCTGTCGAAGGTGATGGTGACGACGCCGTCCTGGACGGCAGTGGGCCGACCGTTGCGCAGGCAGGCCTTGATGGAGCCCATCAGGCCGTTCATCACGCCGTCCCAGTTGGCCATGACTGCGGCCAGCTCGGGCATGCCCTCGGGAGCGGCCGCCTCCGCCGCGGCGGCCGGCTCGGGCTCAGGGCGGGCCGGCTCTGGTTGGGCCGGCTCCGCAGCCGGGGCAGGCGCGGCCGCCAGCTCCTCGCGCGCGCAGATGCGGGCCAACGCCAGCTCCAGGATGATGCGATGCTGGCTGCTCTGCCGGATCTCGCCCTGCGCCTCGTTGAGCACCTGGATGGCCGCCATCACGGTGTCGGTATCGGTCTGCCTGCTCTGCTCCTGGAGCCGGGCCGCCTCAGCAGCCGGGATACCCAGCACCTCGGTCGCCTCGCAGCGCAGCGTCAGTAGCAGCAGGTTGCGCAGATACGCCGTCAGGTCCACGATGAGCTGGCCGATGTCCTTGCCCTCGTTGATGATGCTGCCCACCAACTCGAAGGCCGCCGCCGTGTCCTTGCGGATCAGGATGTCGGCCATCTCGGCCACCAGGCGCGCCTCGGTGGCTCCCAGGACCTGCGTTACGTCCTCGAGGGTGATCGTGTCCTCGCTGAAGGCCACGGTCTGGTCCAGGATGCTGAGGGCGTCCCGGGCAGCCCCACCGGCCGCGCGGGAGATGGACTCCAGTGCCTCCTCATCGGCCTGAATGCCCTCCTGCTCGGCCACTTGCCTAAGCAGTTCCTCGATCTCGGGGCTGGGGATGAGCCGGAAGTCGAAGCGCTGGCAGCGGGAGAGGATGGTGGGGGGCACTTTGTGCGGCTCGGTGGTCGCCAGCACGAAGAAGGCGTGCGCGGGCGGCTCCTCCAGGGTCTTCAGGAGGGCGTTGAAGGCCTCCTTGGTGAGCATGTGGACTTCGTCGAGGATGTAGACCTTGGCCCGACACTGCGCGGGGCTGTACTTGACCTTCTCGCGCAGGTCGCGGATCTCGTCAATGCCCCGGTTGGAGGCCGCGTCTATCTCGATGATGTCCAGAGCGTGGCCCTCGCGGATGCTGGTGCAGATGGAGCACTCGTTGCAGGGGGTAGGTGTGGGCCCGCGCTCGCAGTTGACGGCCTTGGCCAGCAGGCGCGCCGTGCTGGTCTTGCCCGTGCCGCGCGGCCCGGCGAACAGGTAGGCGTGCACCAGCCGGTCGCTGGCCACGGCGTTCATGAGCGTCTGGCTCACGTGCCGCTGGCCCACCACCTCGTCGAACTGCTGGGGTCGGTACTTAAGGGTAAGCGGAACGTATGGCATCAGAATGGCGCCAAAACGCTGGCCTTTGCGCCAAGCCAGCGAGAATGGTCAGAGTGACCGTGCACCCGCCGTCGATAACGCCCCCCCAGCGGAACCGTCGCAGTTAGCTCCAGCCAGGTTTCCCGCGGCACACGAAGGATGGTTGCTTACCGCTGCTTCCTCTCGGACCTGACGGGGTTCGCAAGGCTTCGTTGCGCGGGACCCAACCTTCATCGCCACTTACGTCGGTCAGACCTGAAGAGACGAGACCTCGGGCGGGAATTCGACCCCGCATCAGGCGGATTTCGGGTACAGGGCACCGCCGGCTCCCCGTCTAGCACGGTCACAAACCTGGTTCCGGCCGCGCCGGCCAAACTCCTTCGTCACTTCCGCCGTGGGGCAGGAGGCCAGTTCCTGCCCTATCACGGCCTGTCCGGATAGGGCCCTTCGACGCGGCGACGCTTCGCGCCGCCTTGCTCAGGGTCAATTGACGCCGAACGTCAACTGGCGGAGAGGGTGGGATTCGAACCCACGCTGGACTTACGCCCAGACGCGCTCTCCAGGCGCGCACCTTAAGCCACTCGGTCACCTCTCCGCTCTGGTCAATGGGGGCCGAAGTCGCAAGCCGTATTGCTCGATGGCTGCGTCGGCCTGCTCGCGCACGCAGCGGAGGATCTCTTCGCGAGACTGCCCCTTCTCCTCCTCCGCTCGCCGCGCCCGCAGCTCGTGCAGCTCGTCAAGAATCTGCTCCAGACTGGGCACTCCCCACGACCTCCTCCGGCGTGCAGATCTCAATCGGCCGGTATCCCCGCAGGACTGCAACGGCGTTTGCCTCTCGTCTCGTACGCAGGCGCACGATGTGCCTTAGATTCCAACTGACCAGGGCGTCCACCTCACCGACGATGGCACAGGCCAGGTGGCGCGCATCGGCGACGTAGCGCGCTGGGATCAGCCCCATGGCGACGAACTCGTCGGCGAGGTCTAGGGCTGCGGCCTCGACCGTCAGTCGCACCGGGCTGGCGGAGCCGACGGCCTCCATGAGCCGCTCCCGAATGCCCTGGGGCGCCTGGGCCAGCTCCTGGATTACCAGGTCGCTGACTGCGGCCTCGTGCACGCCTTGACGAAGCTCCTCGAAGAGCCGCTCGGTGGCCCGCTGGCGCTCCGGCGTGGAGTCAGCCAGAAGCGCGTTGGGCACTGAGGTCTCGAGGTAGAGCGTCAGCTTCCGCATGCACCGTGCCTCTGGCCGAGAGAGGCCGCCCGGATGGTGGCGGAGGGGGTGGGATTCGAACCCACGAGTGAGGGGCTGCCCCACTACACGATTTCGAGTCGTGCGCCTTCAGCCAGACTCGGCCACCCCTCCGCGCAAACCTGGAAGCTGACACCTGAAGCCTGCCAGCCGCCACCTGTCGTTGCTGGCGCCCCCGGCCCGACTCGAACGGGCGACCTTGAACTTAGGAGGTTCCTGCTCTATCCA
>JBHIEF010000038.1:0-26584 GCA_046760465.1 Armatimonadota bacterium | reverse complement strand
CCCTACCTGACCGACAACCTGGCCCTGGTGGTGTCCAATGGCCGCGCCGCCAACGGCCAGCGGGAGAGAGTCCGCGCGGTGCTGCGTTACATGCCCTTCAAGTCGGCGGTCTTCGGGCACGCGCTCTTCTCCGACCACAACCTGACGATGACCGGCACCGTGTTCGTGGACGGCAACCCGGAGTGCGTGTGCTCCAAGGGCCACGAGGTCTATCCGCCGCTGCCCAAGGGAAGCCTCTGCCCCATCGGCAACCCCCCACCCGTGCCCGACCCGCCGCCCAACCCCGATGAGGTCATCGTTGAGGAGGGTGGCGAGGGCATCTACTCCACCGGCAACATCACCTTCGACGGCACACCGGACGTGATCGGTAACGTCAGGTCGACTGGGAGCATCGAGGGCAGCGTCAACCAGAGCATGGGAGCACTGTATCCCCATGGCGGCAAGCTCACCTTCCCAGAGATAGACCTGGCCTGGTACGAGTCCAATGCCGATGAGATCCTCGTGGGGGACACCACCATCTCGGGCGGCGTCCTGGGTACGTGGGACGACCCGAAGATCATCTTCGTGGATGGCCTGGTCAAGCTCTCCGGCCAGTTCACCGGCGTGGGGACCATCGTCTCCACCCAGGGCTTCCGGGTCACGGGCACGGTGGACTACGCCGACCCCGGCAGCGGCCTGGCCCTGCTCACCACCGGCGACTTCCGCATCATGGGCACGGCCGACGTCTATGGCCTGGTCTATGCCCACAACGTCATTAACGAGGTCGAGTTCACGGGCGCCGGCACGGCCCGCGTATTCGGCGCCGTGGCCGCCGATATGATCACGACCCGCGGCACGCTGGACGTCATCTACGACCGGCGCCTGAAGAACATCGCCGGCCTGCCCGGGAGCGAGGGACAGGTTGACCTCCTCTCCTGGGAGGTCGACTAGGCACGCCCAGCACTGACCCTCTGGAGGCAAGCATGAAGCAAAGCAAGGGCCGCGATCGCACCAATGTCATTCTCGCACTGGTGGTAGTGGCCATGGCCATAGTGGTCGGCTTTGGCATGTTGGACAACCCCGAGGTGGTCAGGAGCGTCCTGCGCGTGCCGGAGCAGCCGCAGCCCAACATGCGCCTGGACCGGCCCTCGGGAAGGGGTCAGCCCATAGTCATTCCCACCGACCGCGGCCTGCGCGAGGAGGAGATCCGGGGCATGGACTGGATGGAGATGCCGGCTCTGCCGCCTCTGCCCCCAGACGTCAGTGTGATGCCGACCCCTGATGTGGAGCTGCCCGGCGCCGAGGAAGAGGAAGGCGCCGCCGAGGAGCTTCCGGCAGAGATGCTCTGAGGGTATTCGCCTGATCGTCCTGCCGGGAACGGCCCCGTTGAGGGGCCGTTTTACTTTGTGCTATACTCCCTCACACCGGCTGAGCGCCCCGCCCCGGCGCGGGCCGATGTGATGTGGAGCAGCCAGTGACCCTGCCGCGGTCCCCCTTCATCCTCGTCGCCGTCGTGCTCGCCGCCCTCGTCGCCATCGGTCTCCTGCTACTGTCCTGGCGCGCGTTGGGCAGCCTCGGCAGGGCTCAGCGCGTGGCGCTGGCCGGCAGCCGCCTGCTGCTGTTCGCCGTCGTTGCCCTCGGCCTGGCCGACTTGAGCCTGTGGCGCACCGGCGCCCACGCCATCCCGCCCTACCTGGCCGTCCTCGTTGACGCCTCGCAGAGCATGTCCATCCCCGATGCGACCTCTGGCCAGACCCGCCTGGCGGCCGCGCTTGCACAACTAAGAGCCCGAGCCGGCCGCGACCAACTCGGGGCGGAGGCCACCTTCCTGACCTACGGCTTCGCTCAGGAGGCCCACCGGACCAGCGATCTCGGCGGCCTGAAGCCCACCGGCGCGCGCACCGACCTGGCCGCGGCCGTGGCCGCACCTGCCGACGAGACAGGCCCGCGTCGCCTGAGCGCCATCGTCCTGATCACCGACGGCCAGGACACCGAAGGGTCTGGCGCAGCCGACGTCGCCCTCGCCGCCCGCGGCCTGCCCGTCTACACCGTCGGAGTGGGCGCTGCTGAGCGGCCGCGCGATCTCGAGCTGGGGCACGTTCTGGCCCCGAAGCAGGTGGCCCGCGGCGAACAGGCCGAGGTCGTCGCTCGCCTTCGAGCCTACGGGTACGAGAGCGCCCAGGCGAAGGTGGCGCTGCGCCGTGGCGACCGCGAGGTCGCCTCCCAGACGGCCGACCAGCGCCCCGGCGAGCCGAAGGAGCTTCGCGTCCGCACCACCCCGGGCGAGCTCGGCCTGTTCCGTTACAGCGTGCGCGTCCAGCCGCTGGCGGACGAACTGAGCGACCGCAACAACGAGCGCACCTTCTTCCTCCGCGTTACCCAGGGCGACCGCAAGGTCCTGCTGGTGGACCGGCCGCGGCAGGAGTTCGCCGCGCTCCGACGAGCTTTGGAGCCGCTGGAGAAGCTCAACCTGACCATCTACCTGAAGAAGGACCCCTCGGGCGGCTTCTGGCGCGAGCAGCCGTCGCCGGCCAAGGGCCAAGCCGTGCCTGGCGGCGCCAACCTGGCTCGGTACGACGCCATCATCATCGGCCACCTGGCCCCGCCCGACGTGGGCCGCAGCTTCCTCGCCGAGGCGTCCCGCCTGGTGCGCAGCAAGGGCCTCGGTCTCGGCCTCCTGGGCGGCAGTGAGAGCCTGCCCAGCCACGCAGACACGCCCCTCAGCCCGCTGCTCCCATTCTCGGGCGCCTCAGGCTACCAGCCCACGGCCGCACAGGTCCGCCTGAGCGAGGCCGGCCAGACCCACCCCGCTCTGGCCGCCGTGCGCGGCGAGGTGAACTGGCCCAACCTCCCCGCCTTGGCCGGCCTCAACGTCGCCCGTGCCCTACGCCCCGGCGCCGTCTCCCTCCTGACCGCGAGCCCGCCGGGCCGCGCCTCGGCGCCCCTCGTGGCGGTCCGGCGCGTCGGCTCAGCCAAAGTGCTGGCCGTCGCCACCGACTCCACCTGGCGGTGGGTGCGATCCGAGCACGCCACCGAGCAGACGAGGGCCGCCCACGCCAAGTTCTGGCGCGCGCTGGTGTGGTGGCTCTCGACCATTGAGGCCGAGCGGGGCGTCTCGGTCCAGCTCAACCGGGACACCTACGCCGCCGGCGACGCCGTTCGCATCGCGGTGACCGTCCGCGACGAGGCCTTCGCCCCGGTCGGCGACGCGCAGGTCACGGCCACCGTGAAGCAGCCCGACGGCTCCGAGCACCAGGTCGCTTGCTACCCAGTGCCCGACGCACCGGGGCGTTACGAGGGCACCTACCGCACGAGCGCCGAGGGCGCGCACAAGGTCAGCGTCCAGGCCAAACGCGGGGGCACCAACCTCGGCTCGGCCGAGCGGGAGTTCGCCGTGGAGCCGCAGGCGGAGGAGTTCCGCCGGCCCGAGATGAACGAGCCGCTGCTGGAGGAGATCGCCAGGCGGACCGGCGGCGCCTACGTTCCGCTCAGCCGCATGGGCGAGCTGGCCGATCTGATCCAAGCCCAGCCGCGAGAGATCACACTCTCCCGGCGCCTCCGCCTGGCGCATCTCTGGCCGTACCTTGCCCTGTTCCTGGCGCTCGCGGCGCTCGATTGGGGGTTGCGGCGAAGATGGGGCGTGGGGTAGCGCTTCTGTGCCTGACGGCTCTGCCGGCAGTCGCCGCGACGACTGTCGGGGCTGAGGCGGAGTTCCAGATCGCCCGCCTCAAGTACGGCGGAGGCGGCGACTGGTACAGCAATCGCTCCTCCCTGCCGAATCTGCTGGCGGCTGTCCGCGAGCGCACCACCATCAAGGCGGCCGAGAAGGAGGCGGTCGTCTCCCCCACCGACCCCGAGCTGTTCAGCTACCCCTACCTCTACGCCACCGGCCACGGCCAGATCCGCTTCACCGAGGAGGAGGCCGACGCCCTGCGCCGCTACATGCTCGGCGGCGGGTTCTTCCACGTGGACGACAACTACGGGATGGACCCGCACTTCCGCAAGGCGGTCAAGACCCTCTTCCCCGACCGTGACCTGGTCGAGCTGCCCTATGACCACGGGATATACCATTCCTTCTACGACTTCCCCGACGGGCTGCCCAAGATCCACGAGCACTACGGCGGCCCGCCGCACGGCTACGCCATCATTGACAAGGGCCGCGTCGTGCTGTTCTATAGCTACAACACCGACCTCGGCGATGGCTGGGAGAGCCCCGAGGTGCACCACGACCCGCCCGAGAAGCGCGAAGCCGCCCTGCGCATGGGCGTCAACTTGGTCATATATGCGCTGACGCACTAGCCGGACGAGCGCAGCAGTCGGCGCCTGCGGCAGGCTCCTCGCTGCCTCCGTGGCGCAGGCCACCAAGATGCGCCTTGCCTCGGGAACACTAGCCGCAGTTGTGGCCGCTGTTATACACAGTAGTGCGCAAAGACGTAGGCTGGTCGGAGGGGAGGTTCACAAGTGGAACACCACGCGCGACTCGCGGCGGTCCTGTCGCTCGCCGCCCTGCTTTGTCTGTCTGCTTCCCTGGCCATCGCCGATGAGCCCACGGTCACGCTGAACCTCAAGAACGTCACGCTGGCTGAGGCACTGGAGGCGCTGGCCCAGCAAGCTCCCGACCTCGATTACCTGCTCCTCCGGGACGTTCCGGGCGAGATGAGCATCGGCTTGCGTGAGGTGCCGCTGTCCTCGGCCCTGGCCCTGCTGGCGGAGGGCGCCGACGCCACCTATGAGGTCAAGGACGGCGTCTACATCATCCGCCCCCCCGAGCCGCCCGCGCCCGAGCCTGCCTTCGAGCCGGTGGGGTCTGAGCCCGTGGAGGAGGAGGCCGCCCGGCCGGAGATCCGCGAGCTGGAGCCTCCGGGCGAGCTGCCTGAGCGACGCGAGGCGCCCGTGGGCGGATACGCAGGCGAGCCCGGGCCCGCCTTCGTGCCGGAACCACCCGCCCCACCACCCACCCCGGCCCAATTCCAGCGCTTCCACCAGGATCGCCGCCGGCTGCCGGTCGGCTACGGCGGCTATGGGCCCTACGGCAATGCCGGCTATGGCAGCGGGGGCTACGGCAACGGGGGCTTTGGTAATGGCGGCTTTGGCAACGGCGGCCTCGGCGGCGGCTTCTACGGCAATGAGGGCTACGGCAACGGCGGCTTCGGCAACAGCTACTTCGACAGCGACGTGTTGGCCCGGCCCTTCTACCGGCAGGCGCGCGGGGGTTACCTGAGGGGCAGCAGGCCCTTGGGCAACGGGCCCTACGGCAACCTGCACCGCTACGGCCTCGCCCTGGGCAATGGCGGCATTGGCAACGGCCCCTACGGCAATGGCGGCTTCGGCAACGGTGGCTTTGGCAACGGCGGCTACGGCCGCTACGGCGGCCCCTGGCGCCAGAGCTACTGGTAGGTGACTGCCGACCCCAAACGCATGCGGCGCTGGCCCAACACGGCGCCCCGGGCACGTTTGCGCCCTGACCTCTGCTCCCCTCCATTTGAGGTCAGGGCGCTTTCACGACCATGTGCCTCACAACGGGGCGCCTACGGCCCGGCCTCACGCGCCAGCTTCATCACGAAGGCCTCGCGCCCCCTGTCCCATTCTTCCGAGGCACCCGTATCGCCGGTCACCCCGGGCGTGCCCGGTATCGGATGCGGCTTGTACAACCCCGTTTGGAGCGGACCGGATACCCGTCCGACGACGTACACCCCGCTGTCATCCGCATCCACCCCGTGGGCCACATCGCTTCCCTTGGAGCCGAACACCATCGTCCATAGTTGGTCACCTGCGGCATCGTGACGCGCCACGTACGCCTCCATGCTGCTGCCGTAAGTGCCCTCCGACGTGTAGCCGACGACGTAGCAGCCATTCGCATCCGCACATACTCCGTTGGCGCAGTCGTCAATGACTGTGCCGAACTGCTTCGTCCATTCCACCCGCCCGTCCGGCGCGCGGCGCTGGATGAACCAGTCCTTGAGCCCGGCGCCCCTCCACACGTGGTGGAAGCTGCCCCACACTCGCCCCGCGATGTACACCTGCCCCGCAGCCGCCGAGACCGCGAAGGCCTGCACGGGCGAGGTCTGCCGGTAGCTGTGCGGCGGCGGCACTTCGAACTGGTCGGCCCACAGCGCCTCGCCCTCGTGCGTGTACTTCCGGGCGAAGCCGTAGGAGTAGAGCCGCGGTGCGTCCTCGAACAGGTCGCCACTCGTCGCGCCCACCACGTAGACGCCACTCTCGTCGGCGCACACTCCGTAGGCGTGGTCGCCCTTGAGCGTGCCGAACTGGTGGGTCCACATGTCGTGCCCGTCGGCGTCGTACTTCCTGACGAACGCGTCGTGGTCGTACCACGACTCCTGGCCAGGCAGCGCTCCCTCCACCTGGCCGGCCACGTAGACGGCCCCGCCATACGCGCAGGCGTGGCCTGCAAGGTCGTACCCGTAGGCACCGAACTGCCGGGTCCACAGCTCCTCGCCGTCGGGGTCGTACTTCCGCACGTACGCGTCCTGCCTCCCTGCACTCACCTGGCCGGGAAGAGCTTCATCGGTCCAACCCAGGACGTAGACTCCGCTCTCGTCGGCGCAAACACCCAGCGCACAGTCCTCGCCCGCCGTCCCGAACTGTCGCGTCCACACTTCGTTGCCGTTGCGGCCATACTTCCTAATGAAGGCATCAGCTTCGCCCGCGCTGGCCTGCCCGGGCAGGGCGCCGGAGGTGTATCCGACGACGTAGACGGCCCCTCGATCGGTGCACACGGCCTTGGCACCGTCGTCGGCCGTCGTCCCGAACTCCTGTAGCCAGATGACCCGCTGCGCGCTGGCTCCAGCACCTGCCGCCAGGGCCGTGCCCGCGGCCGCGAGCATCGCCAAAACCGCACTCCTGCTCATGTCCGTCCCTCCACCTCAGCCCTAGCTCTGCACCGGCTCTTCATATGCCTCCGGCTTCGGAATCCCGAACACCTCGCGCTTGCAGTCCAGGTAGTACAGGTAGTTGTCGTAGCTCACGTCGGGCGGCACGCGGTGGTCCACGTGGGGGATATAGCCGCCCTCCTCCACCAGCGGCAGCAAACGGTGCACCTCGCGCTCGATGGCCCCCTTGTCCTTGGCCAGCTCGCGCTTGTTCACTCCGCCGGCCAGGAGGATATCGCGCCCGAAGCGCTCGCGCAGGGCCACCGGGTCCGTGCCCGCCGCCACCTCCACGGGGAACATGCAGTTGACCCCCGCCTCCAGCCACAGATGCACCACGTCATTGATGTTCCCGTCGCAGTCGGTGATGACCACGTCGCAGCCGTGCGCGTGCAGCAGCTCAGTGATGCGCCGGTAGCGCGGCACCAGGAACTTCTCGAACATGGCCGGCGAGATGATGCACCCGTGGTTGAAGCACATGTCCTCCCAGCCGGACGCGTAGTCGAACCTCACCCCCGGGAACTCCAGCACCGGGCGTATCAGCGCGATGATGAACTGGCACAGGTGTTCCACCATGTCATCTATCCAGCCGGGATCCTCGGCGCAGGCGATGGAGATGTTCTCAAAGCCCATCCAGTTCCGCAGCCAGCCGAACAGGCTGCCGAAGCCGATGCCCACGGGAACCTCAGCCTCAGCCAGACGCTCCATCCGCTGCTTGAAGTTCTCCGGGTATCGGCCCGGCGTGACCGGGTTCAGGCGTCGCTTGAAGTCCTCCCAGCCCTCACGCGTCTCGACGGGGAACTTGAGGTACTTGGGGATGGTGGAGGACCCGTCCTTGTTGACCATGTGCGTGACGCCGCTGCCGTCCTGCACCACCTGGTGTCGCTCGTCCTCCTCCAGCACCTTGCTCTCGAAGCCCGGCATCAGCCCCAGGCGCACCGGCGCGCCCGCCCGGGGGGCAAAGCCAAAGAACCTGTTGGCCTTGCCGTTGTCTGTGACCCACTCCGGCAGCCCCTGCTGGTGCCAAGCCGTCAGCGTGTCATCCCAGTACCCGAACTCCTCGTCAGGCGGGTGATCCACCTCCTGGTAGTGCATAGTGCGCACGAAGCGCTCGCGATGGGTCATCAGGCGCCTCCGGAGGCGACGGCTCGGTGCGGTGGCCGCACTCCTTTGGGGTACATCGTCACCGTCCAGTCCCCCAGCACGCTCCAGAAGTAGGCCCGCTTGCGGCCGATGCCGCCGCCGACCTCGTCAACGTCCTGCGCCGCCGACTCCACCTCGAAGTAGTGCCGCCAGCCGTCGCCCCAGTTGCCGCCGCCGGCCAGCACCTGGCACAGCTCCCGCGGCTCATCGTAGAAGACCTTCGCTCTGCCGATGAGCACGATGCCGTTGCAGTAGAACAGCAGCGTCTCGGCCCCCTGCCAGTAGCCGTAGCTAGGGTCGGTGTAGGGCCGGCTGGCCGCGCCCTCGGGCGTGATGCCCTCGCAGCCGGTGTGAGTATACATGCTGGCGCAGTCGGGCAGCAGCCCGTTGGCCCACAGGCTGCGGCACTTGGAGAAGTCCAGCTTGCCGGGGTTCTTGGCCAGCGTCGGGACGAGCTGCTTGCCCTGTTTGTGCCAGCCCCAGACCGTTCCTCCGCACGCCTCCTCCAACGCCTGGATGTCCTCGGTCTTGGCGAAGGTGCTGCCCCACGGGTCGCTGTGGGCCTTGAGGAAGCGCAGCAGCGCCGGCCGCCGCAGCCAGCGCACCGCCTCGATCAACTGCGTGTTCTTCCCCCGCACGTCGTAGCCCGTCTGGCCGAACCTGGCCCACTCGGCGAAGGCCTGCTTGGCCGCCGGCAGCCCCGAGCCAAACTCGGTCACCAACGAGGCGGGCTTGCGTAAGGAGCGAAACTCCCCCTGCCGATAGCGGTGGTTCCTGTCGAAGAACTCCAACAGCAGCCTCCGCTCGGTCGCCTCATCGTGCTCCCACACCTTGACGCCCGAGGGCACCTTCTTCTCGTTGGCGAAGGTGACGCTCTGCGGCAGGCCCCGCCCGTCCAGCAGGCCCTCCCCGTTCACGCCCACCACACCGCGCTTGGGCCGCACCCCGACGTGGCGGGCATTGATGCGCGACACCATGATGTCCGGCCGCGCCATGGGATTGGGCCGCTCCAGGTCCGCGGGCGCGCACTCGTCGTTCTCGCCGCCGGCCGCAGAGAAGCGCAGCTTCCCGCCGCCGACGTCCTCCTGCTTCCACTTGCCGTCGTGGACGAAGAAGAAGTCCTCGAAGGTGTCCTCGCCGAACTCGTAGTCCGCCGTGACCAGTTGCTCCTGCCGCTCGCCGCCCGGGTAGACCGCGATGAAGTAGGGCAGCGACCTCTTCTCCTGGACGTACACCTCTTCCCAGCGACCGTCGAGGTCGGCCAGGATCAACTCCGCGCGCCCAGCCACCAGCTCCGCGCGGTCGCGCACGTAGTCCACATCTTTGAACTTCTTCTCGTTCTTCGTCTTCGCGTTGAGGGTGATGTCGGTGTGCTTGTGCCAGTAGTACTGGCGCACGATGCAGGCCTCGGGGAAGTTGCCCACCAGCACCGCGCCCGCGAAGTCGGGCACGTCCGCCTTCACGCGCTGGAACAGCCGGCGCAGCGCCAGCACCGTGCGCCCGTCTTGGTGCACCTTCCCGCCGTAGACGGCCGCCTTGACCAGGTGCGCGTCATAGCCGTCCGCCGCCAGGTCCTCTAGATAACCCCTCAGCGCCGGCCGCAGGTTGGCGCGCCGCCTCCCGTACTCAAGCAGCCGCTCCTCCACCAGAACCACCACCGTGCCCCGCTCTTGCCTGGCCTTACGCGTAGCCCGCGCCGCCATCACCGGCCGCAGGCGCTTGATCTCGATGAGGCCGTCCTCGTTGATGTCGAATCGCTGGTACGCCTTGCAGGCCTTTGCCACCAGTTTGCGCTCGGCCTGGAACGACGCCTTGTCCGCGGCGGCGGCCGCGGCGGCGATCACCAGGAACGCAGCACACAGGCAGAGGCCGGCCAACCTGGACCATCGCCTCGGAGGGGACACGGTACCGCCCCTTTCTTCCCGGTGGTCAAGTCTGATGTGTCTGTCACTATGCCACGCCGCAGCGACCATCATCAGTCATCTTGGCCGATGAGCCCCCTGCTGTCAACGGTTCGCCTGACCAGGAGACGGCCACGCCCAGGCGGAAATGCCCGCAGCCGGTGTATGGCGCCCACCAGTGACTTCCTTTCGGGGGGATGGCGATGACCACCTTTCTGGCCGCGTACGATCTGGAGAGCCTGGAGGTGGGCCCGGCCGCCGCCGAGGCCGTGGCGGCCGTGCATCGCCGCCACAACCAGCCGGCCACCTTCTTCGTGGTGGGACGGCTGCTGGAGCAGGACGGCCCGCGCTACCGGGAGATCCTCGATGACCCGCTCTTCGATATCCAGACCCACACCTACTCCCACCGGATGCTGAAGACCACCGGCCCCCACGGCCCGGCCGTCAACCTGGAGGAGATGGAGGAGGAGGTCGCCCGGGGCAAGCAGTTGGTGGAGGACACCTTCGAGCGCGAATGCCTGGGCTTGCGCCCCGGCTGCGGCTTTCATCAGGGCTTCCAGGGCATGCCCGAGCGCCTGGAGATCCTCTGGCGCACGGGCTTTCGCTTCGTCAGCAGCGATGCCCGCGGCCCGCTGGACAGCATCCCCAACGGCCTCACCCAGGCATATTGGTACGAGGCCGACGGCTACCCCGAGCTGCTGGAGATACCCGCGCACGGCTGGCACGACAACGTGCTGAAAGGCTACACGCAGAACATCACGCTCTTCCCGCCGCTCTATCCCTTCGCCATTCCCGACCGGGTCCCCACCACCGTTGACGAGGCCTTCGCCCATGAGAAGCTCTGGTTGGACCAGGCCCTCGAAGAGGAGCTGGAGTTCTTCAGCCCCTGCATGCATCCGTGGTCGCTGTACCGATTCGACCCCCAGATCGGCACCGTGGATCGCATGCTCGCCTACGTGGCGGAGCGGGGCCTACCCGTGGCCACCTTCGCGGACTTCTACAGGAGGCGCGCCGACCAGCGTTGAGCGCCGCAGAGACCATTGATCCCAGGCAGGCGCAGATTTGGCGCGAAGACTGGCCCCCCGGCCGGCCCTTCGCCCGCACCTGGGCGCCGTACGTGCACGCGCAGACTATCGTCGCCGGAAGGGTGCTGGACGTGGGCTGCGGCATGGGGGAGGGGATCGCCCTGCTCTCCCGCCGCGCCGACTTCGCGGTGGGCATGGATGCCTCCCCCCAGCGCGTGCGCGATGCGCCCGA
This sequence comes from Armatimonadota bacterium, assembly GCA_046760465.1. Taxonomy (GTDB): domain Bacteria; phylum Armatimonadota; class Zipacnadia; order JAUWAU01; family JBHIEF01; genus JBHIEF01. The sequence goes on along the minus strand of JBHIEF010000038.1, from coordinate 15,417 downwards.
CTACAACCGCGGCGCCCCGGTCCACTGGTGCGCGGGCTCGGCCGAGGCCCTGCCCTTCGCGCCCGCCAGCTTCGACACCGTGGTCTGCTCGCACGTGCTGGAGCACCTCAGCGACCAGCCACGCGCCGTGCGCGAGCTGCGCCGCGCCCTGGCACCGCACGGCCAACTGCTGCTGGCCACGCCCAACGCGGCCCAGTCCCCCGGGCCCTACCCGCCCCATCGCCACGAGCTGCGGGCGGACGAGCTCCGGGCGCTGCTGAGCGCCGAGTTCGCGGAGGTCGAGATGCTCCCCGTCGAGGGGACGGAGCTGATGCTGCGGCGCCGAGAGCTCATGCAGGAGACGGCCCGCCCCTGGCTGCGCCTGGACGTCCTGCGGCTGCGCGAGCGCCTGCCCCAGGCCTGGCGAGAGTGGCTGTTCCATCGGCTCCAGCCCCGCCTGCGGCGCCAGGTCCAAGCCCAAATGCCCTCCACGAAGGCGCCGGAGGACGGGTTCATCGTCGGCGATGGCGACCTGGCGCAGGCCTTCGACTTCTTCTGCATCTGCCGCGGCGGCCGCCGCTAGGGGCCAGGGCACGCTTTACTCGCGGCGAAGTCGGGTATGTCGTAGTGGAGGTGAACCATGGACAACGACGCTCGTGAGGACGTCCAGGCGGTATGTCACGCCATCCGCATGGAGAACGTCGGCTACGGGTTCTATGAGAAGCTGGCCGACACCACTGCCGACCCCAACGCCAAGAAGCTGTTCACGCGCCTGCGCGACGAGGAGGTCCAGCACCTGGGGCGCGTCCGCCAGGAGCTGGAGAGAATCGTGGGCCCAGCCGAGGCCGTCGGGGTGGAGGAGCAGGCCATGGCGGAGCCGGCCGCCGAGAGCTGGTGGGTCTTCCCCGAGGAGGGCGATCCGGCGGTGGACGAGAGGACTCGGGAGATCAAGGCAGTTGAGGTTGCCCTCCAGGCCGAGCAGCGCGCCAGGGAGTTCTACCAGGAATGGACCCAGAAGGCAGCCGACCCCGAGGGCCGCGAAATGTACGAGTGGCTGACTGAGATGGAGGACGAGCACGTCAAGCTGCTCCAGTGGGAGCTGGACGGCCTGACCGGCTCCGGCCACTGGTTCGACATCGCCGAGTTCGACATGGAGGGCTGCTAGCCCCAGGGCTGCGCCCTCCGCCTTTCTGCCCCGCGAGGACTTCCCGCCGTCGACAAATGGAGATTCAAGCGTAGGACGTGAGCGCACGTGCGTAGCGATACCGAGGTGATCCCAGTACGAATGAGGACATGCGCGGTCGTGCTGATTGCGGTTTGCGTTCTCCACGGCGGTCGTGCTTGCGCTGTGGAGAGCTTCGAGTCCCGCTACTGGCATGCGCTCAACGCGGGGCGCGACGTGTCCCCTCTGATCCCGACCTTGGAGGAGCTGACGCGGGCAGGGAATCAGGGACAGCCCATGGACGCTCTGCGGGAGCAGGCCATGGGGCAGCTCAGCGAGATCGAGGCAGCCGATCCGCTGCCGGCCGTGCTGAACCAGATAGCGACCGCGGCCCCACGACCGGGAGCAGATTGGCCGTCATTGGGAGGGGGGCCGACCCATTCGGGCGCGACCCTAGAACCGGGGCCCATTGTCGGCGAGGAAGTGTGGCGCTATCCCGTGGGATGGCCTTGGCACGCGGCGCCGCTTGTTGAGGGCGATGCCGTCTACATTGCCTCGCCAGGGCTGGATACCTCGATGCTGTGCCTCGACCGGAAGACGGGCCGGCGACTCTGGGCGGCGGAGAACCCCCGTTGGGGATTCGGTAGGCAGACCCGGGCCTACTCAACGGTCGTGCCGTTGGGGGACGATGAACTGGCCATCTGGAAGGAGAGCTTCGACGGCTGGCCGCTCAGCTACATTGTCGTCGCCCGCGAAGACGGCCGCATCGTGCGGCGCATGCCTGCCCGACCTCAGGAGACGAAGTACCAGCAGGCGGAGAGGAATCCCGAGCACCTGATCGCCAACCGGATGACAGGCGGCAGCGAGATCCTGGTGAAGTCGCTCAAGAGTGGCAGGACCTGGTGGCGATTCCGCACGGGCTACCTACCGGCCGCGCCTGTGCTGGCGGGAGAGCGGGTCTATGCCGCAGCGGAGGACGGTACGCTCTGGGCACTGCATCTATGGGGCGACCAGCGCGTGGCCTGGACGTACTCGATCGCGGCATCGTGGGGAGCGGCGCCCGTGGAACACGAGGGCGTGCTCTATGCCGGCGCCAACGACGGCACGGTCTACGCGCTCGACGCAGCCAGCGGACAACCCCGTTGGCAGACTCCGGTCGCCCAGCCCGATCCGCGCTCAAGGCAGCTGTTCTCTTCGGCGGCTTTGGCCAACGGACGGTGCTACCTCGGAGGAACCGACGGGGCGCTGTATGCTCTGGACCAACAGAGCGGAGAACTGCTGTGGGAGCACCACTGCGGCGACTGGATCCGCGCGCGTCCCTTCGTGTCCGGCAGGAGGGTCTGCGTCGCGACGCTGGATGGAAACGTAATAGCCGTCGAAGATATGGGCGCGCAGGCGAAGCCGCTCTGGGCGGCACAGCCGAGTAGGTACCCGATCTATGCCGATCTCGCGGGTGACGCCGCCGGCGTGCTGGTGAGCACGGCCGATTTCCAGATAGTCGCCCTCGACATTCGCGATGGCAGGGAGCACTGGCGTCAGTCGCTGATTGACTGCACCGGCGTGGGCGAAAACCGGGTGTTCGCCGACTCCATGCCGGACATCATGCAGGCGCCGGTGACGGTTGCCGGCGGCACCGTGTTCGTCGCCGGCCGGAATGGATTCGTGGACGCCGCCGACGCGGCAACGGGGCGTCGGCTGTGGCGGTTCGAGGTCGGGGGGAGGGTCTCCGGAGCTCCCACCAGCAGAGCTGGCCGGGTGTTCGTCGTGCAGGTGGGCGGCAATGAGCTATCCTACGCGTTGGACGCACAGACCGGCCGGCCCCTCTGGTCCCGGCAGCTTGGCGCCGTGTGGGCGTCGCCGGAATGCGATGGCGATCAAGTGTTCATTGGCAGCAAGCAGGGCGTGCTCTACTGCCTCGATGCCGCGACGGGCGCCACCCTGTGGGAGCGGCGCTTCGCCGACGGAGTCTACCCCGCCCCCGCGCTCGACCCGACGACCGTCTACACCGGCTCGTGGGACGGGCACTACTACGCCCTCGACCGCCAAGACGGCTCCATCCGCTGGGCCTTCGGCCGCGCGGGCACGCCCTACCACGTCGGTGGCCGCCCCGACTCCGCCGCCCCTGTCTTGGCGAACGGCAAGGTCATCGTGCCAAGCCTCGGAGGGCGTATGGTGGCGCTAGACGCCCAGACGGGACGGATGGTCTGGGAGTGGAAGGCAAAGCCTTGGCGGATCTGCAATGTGACCGCTGCCACCGATGGCACCACCGTCTTCTCCAGCGTCTTCGGCAATGCCTACGAATGGCCCTTCGACGTGAGTCTGTTCGGGCTCGACCTGGCAACCGGGCGCGAGCTGTGGGAAGTGCCCGGCGTCGGCGGACTCACCTCCCCGGTGGTGACCAGCGGCAAGCGTTTCGTCGTCGGCTCCTTGGGCGGCCCATTCATCAGCGCATACCGGATGGGCGACTCGCGAACCGAAACTCCGCGACTGCTGTGGAGACTGAGGACCGCGGGCGTCATGTGCGAATCCTTGCCCGCTGTCTCCGGCAACCTCGGCTTCTTCCTGTCCAACGACGGCTGGCTCCGGGCGATCAGATGAGTGACAACGTGACACGACGTGGTTGAGGTCGCCCTCCAGGCCGAGCAGCGCGCCAGGGAGTTCTACGGTGAAGGGCTGCTAGCCCCAGGGCTCCTGCGCCGCCCCGCAGGTTTTCCCGCCCCCGACACGGAACGGGGAACCAAAGCACCCGAGCGAACGTACTACCGGTAGATGGAGGTGACCGCAGTGCGAATGACCATATGCGCCGTCGTGCTCGTTGCCATGCTCGCCGCGCCCGCCCTCGCGTGGGACAGGTTCATTGACGCGGACCGACCGGACGTAGCCGCCCCCATCGTGCCGGCCCAGGCACCCGCGACGCCGGCGCCGGCCATGCCGGTGCCGCCGCCGGCAGCCGAGCCGGAGATTGACGTACTCATGCGGCAGATGGGCGCACCCCCCGAAGCGGCCATGATGATGAAGCTGCTGACCCAGGCCGACGTGGATCCTCTGATGATGATGATGCTCATGAGGATGATGGATGGTGGGCGCATTGATGATGACCTCATGGGCATGCTCTTCTTCTCCAAGATGCTCCAGGCCGGCACCAGCCAGCCGGCGCAGCCGGCGACCATCCTCGCGGACGACATGCTGCTGATCGTCGAGGATGGAGTCGTCTACAAGATAGACGTGCCCAACATGTCGCTGGCGGGGACGGTCATCTACCGGCAGAAGGCCGCGCAGGCTAACCCGCTGGCGACGCTGCTGCCCCTGATGATGCTGGGCCGCCCCCGCGCCGAGGCCCAGGCCATCCCAATGGGTGAGGCGATCGAGGAGTTCGAGGAGGGGGCAGTCGAGGTAGAGCCGCCGCGGCCCGTGCCGTAGGGATGCTGAGGCCTGGCACCGGCCGTGCGATGGGTAGTCGCAGGCTTCCCTGGGCTGAGCTTGCCGAAGACAGCCTGCGGTGGTGGCGAGGGGCGTAGACACGGTGGCTGCCCCTGGCCGCAGGCATCACCAGGCCCACGCCCGCTCCGGATCCAGTTGGCGCCCCGACCCCCAATGAGGAGGTCGGCCGCCTTTTTCTTGGAGGACCGTTCAGCGATGATTGCACGAAGCCCGCTTGCCTGCGCCGCCGCGCCGCTGGTGCTCGCCGCCATCGTCGTGTTCGGTCAGGAGCAGCCCCCGCAGTCTCCGCTCGACAACCTGCCCGAGAACATCGTCCAGGTCACCCACTTCGGCCAGCGCGCGGAGTGGTCGGCCGACAGCCAGCGCCTCATGTTCATCGAGAAGACCTTCGGCGACGTCTACGAACTCGACCTGCGCACCAAGGTCATCCGCCCCCTCACCCACCACTACTTCCACGAGGGCTATACGCGGGCACTGTACCTGAGCAACGGCGACATCCTGCTCTCCGGCGCGCGTGAGTTCTCCGCCCAGGACCCCTGGCCCAGCCGCCGCCGCACGGCCGAGCTCTGGGTGCTCAAGGCCGACCTCTCCGGCCCGCCCGTGCCCCTGGGGGAGTTCTGCTCCGAGGGCCCCGCCGTCTCGCGCAGGCAGCTTCGCATCGCCTGGGCCGTCAACCATGGCCAGTACCCCGACGACATCCCGCAGGGCGTATCGCAGATCTACGTGGCCGACGTGGAGTACGAGAACGGCGAGCCGCGGCTGGCCAACAAGCGCAAGGTGCTCGATACCCGCGACCTGGACTTCAGGTGCGGCCTGGAGACGCAGGACTTCCGCCCACCGGACGACCGCGAGATCATCTTCTCAGCCTACGGCTACCAGGGCACCGAGGTGATGGGGCTCAACCTGGAGACCGGCGAGGTGGTCAACTACTCACAGGCGCCCGACCAATACGACGAGCCGGAGGGCATCTTCCCCGACGGCAAGTTCACCTGTGTGGAGTGCGACCGGCAGAACCGCAAGGGGAGCCGACACATTGACATCTGGAAGCTGACGCTGGACGGCTCTGGCCGGACCGAGCGCCTGACCTTCTTCAGCGAGGTCGAGGGCTACAAGGCCTCCAATCCCGTCATCAGCCCCGACGGCAAGTTCATGGCCTTCCAGGTCGCCCGCGCCGGCGATCCCGCCGGCGTGGGCCGCGGCCTCTTGCTCTATCGTCTCCCCGAGTAGGCGCCCCGCCTCTGCCGCCCAAGCTCGTGGCTCGGACGCTCAGGTGGCAGGCCGCGCCTCACCCTCCGGTTCTGTGAGCCACTCGACGCGCACCTCTGGTTCCAGCTTCTGGAAGTCCGGATCCCCGGTCAGCAACACCGAGTCAGTCGCACGGGCCAGCGCTGCCGCGAAGCAGTCGGCAAGGGAAAGGCCACCCGGCACTTTGAGCCGGGCGGCCGAAGCGGCCAAGTCCCGGTCTGCCGGCACGAACCCGACTGCCAGTTGGGCCATGAGCCCATCCGCGCGCTCCTGGCCCGCAGGGCCATGCTCTCGCATCAGGATGTAGAGCGCTTCGGCCCAGTTCACCGTGCAGATTCGCGCTCGGCACCGCCCCTGCGCGGCCTCCGACAGGACCTCCGCCACGCGCCTCCCGCGCGACTCGCCCTTGAGGTATGCAAGCAAGGCAAACGCGTCCAGCACATAGCCCGGCGCGGGCTGGCTCACTTCATCAGCCTCCGCGCCTTGCGCTCCTCGCGCTCCTTATCCAGCGCCCTTTCTCGCAACAGCATCTCCGTCAGGGAGGGCCCTTCGGCGAACATCCCAAACCCCGCCTCGACCGGATCACTGCCCAGGGGCCTGAGCACGAGCTTGCCGTCCGACTCCTGCACCTCAAGGCAATCGCCGGGCCGGATGTTCAGCCGACGCCGTATCTCGGCCGGTATCACGATCTGCCCCTTCGTAGAAGCGCGAACAATCATGGACGCTGCCCCTTCCGTAAGTCATCTCCCGTTCAGTATAGCGAGAATGTAGTGGTAAGTCAAGGACTAGCGTGCAGGCCCTTGGCCATCATGGCTTACCCCTTCACCCCAGTAAGAGTAATCCCCTGGATGAAATACCTCTGCGCGAAGAAGAAGATGGCTATGGCGGGGAGCGTCATCAGCAGCGACCCGGCCATCAGCATTCCCCACTCCGCCGCATGGGCCATGCGGAAGTTGAACAGGCCCAGCGACAGCGGCGTGAGGCGCTGGTCGTTGATGTAGATCAGCGGCCCCATGAACTCGTTCCACGTGCCCAGGAACTGGAAGATGGCGATGGTGGCCAGGGCCGGCTTGACCAACGGCAGCATGATGCGCCAGTAGATGCCGAAGTAGCCGCAGCCGTCAATCTTGGCGGCGTCCTCCAGGTCGCGCGGGATGGTCATGAAGAACTGCCGCAGCAGGAAGATGAAGAAGGCGCTGCCAAACAGCGCCGGCACCCACAGGGGCTTGAGCGTGTTGTACCAGTGGAGCTCCTTGAAGATGAGGAACACCGGCAGCATGGTCACTTGCGGCGGCAGCATCATGGTGGCCAGCAGCACCACGAACAGCACATCCCGCCCGAACCACCGCAGACGGCTGAAGGCATAGGCCACCAGGCTGCACGCGAAGAGCTGGCCGATGATGTTCATGACCACCAGGTAGAAGCTGTTGCGCACGAAGGTCCAGAAGGGCACGAACACCATCGCCTCGCGGTAGTTGTACGCGTACTTGTCCAGCAACGCCCGCAGCGGCGAGGTGGGCTCGATGGTCAGGGCCAGCTCCAGCCGCTGCCCCGGCGCTGGCGGCTCCGCGCCCTGGCGCTCCGGCTCCAGCAGGATGTCGCGGCTGGTGGGGTCCCACGGCGGCCGGAACACCCAGGTGACCTCCTGCCACAACCCATTCCCCATCCTGAAGTCCTCCGTGGACCTCCACACCTCATCACCGGCTCTCACCGTCAGCTCCAGATGCCGCCACGACTCATCATCGTGCAGGCTCAGCGCGATGCTCTCCACCGGCTTGCCCACGGGCGCCAGCTCCACCGTCCGCCGCAGCGTCACACCGCCCGCTCCCTGCCGATAGGCCAGCTCCTCCCCCGTCTCGCCATCAATGGTCACCGCGCCCTGGATGCTGGCCTCGGCACCCTCGCCAGCGACCAGCTCCCAGTCGTCACTCCCGGCCTCCTCGGTCGTCAGCATGAGCTGCGTGTTGTCCTCGTCCAGCACGTTGAGAGCCCCCAGCGCGAGCACCTTGTAGACCCGCGCCCAGGTCTTGGCCACGGCCCTCTCGGTCACCAGGGGCGCTGCGGCCTCGATGACCGCCTCGCGTCCCGCCTCCACGGCCGCCTGTGGCAGAGCGGGCACGATTTGCCCCCACAGGCCGTTGACCATCGCCTCCTGGTTGTCGGGCCCCAGGCGGATGCTCGGAGCGCCGGCCGCGGCGGCCTCAGCCGCCTCCCACATGGCCTGCCTTAGAGGCGCCTGGAGCCGCTCCCACTGCGCCTCGCCCATGCCCTCCGGTCGCTCCAACTCGGGGAACTCGTGGCGATCAACGTAGGGCGACTGCCGCGAGTAGTAGGGGATGTCGGGGATCCAGTTGGGCGGGTAGATGAAGATCTCCTCATCGCCCTTGAACGTGGTGGTCACCAGCCACACGAAGGGAAAGGAGAACAGCACCGCCCCCACTAGCAGCGCCAGGTGCAAGACGATCTGCTTGACCGCCTCGCGGCGCCGTCTGCGCGCTCTCCAGGAGGAGGCCATATGCTAGCGCGCCTCCTGCTCGTAGTGGACCCACCGGGGCGCCAGCTTGAGCTGGATCAGAGTGAGCGCCAGGATGATGACGAACAGCACCCAGGCCAGCGCCGAGGCGTAGCCCATCTTGAAGTACCGGAAGCCGCAGTTGAACAGGTAGTAGACGTAGAACAGGGTGGCGTCCACCGGCCCGCCCTGGGTCATGATGTAGGCCTGGTTGAAGATCTGGAAGGTGCCGATGGTGCCCATGATCAGGCTGAAGAATATGTAGGGCGATAGCATGGGCAAGGTGATGTGGACGAATTGGCGGATGGTCCCCGCCCCGTCAATGGCGGCCGCCTCGTAATACTGCTCCGGGATGCCCTTGAGCCCCGCCAGCCAGATGATCATCCCCTGCCCCGCCGCCCACAGGCCCATGAGGATGATGGAGGGCTTGGCCCAGCTTGGGTCGGTGAGCCAGTTCGGCTGCGGCACACCCGTCTGCTCCGACAGCGGCAGCGCGCTGTGCAGCAGCCCGTCGAGGCCCCGCAGCCCCGCGTTGATCAGGCCGTGCTCGGGGTTGAGCACCCAGATCCACAGAATCGAGGAGGCCACGGTGGGCACGATGGCGGGTAGGTAGTAGATGGTGCGGTACCACGCCAGCCCCTTGGTCTTGGCGTTGAGCAGCATGGCTATGCCCAGCCCCACCACCATGCCCAGGGGCACGCCGATCAGCATGAAGGCCGTGTTGCCCAGCGACTTCCAGAACAGGGGATCGTGGACGACGCTCTTGTAGTTGTCGGCCGCGACGTACTCCGCCGGATGCAGCACGTCGTAGCGGGTGAAGCTGAGCACGATGGACACGATGATCGGCCCCGCGGTGAAGATCAGGAAGCCCGCCAGCCAGGGCGAGGCGAACGCGTAGCCCGCCCCCGTCTCCCCGCGCGCCACCAGCCCCCTCGACTGTCGCACGCTGCGCACCACGAAGAACAGGAACACGCCGATGAGCGCCAGCACCATCAGGCCCACCACTGCCGCGGCCTTGCGCGTGTCCAGCGGCGGATAGGTCTTGGCGCCGTAGATCAGATCGAGCTGCTCCTGCACCTTGGCCGCGCCCTGATCCAGGGCGGCCTGGGCAGCCTCCCGGGGCGAGACATGCTCGGCGTGATGCGTGGCCAGGTCCATGGCCCGCACGTGTTCGTCCCACAGCAACTGCCCCACCGGCGTCACCGGCCGGAACTTGCTCTCCGACAGCAGGTCGAGGCACTGACGGAAGGCCTTCCGCAGCCTCTCCTGCCTGGGCGCGTACTTCCGGAAGACCGCCTCGTTGACGCGGCGGTTGGCCGACATCCAGGGCACGTAGATGCGCCCGCGACTGCGCGCATACTTGTACTCCGCCTGGCTCAGCAACAGGCCGCACTCCAGGCTGCTGCACCAGCGGATGAACTCCCAGGCCAACTCCGGCTGCCGCGCCCCCACCGGGATGGCCCAGGAGAATCCGCCCGACCAGGTCACGTAGGGGTGCCCCTCCGGCACCGGCGCGGGCGCCACGCCGAAGTTCATGTCCGGCCGGTGGCGGCCGATGGCGTCCAGGTTCCAGTTGCCGTTGATGACCAACGCGACCTTGTCGGTGAGGAACGGGTCCAACTCCCCAGCCTGGAACGAGGCGGCGAAGGCATCCGTCTCCTTCACCCCGCCCAGGGAGTCGTACACCTCCGTGACGTACGTCAGCGCCTCGACGATTCTGGGGTCGTTGAGCGTGCAGGTGCGGCCGTCGTCCGACATGAACCGCCCGCCGTTCTGCCAGCCGTACAGGTACAGCCAACTGTTGCCGTAGTTGGGGATGAAGCCGATGCGGGTGATGCGCCCCTCCTCGTCCCGCTCGGTCAGCCGCAGCGCGTACTCCCTCAGCTCCGCCCACGTCCGCGGTGGGACGACATCGCCCTCGGCGTCCACATAGCCGGCCTTGCGCAGCAGGTCCTCGTTGTAGTACAGCACGCGGTCGTCGGTGTTGTTGGGGATGGCGTAGGCCTTGCCCTCGTAGGAGGCCTCCATCCAGCAGGCCGAGTAGAAGTCCTCCGGGTTGATCGCGTCCGGCAGGCCCAGCTCCTGGTCCCGCGCGATGAAGTCGTCCAGCGCCATGAAGGCCCCGCGCGCGGCCCAGCCGCCGATGGAGAAGCGATCCTGGTTGATGACGTCTGGCGGGGCGTCCCCGGCGATGCCGCACATCAGCTTCTGCTCGTCCATGCGCCCGCCGGTGGTGGAGGCGATGAGCTCGATCTCGGGGTGCCGCCGCTCGAACTCGGCAAACGCCCGCCGCCAGCCCTCCGTGTTGAACACGCCCCACACCACCAGCTCGGTCCGCTGCTCCTGCGCGGCCCCGTGGGCCGCCACCAGCAAGGCCGCAGCCGCCACCACGGCCGAGGCGAGCGCCCGTGACCACCTGCGGCCCCACTGACGAAGCCCTTCCCGCCACCCTCCAGGTGTCGCACGTGTTGGCATCATGAGCGCCTGCCTGTTCGACGGCCTCGGCGCGAATCCTCGTGCTGCCCCGCCGAGCGACATTTCCTGCGCCAAACTGCCCCGCCAAGTGTCTAACCGGGGTGGAGGGCTGGCGAGAGGGCAATCAGAGAGGCGTTGAGTCGTGATGACGTCGCGGACACGCATCGCGCTGCTGGCCGCGGGCGCCCTGTGTGCTGTGTGCGCCTTCGCCGCGGGCGACACGCTGACCCAGTTGGTCAGCGCCAGTAATGTCCTGATCGGCAAGGCCAACGACCTGCGCACGCAGCAGGACAATGGCGTCATTAGCCACGGGGACGCGCAGGAGGCAGTGGCCAAGCTGCTGCCCGACTTCGACGACATTGACGCCCGCGCGCTGGCCATCTGCCGGCAGGGCACCAACAAGGACACCGTCGCCGAGGCCGCCGACCTCACCTTGCACGGCTCCCTGTTGCAGTGCCTCTATGCCCTGACCGCCAAGGACAAGGCCTTCCCCGGCGACGTGGGCTACGTAGACGTTTACTACCGAGCCATCCTGCTGCCCGATTTCCGCCCCCAGAACGAGGTAAACGACCCACACCTGCTCGTGGACGAGTTCAGCCCCAAGCCCCTGCCCATTGACTACACCCCCTGGGTCGGCGCCGAGGCGCGGGCCGAGCTCGGCCAGCTTCAGGCGCGCCGGCTCGCCCTCTACACCGATGAGGCCGCCGATCCGGCCCAGCTCATCCAGCGCTTGGAGGACTTCTCGCAGTCGGTCCGGTCCGCACTGACCGAGTTCGAGCGCACCGGCAACCGCGACTACCTGGCTGTCTACCTGAAGGGCAAGCTGCTGACCCTGGAGGCCTACACGGCGGCTCTCGCGCTGCTGGAGGACGACGAGCAGCGCAGCAGGGACTGGCTGGCCGTCTCGCGCCAGTTCGAGGAGCTCTCCCTGCGGGCGGCGGCCCAGCCCGAGGCCCTGCTATCGGTGTTCGCCGAGCCGCAGGAGCCGGACATGCCCAAGCCCGGCGTGGATCCGTGGTCGCGCCTCTGGCGCTGGTGGGACCGGCTGTGGGACAACTTCAATCAGCGCAAGCCCATCTGGCTCCGCCCTCGCCAGGAGCCTCAGGTCATCGTGCAGCGACTCGACGGCGACCTGGTCATCCGCGGCCGCAGCCAGGACGGCTGGCACGCCAGCGGCCTGTGGACCAAGCCCTACGAGAAGAAGCACTTCAGGTTCACCGTGGACATGGGCGGCCAGGGCGAGGGCTACTACCTACACATGCGCACCGAGGGCGACAACGGCGCCTATGCCCAACTGGCCTTCGGGATGCAGTGGGCCGACACCATCTTCGAGGTCTGGCAAAAGGGCGTGCGCACCTACGCCAAGTCCCTGCCCAGGGCCGAGGTGCCCCGCCGCGACGTCTATAAGGGCAAGATCGAGCACAACATGAACAACGGGCTCATCCAGGCCTTCCTGGGCAAACAGCTCATCGGTCGCACGCGTGTGGACCTGGGGGAGAACGTCACCTACGCCATCTGCGTCAGCTCCGGCAAGTCCGTCATGTACGACGCCTGGTTCGACAGCTTCGACGTCCAGCGCTTCATCCAAGTCGCCGCCGCGGAGTAGCCGACGCGCCGCGCGCCGGCCCGGAGCCGGCACGGGTCTAGAGGGCCGCAGAATGCGGCGCGCTCATCTGAATGTATCCAGTGATTCGTTCTTGACAGCGCGCACGCGCACCGGAGTCTCGTAGGCCAGAGTGACGTCGCCCCCCTCGACTCCACGCGTGCCTGAGAAGTCGAACGCGATCGAGCCACGCACGTGAGCACCTGGATCCAGATTGGCCACGGGCAGATCCGAGCCAAAGAGATCACAGCGAACCTCTACGCCCTCGCTAGTCATGCTGAAGAGGAGCGGATTGACGTGTAGCTTGTATCTAGTGCTGTTGGTGACCCGAACGTACAGCACCACGTAGAAAGGCGTTGACCACTCAGCTGTCTTGTACTCGACCAGCAGGTATTGGGGCCGTGTCGAGCGGTATTGGGGCCGTGTCCAGCGGCGTCCCAACAGGGACACGAATCCCATAACAAGACAAGTGAATGCGAGCCCGGCCGCCAGGGCAAACCACACTCCTCGCGGAATGCGGCTGCTGCACGGCGTCGGCGCGGCCCGCTCATGTGCCGCCTGCGCCTGGCGCTGCTCCTGCTCCCGTGCGGCCGCGATGCGCCGGTGCCTCTCCAGGCACTCGTCGCAGCGCCCCTGCCGGTCGGATAGCCCCCGGGAAATCTGCGTCTTGCAGTCGAGGCAGTACCGAACCAGCCCAGGGTCGAGATAGTCGTCGTCAGAGAGTTCGCCGGGCGTGGTAGCCACCCCGTCCCTACACGGCTACCAGGGCCCCTCGCGGCAGGGCCTCACGAGCCCTGCTGCCCCGCCTCCTCGTCCTCTGAGAACTTCTTCCCCGTGCGCCGCTCGTAGGCGTGCTTGATGCCCTCTTTCAGCTCCTCCTGAGTGATGCGCCCGCCTATGAACTCGAGCTGGAGCAGGTTGTTCAGCTCGCTGAACATGGCCCCCATGGCCATGCCCTCATCCACCCACGTGTCCACCTGCCGAAACAGCGCCGCCAGCCGCTTGGGCGGGATCTGCCGCACCTCGGACTGGATGTGCCGCAGCACCGCACTGCAATCCGTCTCCACCCTCCTCTGGCCGTCCTGCTCGCCCAGGTACGCGAACTGGCCGGAACTGTGGTCGTAAGTGATGTTGATCTGGGCCGTGGAGCCGCCCGGGGTCTCGTAGATGATGGCCGTATTGGTAACGCAGTTGTCCTTGCCCCCCCAATCGGAGTACTCCCTACGCAAGTTCCCATATCCGATGCGCCGGTGAGGGTGCTGGTAGTGGTGTACCAGGGCGTCGAGCCGCTTCTGGAACTCCTCCAGCCTGCCTGAAGCGTCCTCGGCGGACACGAAGCATGCCTCCGATGTTGCTGTGCCGCGGCCAGGCCGGCTTACGACGCTCCGCTATACTATCACAACGAAGGGGCCTCATCAACCCAGGGCCCTCGACCAGGAGCCTCCGGCCCGAGCGGGGAATAGTCGCGCGTACCTACTGCGGCCGACAACGCCATCCCGAGCTAGCTGCCATGTGGCGGGCCATCACGGGCTTCGTGCCGACGGTCAGGCTGGCGCTGCTGTTCCTGCTGGGTGCGCCGCTGCTGGGGGCCAGCGTCGCCTACCCGTGGCTGCTCCTGCCCAGCTGGAGCTGGCTCCTGCTGGTGGCCGTCGCCGCCTGCTTCGACCACCTGGCCGCCCGCAGCAGCCTGCGCCTCCGCGTGGAGCGCCGGGTGGAGGAGCGCCTGTCCGTGGGCGCGCGCAATCGGGTCGCCTTGCGCTTCACCAATGAAGGCGAGTACCCCCTGGCCCTGCGCATCAGGGACGACTGCCCCAGCCAGTTCGAGGTGCAGAGCAGGGACGCCGACCTTCTGCTCCCACCGCACACGGCGGGCGAAGTGGTCTATTGGGTGCGCCCGCCGCGCCGGGGAGACTACCTCTTCGGTGACGTGCACGCCCGCGTGCGCTCGCCTCTGGGCCTCAGCCTGGTGCAGCACCGGCTCCCCGCCCGGCAGCGCGTCCAGGTCTACCCCAACCTGATGGACGTGCGCAAGTATAGCCTGCTGGCCCGCCGCAGCCGCCTGCGCGAGGGCGGCTTCAAGCGAGCCCGGGCCCGCGGCGAGGGCACCGAGTTCGAGAGCCTGCGCGAATACCTCCCCGACGACGAGTATCGCCGCATTGACTGGAAGGCCACCGCCCGCCGCGCCAAGCCCATGTCCCGCAACTACGAGGAGGAGCGCAGCCAGAACATCCTCATCGCCATTGACGCCGGCCGGCTCATGTCGGCCGAGCTGGAGGGCCTCACCAAGCTCGACCACGCCGTCAACGCAGGCCTCATGTTGGCCTACGTCGGCGCCGCCAGGGGCGACAACGTGGGCGCGCTGGTCTTTGCCGACACCGTCAAGGCCTTTCTGCCCCCGCGACGCGGCAAGCCGCACCTCTCCCGCATCCTGGATACCTTCTACGCAGTGCAGGCCGAGCTGTGCGAGCCCGACTACGCCGCCGCCTTCCGGCTGGTCGCCGCCCGCTCGCGCAAGCGCGCCCTGGTGGTCATCTTCACCGACCTGGTGGACCCAGAATCGTCGCGCATCCTGCTCGGCCACATCGCCTCCCTGGCGCCTCACCACCTGCCCCTGTGCGTCGCCATCGCCGACCAGACCATCAGCCGCGCCGCGGCTGCGGACCCCGAGACCCCCGAGCAGGCCTACCAGAAGGCCGTGGCCGAGGAGATCCTGGGCCAGCGCCACCTGGCCCTGGCCGCCCTGCGCCATGGCGGCGACCTGGTGCTGGACGTCCCGCCCGGGCGCATGTCCATCGAGGTGGTCAACCGCTACCTGGCCCTGAAGGCCGAAGGGAGGTTATGAGCGAGGGCCGCGGCCCGTCCCGCTGGCCGTCCCAGCGCACCGTCCCGACCGCGCCCCTGCTGTCATTCTGAGCAACCGTGGGGACCGAAGAATCTCGCTGTGGCGATGCGGGCCTGGAACGCAGAACGAGAGCCTCCGGCGCATCACGCTTGAGGCTG
>JBHIEF010000037.1:0-26592 GCA_046760465.1 Armatimonadota bacterium | reverse complement strand
CTCCGGGGATGGGGAACTCATTGGGATTGTAGACGTCCACAACCAGCGCGTCGTAAGGCGACCAATCGGAGAGCACGCGGTTCCAGAACATGGTGACCGGAAACCAACGCCCCTGGGGATCGAAGGTCAGTTCCAGAGCCTTGTCGCCGTGGGTGACGCCCTCCTCAACCAGCCGGGAGCCGGCGCTGCTGATCTGCCACTGGCCCAACTCCGCCTCGTCCTCGAAGCTGTTGAGCAGGCGTTCCTCGGCGGCGGTCACGCAGCCGGTCGGCGCGGCCAGGATCAGCGCCAGAGCCAGCACGGTTGAGGCTCCGAGCGTCGTCATCCGTGCAGTGTGGTCGGCGATCTGCATGGACCCACTCCCCACGGGGAGGTTGGGCCTCGGCGCGGGGCACTCGATGCACCGCGCGTCAGCCTCCCGGTACTCTCCAGCACGAGTACCCAGGCACGGAAGACGGGCGGACCGGGCGCCTGCCAATCAGCGCGGCCGTCCCTGCCGACCGAGGCCGCCATGCCGAAGAGCACGGCCCAGCCAATCGGGTCCTCCAGCTCCACGTTGAACCTGGGCCACGCCTCCGACTGGATTCGGGCCTGATCGCGATCGCTGGCCTCCGCCTCCCTCAGTTCGTCTAGGAGGCCATCCAGGTGGGCGACAGATGCCTCCGACACACCCATGCACCGCCCTGGACCCTGGGCGCCGGTAGACTCCACGCCCGTTGACCTCGGCTCGTACCGACTTCCGCACAGCATCGCAGCCGTCCTCCCCTGAGCAGGTGGATCACGCCGCGATGGCGGGACCGGGGAGTGAGCGGCGGGCAAGCGGCGCGACAGCCGTTGTCGGAGAACGCAGGGAGGATGACCGCAGAGCAGGTGGAAGGTCGCATCACGGGGCAGGACCGCAGAGGGCCAATGCGATCAATCAACAGGCGCAAGTTCCTGACGTACCTGGCCGGGAGCGGCGCGGCAGTTTGCGCACGCCCGCAAGCCCCCCGCCCCATCGAGGTGCAGGCACAGATGGACCAGGGCAAACCCAACATCGTCATCATCATGACGGACCAGCAGCGCGCGGACTTCTCCAGGGCGGAGGGCTTCCCGCTGGACACAACGCCGTTCCTGGATTCGCTGGGCAGGCGGGGCGCCCGCTTCCACCGGGCCTACACGCCCATGCCGGTCTGCGCGCCGGCCCGGTGCAGCATGTTCTCGGGCCGCTTCCCCAAGGCCACGCGCGTGCGGGAGAACGGCGGCATCGGGAACATGTTCGGGCCCGAGGACCTGGTGGACATCCTGCGCCAGCAGGGCTATTCGGTGAACATAGCGGGCAAGAACCACAGCCACCTGACGCCCGACTCCTTCGATTTCAAGGCGTTCTACGGCCACAACGGGGGCGGCCGGCGGCGGTTGCGTACCGCCCAGGAAGAGAAGATGGACGAGTGGCTGGAGGCTCTCGACCACGGCGTGAGTTTGCAGCCCACGCCCTTCCCGCTCGAATGCCAACCTCCCTGGCGCGTGGTGCGGGACGCCATCGAGTGCGTTGACCACCTGGACGACCGCCCCTTCTTCCTGTGGCTGACCTTCGCCGAGCCCCACAACCCCTATCAGGTGCCCGAGCCCTACTTCAGCCTCTTCCCCGAGGACGAGCTCCCAGACCGCGTGGCCGGGCCGGAGGCAATCGCCCAGAAGGGGGGCAAGTGGCGCTGGGAGCGCCGCATGATCGAACGCAAACGCCCGGGCTACGACGAGCACTGGCGCCGCTATCGTGCGAACTACTGTGGGATGATACGCCTGCTGGACGACCAGATACGGCGCTTCGTGGAGCACCTGGAGGCCAAGCGCCTGCTGGACGGCACCATCATCGTCTTCACAGCAGACCACGGCGACTATGCGGGCGACTACGGCCTACAGCGCAAGGGTGTGGGGCTGCCGGAGTGTCTCATTCGAGTGCCGCTCGTGTTCGTGGGCCCTGGCATCGAGCCGAGTGCCCCCGGCCGCGACGAGTTCGTCTCGCTGGTGGACATAATGCCGACGCTCTGCGAGGCCATCGGCGCTGAGATTCCCTACGGCGTGCAGGGGCGCAGCCTTTGGCCCATGCTCACCGGGCAGGACTACCCACGGGACGAGTTCCGCAGCATCTACGCCGAGCTGGGCTACGGCGGGCTGCACTATGCGGAGGACGACACGCCCCCTCTGCACTTTGAGTGGGGCGGCCCATCGTTCGACGAGCTCAACAGCCTGACCCAGAGCGGGAACATGAAGATGGTCCGCATGGACAGGTGGAAGCTCGCCTTCGACATGATGGGTCGCGGACAGCTCTACGACGTTGAGAGCGATCCCGGCGAACTCAGCAACCTGTACGAGGCCGCTGAGTTCCGCCAGGTGAGGACGGAACTGCTGGAGGAGCTGCTCAAGTGGTGCATTCGCACCGAGGACGACCTCCCCAGCGGCAGGTACGTGCCCAAGCGCGCCCGCCGGAACTGGTACGCGCCGCACGAGGCCGATGCTTAACTGGAATCCGTGTCGTGGCCGGCGTGCCCTCGTAGCGGCCCAAGCCGCGACAGGGAACCACACGGGCAGACGCGACGTCTAACTCCCCTGAAAGGTCGGTGGCCCAACTGGTCCCCGCGCTGCCCAAGAAGTGGCCCGAAGCGTCTATCCTGGCGCTGACCTGCTGTCTGGTCTGGCCCGTGCCAACGGCGGCGGCCGACCTAGTTCAGGCCTTCGCCTCGGACCGCCAGGGAGCGGGGCCGGCGGCTCTGTCGCTGGCGCGAGCGGCCTTCGACGCCTACGCCCTGCGACGTGAGCGGCTGAGCGTCCCCGAGAACCTCCCACCCCTGCTGAGGCAACGGGGCGGCGTCTTCGTGAGCGCCGTGGCCAAGGGCGCGCCGCGCTGCTGCATGGGCAGCCTCTACCCCACCCGCGCGAACCTGGCTGAGGAGATAGTGGCCGCTGCTGTGGCCGCTGCCGGTCTGGATGCCCGTCGTGCGCCCGTCAAGCCCGCCGAACTCCCACGCCTTCAGCTCGTCGTGTCCATCGTGTCTCCGCCGGAGGGCATCACCGATCCGGCCGTGCTCGACCCCGTGACCGAGGGCCTGGCCGTTCGCAGCGCCCGCCGCACGGGAGTCGTGCTGCCCGGCGAGACTACGCACTTGGATCGCATGATCAAGTGGGCCCGCATTCGCGCCGGCGCGGAGCCCGACGAGGAGGTTGACTACTTCCGCGTGCGCGCGTTCCGAATAGCGGAGCCGAATCCTGCTGCCCGAGAGGGTGTTGGGGAGGGATAGAGAATGGCCAGTCCATCAGTGCGCTGTAGTGGTGTGAGGATTGCGCTAGTCGGCATCTTGCTGGCGGCATCAGTGGCAGAGCGGCGCGGCCCGTCGGCCCAACCCGAGGGCGACGAGGCCAAACGCCGAGCCCACGCCCCCAATCTGACCGTCGAGGTCCACAAGCGGGCCTTTGTGGTCGGCCAGAAGGCCTACGTCCGCGTGTCCCTATACAACCTGCGCGCGGCCACCGTCGCGGCCTATCGCGTTGACCTGGAGGAGCTCATCCCCAACGCGACGACGGTGTCCATATCCGACCCCAAGGACGAGCGTGGCCTGCCCTACCGGTTGAAGCACCTTGACCTCTCCAGGCGCCGGCCCAGCCGGACCTGGGCGGTGCGCCTGAAGAGGACCTATCCCGACTCCTGGCGGAGCCACGATGCGGAGGTGCCCAAACTCGCACCGGGCGTGTACGTAATCTCCGCCAGGGGCGGCGGCGTGGAGCAGCGCACGTGGCTGGCCATCACCTCGCGCGCCCTGGTGGCGAAGCGCTCCCCGGACAAGGTGTTTGGCTGGCTGATAGAGGCCGAGAGCGGCCGTCCCATCCAGGGCGTGCGCCTGGCCGTCTACGACGAGAACGGACGCACGGGAGTGGTGACCACCGAACGAGACGGGCGCTTTCGCTTCGTGCCGAAGGCGGCCATCGGCCACTACTGGCTCGCCACCCTCAGCGGCCCGCCCGCCTTCGTGAGGCCCTCAGCGCCGCGGAAGCCGTCGCTGTACAAGGCCTATGTCTACACCGACCGGCCCATCTACCGCCCCGCACACAAGGTCCGCTTCCGCGGCACGGTCAGGACGGCGCAGCGGGGCCGCTACAGCCTGCCCCGCGCCCTCGCCTCCGTCAATGTGAAGATCAGAACGGACGGGGGCAGCACCGTATACGACGAGGACCTGCAACTGAACGAGTGGGGCACCTTCACCGGCGAGTTCCAGCTGGCGCCCGAGCCACCCCTGGGCCAATACGAACTGGTGACGACCGTCGGCCAGGACGAGGAGGAAGAGCGCTTCTACGCGCGCTTCGAGGTCGAGGCCTACCGCAAGCCCGAGTTCGAGGTCCAGGTGGACATTCCTGAGAAGCACTACCTGTCCGGCGACCCCATCCCCGTGACCATCTCCGCCAGCTACTACTTCGGCAGCCCCGTCGCCGGCGGCAAGGTCTCCTACAACGTCCGCTTCCGCGAGATGGGCCGCCGGATCCCCACCAAGGTGCTGACTGCGGCAGGCTTGGGCACTGCCGCCTCGGTATCCATCGAGGATGGCTTCTCCGGCCAGGGGCGCCTGGACCAGAATGGCGAGCTGAGCTTCGAGGTCCAAACGCGCTACGCCCCCCTCGATCGCCAGATGACCGTGGACGCCACCGTGACTGAGCTGGCCCTGCGGCCGCGCGAGGGTCGTGGCTCCACCACCATAACGGCAGCCCTATATCGCCTGTCCATCAGGCCCGAGAGCCGGCGGTATGTAGTCGGCGACACCGCGACCATTCTGGTGGACACGAAGGACTACCAGGGCAACCCAGTCTCCGACGAGGTTGAGGTCAGCCTGATCGAGTCGAAACGGGACCGCGAGGGCAGGTACTACGAGCAGAAGCACACGAGGAAGGTCCGCACCGACCAGGACGGGTCGGCTCGCGTCGCCTACCAGATGGAGCGCCCCGGCCGCTATAGGGTCGAGGCCTGGGCAACCGACGCCGAGGGCAACGCGGTGTACGCCGACACCAGCCTCTGGATCGCTGAGGAAGAGGAGGAGCGGCGTTGGCCGGCACTCCGTCTGGCGTCGGACAAGGACGCGTACCAGCCCGGCGAGGTCGCGCGCGTCCACGGTGAGACCAACATGCTCGGCTCCTGGATGCTGGTGACCATTGAAGGGGAGTTTCTGTACGACGCGGTGGTGCATCGGGTCCTGGCCAACGAATTCGACCTGAGGATACCCATCAAGGAGAACTACAAGCCCGCAGTATACGTGAGCGCGACCATTGTCCGGCGCGGCGACCGCACGGGTGCGCGCGCACGGCTCAACGTGCCGCACGATGAGAACCGGCTGGAGGTGATCGTGGCGCCCGATCGGGAGACGTACCAGCCCGGCCAGACGACGACCTATGCCATCACCACCCGCGATCACCTGGGTCGAGGCGTGCCGGCGGAGGTGGGCCTGGGAGTGGTTGACCAAGCGCTGTACGCCATACGGAAGGACCGCACCCCCTCGCCCTTCGAGGTCTTCTGGGGACCGCGCGCGTCGCTGGTGACCACCGACTTCTCCCTGGCCGAGCTGTACCCGGGCGGCGCCTATCAGGCTGCCGTGGGCGTCCCCGTGGCGCGCGCGCCGGGGCCGCCGCCGGAGGCAGAGGAGCCGCCCGAGCAGATCCGCGTACGCCGCCGCTTCCTGGACGTGGCCTACTGGAATCCGTCCATCTTGACGGGGCCCGACGGCAGCGCGGACGTCAGCTTCGAGCTGCCCGACAACCTCACTACGTGGCGGGCCACGGCGCGGGCCCTCACCCAGGAGGCGGCCGGTGGCGAGGGACGCGAGACGGCCACGGTCACCTTGCCGCTGCTGGTGCGGCTCGTTCTGCCCAGGTTCTACGTGGAGAGCGACGAGGCCACGGCCGCGGCGATCGTTCACAACTACACGGAGGCCGACCGCGAGGTCAAGGTCACACTGACCGCCGAAGGGGCCGAGGTGCTGGATGAGGCGCAGCAGACCGTGACCCTCGCGCAGGAGCAGAGCAAGCGCCTGACCTGGCGCGTGAGGGCCGTGGGCCCCGACTCGGCGCGCTTCCTGGTCAGCGCCGATGGCGGCGCGGGCGCCGCCGACGCGATGGAGAGCACACTGCGGGTGGTCCCCAACGGCGTCAAGAACGTGTTGGCCTATGCCGGTGTCAGCGACGATCAGGTCACTCAGACCATCGAGCTCCCCCAGAACGCGGTGGCAGGTAGCGCCAGGCTCGAGGTAGCGATCTCGCCGTCACTGGCCGGGCCGATCTTCGAGGCGCTTGAGTACCTGGAGCGCTATCCCTACGGCTGCGCCGAGCAGACTCTCGACAGCTTCCTGCCCAACGTGGTCGTGGCACGCACCTTGGCCAGGCTCGAGGTGGACCGCCCCAAGCCGCCCAACCTCGACCGTTACGTCAGCTTCGGCCTCCAGAAGCTGCTCCGCTACCAGCACGACGATGGAGGCTGGCACTGGTGGGAGTTCGACGACAGCGACCCCTACATCAGCGCCTACATCGTCTACGGGCTCAAGATCGCCCATGAGGCGGGCTACGTGGGGGCCCTCAATGCGATGCGGCGGGGCACCGAGTACCTGCACGACGCGCTCCAGCAGGAGGAGCACAGGGAGGCTCGAGCCTACCTGCTGTGGGCGCTGGCCTATGCCGACCAGTGGCGCGCCGAGTCGTTCCAGGTGGCGCTCGAGACGGCCCTAGCGCTGTTCCAGGACCGTCAGAAGCTCGATGTCTTCAGTCGCGCCAGCCTGGCGCTGGCTCTCAGCCGACTGTCGGCTGCCGAAGGCGCCGGCAACGTGGCCCCCCGGCTGACGCAAGCAGCAGCGACCTTGGCGGAGGAGCTGGACGGGGCGGCCGTGCAGACCGGCCTCGGCTCGCACTGGACGGCCGGGGCCAGGCACGCATACTCCTGGCTCGACAACGACATCGAGGTAACGGCACAGGTGCTGCGCGTCCTGCTCGAGTTGAAGCCCGACAGCGCCAACCTCGTGCCCGCGGTACGTTGGCTCATGGCAGCCCGCGCCGGCAAGTCCTGGCGCTCGACCAAGGACACCGCGGCCGCCGTGCTGGCGCTGACCAACTACCTGGAGCGGGCTGAGGAGCTGCGCCCGGAGTACACGGCCAGGGCGTTTGTGGGCGACACACAGATCGGGCAGGCACAGATGTCGGCGCAAAGCGTGTTCGCCGATCCGGTCGCCTTCGAGGTGCCGGCGGGCGGCCTGCCAGCCGGGCAGAACCAGCTACGCATCGAGAAGGACGGTCCCGGGACGATATACTGGTCGGCGCGGCTGCACTACCTGGTCCCGGCTGAACAGGCCTTGCCACTCGCCCGGGGTATCGCGGTGAAGCGGACATATCGCGTTCCCGTCGAGGACCCCATCGCCGCCGGCGAGCAGCCGTCTGGCGCTGCGGTGCAGGTCGAGCTCCGGGTCCTGGCAGAGGAGAACATGCGCTACGTGCTGCTGGAGGAGCCGATCCCCGCGGGCTGTGAGGTGGTGGCCGGCGACGACCGGCCTTACGGCGAGGCATGGGACCGGCGCGAGGTCTGGGACAACCGCGTGGTGTTCTTCTTCGATTACCTGCCCAAGGGCGAGCATTTCGTGGAGTACGTTCTGCGCACCGAGGCGCCGGGGCAGTACAACATACTGCCCTCGATGGCCACGCTCATGTACTTCCCCGAGGTCAGGGGGCACAACAAGCTCGTGCGCATGCGGATTCGGGAGCTGCCCGAGGAGGGCGAATGAGGCGAGCCCTGCTGCCAGTATGCCTGCTCTTGGCTGCACCGCCGGCCGCGCCAGAGGAGGTTGGGCCACCGACAGTCGGCAGTCGGCTGCCCGACTTCAGGCTGTTCGACGTGGAGGGTCGCCAACTGCGCCTCGGCGAGGTCAAGCAGCCGGTGATCGTGCTCAACTTCTGGGCCTTCTGGTGCGACACGTGGATCGCCGAGCTCCCGCAGCTGCGTGAGCTGGCCGCCCAGCAGGGGGAACTCGGCTTCAAGCTCCTGTCGGTCAGCGTGGACGGCGTCTGGACCGATCAGGTGAAGGCCGTCTGCGGCGACGAGGGCCTGCCCTTCCCGGTGTTGATTGACCGGGGCAGTCGGCTGTCGAAGCGCGTGGGCCTGCGGCGCGTCCCGACGCTGCTGGTGGTCGGCCGCGAGCGCAGGATCACCTTCGTCCACGAGGGCTATCCCGGCAACCCGCACGTGCTCCGCGCCATCCGCGCCGCAGCCAGCACACAGAGCGCCGGCCCGTGACTGGGAGTGGTTCCGCAACCTCGGGGACGCGCGGACGCACCAGCCCGCCCTTGTACGAGGGGCGTCTCGCCCCGACTAGAACACCCACCACCGGGTCATCAAACCACTTCTAGCCCCCGACGCACGCCGCCTCGCTGGCCGCCGGCCTCCGACGCAGCCTTGGCCTGCGGCCCCACCTAGCGGGAAAGGGCGGCCGCCGCAAGGTGCTCGCCCCATCGCTGGCGAAGGTCCGAGCCGGCGGCAACGTGCACGAACAGTCTCTGCCGAGGTGATGCGCCGTGCGAGCCCTCCGCTCCGTGCCCTTGGTGCTGGTCCTGTGCCTGGCGGGCGTACTGACGATCCGACTGCTGCGCGGCAGCGCCCAGCAGGATGCACCGCCCCAGGCCGCGCCCGTACCGATGGCGCTCAACGGCGTGGCCGTGCAGTTGACCCTGGGAATGACGGACAAAGAGCCCACCGACTGGAGCGGCGAGCTGAGGGTCCAGCCGGGGCGGGTGATTCGCCTGGAAGCGAGGCTGGGCCAGGATGACAGCATCGAAGGGAACGCGTGGCGCCTGAGGTCGCGCCGCCCGCGCCCGCGGAGAGCCACGGCGCCGGTGCGGCTGGTGGCCATGCTCGACGCGCCGCAGGACGCTTCGGTCAGCGTTAGCACGGGCCGGGGGGACTTCGCCTTCCGCCTGGCCGACCTCAGCTACGCGGCGCAGTCGCAGTTCCTCGACGGGGCGGCCGCAGCACAGCGCATGCCACTGCACACCCAGATCACCGGCTCGCCCACGGAGGACGACTTCCCCGCCTGCGCGGTGGGCAGTGATGGCACGATCTGGTGCGCCCACCTCGCCTACCACCGCGGCAATCCCGTCAACAAAGAAGAGGTCGCGCGCGGCGAGTTCGGTTCACTGGTCACCAAGGGCAACGGCGACGAGCTGCGGCTCATGCGGTTCAGCGACCGGGAGTGGTCGCCCCCCGTCAGCCTGGCTGGTCCGGGCGCGGACTTGTGGCGCCCCGCGGTGGCCACTGACCGCGCCGGCAATGTCTGGGTCATCTGGTCCCAGAACAGGCGCGGCAACTGGGACCTCTACGCGCGGCGCTTCGACCCGGCGAGCGGTCGGCTCAGCCGCGTGACGAGGCTGACCAACGGCCCCGGCGCGGACATCAACGTAGTGGCGGCCACGGACCCAGAGGGCAGCGTGTGGGTGGCCTGGCAGGGGTGGCGAGACGACAACTTCGACATCTGGCTGGCCAGGCTGACCTCGGACGGCGTGGCGCGGCGGCATCGCGTTTCTGACAGCGACGCCAACGACTGGAGCCCGGCGCTTGGGGTCGCCGCCAGCGGCCGCCTGTGGGTGGCCTGGGACACGTACGATAAGGGCGATTACGACGTCTACCTGCGGAGCTTCGCCGACGGCGAGTTGGGGGAGCCCATTCCCATCGCAACCTCCCCGCGCTATGAGGCCCGGCCCAGCCTCGCCGTGGACGGACGGGACCGAGTGTGGATCGCCTTCGAAGATTCCGCCCCCAACTGGGGCAAGGACTACGGCGACCGCTGGGACGGCAGGAGCGGGATGCCCTTCTACATCGAGAGGAACATCATCGTCCGGTGCCTGGCCGGCGGGAGGTTGCAGCAGACCGCGGCAGACTTCCGGTCTGGCCTGGTGGACACCCACTACGACGACCGCCGCAAGCAGACGGAGAGACACCACCGGATTAGCCTCCCCCGTTTGAGCCTGGACGACCAGGGACGCCTCTGGTTGCTGTTCCGCCGGCACCCCCTGGCCTCGGCCGCCGGCGAGCGCTGGGTCGGTCACGCCGCCTACTACCAGGGCGACCGCTGGTCGGAGCAGATGCCCCTGCCGAAATCTGCCAATCTGCTGGACAATCGCCCCTCGTCTGTAGCGCTTGCGGGCACGGGCCTGCTGGTCGTCTACGCCACCGATCAGCGCACCTCCAGCGCGGCCAGCGCAGTCGAGAACGACCTCTACGCCGCCGTGCTGAGCGCCGAGGGCAACGCCAAGGAGCCCATACTGGTGGCCACTGAGCCCGCGGGCGAGGGACCACCGGCCGAGCCCGTCCATCCGGGCGAGCAGCAGGCCGTCCAGCGGGCGCGCTCGCACCGCGTCACGGTAGCGGGCAAGACACTGCGGCTGCTGCGCGGCGAGTTCCATCGCCACACCGAGCTGTCGAGCCATCGCGACTGGGACGGGCCGATGGAGGAGGTCTGGCGCTACGGCCTCGACGTCGCCAGCATGGACTGGATCGGAGTGGGCGACCACGACTACATGCGGGGCAAGGAGTACGGCTGGTGGCTGACTCAGAAGCAGACGGAGATCTACCACCACCCGCCCGTGTTCGTGCCCGTGCACTCGTACGAACGCAGCGTTTCCTACCCCAGCGGCCACCGCAACGTCATCTTCGCCCGGCGCGGCATCCGCGCACTGCCGCGCTTGGGGCCCGGCAGGGACCAGCTCTACGGCACACCGGAAGAGGGCTCTCCGGACATCAAGAACCTCTACGCCTACCTGAAGGCCTTCGACGGCATCTGCGCCTCACACACCTCGGGCAGCAACATGGGCACCGACTGGCGCGACAACGACCCCGAGGTCGAGCCGGTCGTGGAGATCTACCAGGGGCACCGTCTCAGCTACGAGGAGCCGGGGGCGCCCAAGGCAGCCAAGAACGCCGAGGAGAGCATCCAGGGCTACCGCGAGGACGGATTCGTCTGGAACGCCCTGGCCAAGGGATACCGGCTGGGCTTCCAGGCCAGCAGCGACCACGTAAGCACCCACATTAGCTACGCCAACGTGTTCGCCGAGGAGAACACGCGAGAGGGCATCGTTGACGGCCTCAGGAAGCGGCACTGCTACGGTGCCAACGACAACATCATCCTGGAGGTGCGCTGCGGCGGCAAGCTGATGGGCGACGAGCTCACCACCAGGGCCCGGCCCGTGCTGGAGGTCACCATCCTGGGGACCGCGCCCGTGGCGCGCGTGGACATCGTGCGGATGGAGGGCAACAGCACGCCCGTCTACGTGTACAACGCGGAGCCGAGAAAGCAGGAAGTGCGCTTCCGTTGGGAGGACGACGAGGCCCAGCCGGGATCGGTCTACCTGTACTACGTTCGCCTGCTCCAGCAGGACTCGAAGATGGCCTGGGGCAGCCCCATGTGGCTCCACTACCAG
This sequence comes from Armatimonadota bacterium, assembly GCA_046760465.1. Classification (GTDB taxonomy): domain Bacteria; phylum Armatimonadota; class Zipacnadia; order JAUWAU01; family JBHIEF01; genus JBHIEF01. The sequence continues at coordinate 15,126 of JBHIEF010000037.1, read as the reverse complement.
GGCTAGCGGCCAATCTGAGCGGCGCTGTCCCGGCCTGCACCCTCGCGCCGCTACGCCAGGGCCATCTCCAGCGTCCACGGCTCGCGCTGCCTGCGACTGAGCATCTCGTCGGCTTCGGAATCGCCAACGAAGCGCTCCGCGTCCGGGTCCCATCGGAGCTTGCGGCCGAGCATCATGGCGATGTTGCCGATGTGCGCGATGGTGATGGTGCGGTGGCCCGTCTCCGCCGGCGCGTAGCAGGGCCGGCGCGATTTCACGCAGTCAAGGAAGTTGCGATGCTCGCCGCCCTTGCCGCCGTCGGCCCGGCCCACTATCTCGCTGGGCCGGTACAGGCGAGTCTCCTCGGGGCCGATCTTCGACTCCAGGATGGCCTCGCTGCTCGCCCGTAACGGGGCCCGCCAGCCGCTGAAGCCAATCCAGCCCTCCGTGCCCTCGAAGCGGATGCCCGGCCCCTTGCTCACGACCTTCATGGTGACGCCGTTGGCGTACTTGTAGTCAATGTCGAATTCCTCGGCGGTGTTGAAGAGCGCCTCTCGCGGAGGGAACTTGCCAGTGCCCTCCACCTCCACCGGGCCCGTGGCCTCGGTGTCGTTGGCCCACTGAGCCAGGTCTATGAGGTGCGCGCCCCAGTCGGTCAGCCGCCCACCCGAGTAGTCCAGGTTCCAGCGGAAGCTGCCGTGGCAGCGCGCCGGGCAGTAGGGCGCCCAGGGGGCCTGCCCCAGCCACATATCGTAGTTGAAGCCCTCCGGAACCGGCTGCTCCTCGTCCTGGGTGAAGTTCGGGCCTCGGCTCTCGTTGCCCGCGGGCAGCGTCACCTCGATGTGCTGGAGCTTGCCGATCCGTCCATTGCGCACCAGCTCGCACAGGTGGATGTAGCTGTCTATCGAACGGTTCTCCGACGCGGTCTGGAAGACGCGTCCGGTCTTGCTGATGACGTCGCTGAGCACGCGGCCCTCGGCAACCGTCAAGGTGAGCGGCTTCTCGCAGATGACGTCCTTGCCCGCCCTGGCGCCCATGATGGCCGGGATCACATGCCAATGGTCCGGCGTGGCGTTGATAATGGCATCAATGTCGTCGCGCGCGATCAACTCGCGGAAGTCGCCGTAGGACGCACAGCCCTTGTAGTCCTCGCCCACGGTCCGGGCGTAGTGCTGCTCGACCCGTGCCTTGGCCTGCCTACACCTGGCGTCGTCCACGTCGCACACGGCAACTACTTGTGCATCGGGACAGCGGAACACCTGGTTCAGGTTCCAGCCGGCGCCGTGCCCCCCGCAGCCGATCAGCCCCATGGCGATGCGCTCGCCCGCCGCTACGGCCTCGCCGAAGCCCAGAGACGAAGCCGACACGACGTAGGGCGCGGCAACCGCTGCGGTCGCTCTGCGCATGAAACGGCGGCGCGTGATGGCTCCCTCGCTCATGCTGGTCACTCCCCGAATCCGGTGTGGGACTCGCGACGCCCGCCCACGGCCAACTGCCCCTGCGGGCGCTGAAGGTGGTCCACGGTCAACCTGGGACCCAGCCACGAAGCACCTTCGTCGTCGGGTCGGCCCCATCCTCCGACTGGACGGGCGGCGCGAGGCCGACTGCGAGCATAGCTCATGACGGGGAGGGAGGATGAGGCTGCCGCCTGGCGAAGTCTGTCTGCGCAGCAGACGGAGGAGATGCTGCGCGGCCCCAGCATTACGCTACTAAGGAGGCGCACAATGATGGGCGATAACGACGAATCGGGCATGTCGCGACGGAGCTTCCTGAAGACCGCGGCGACCACGGCAGTGGCCGGGGCGGGCCTCATGGGCCTGCGCGCCGAGGCGCAGGACCAGCCGTTGACGGCTGGGCTGATCGGCTGCGGCGGCAGGGGCACGGGAGCGGCGGCACAGTGCGTGGAGTCGGCGCCGAACGTGACCATCACCGCGCTGGCGGACCTGTTCCCCGACAAGGTGGGGGCCAGCCGCGACAACATCCAGAAGAAGACCGACCAGGAGGTACCACAAGAGCGCTGCTTCGTCGGATTCGACGCGTACCAGAAGCTGATTGACACCGACGTGGACATCGTCCTGCTGGCGACCACGCCGCACTTCCGCCCGCAGCAGTTGCGCGCGGCGGTGGCAGCCGGCAAGCACGTGTTCATGGAGAAGCCCGTGTGTGTGGACCCCTGGGGCTACCGCGAGTGCATAGCCGCCTACCAGGAAGCCAACGAGAAGAAGCTCAACATCGTGGCCGGGACGCAGCGGCGCCACCAGATGCCCTACCTGGAAACGTACCAGCGCGTGGCCGATGGCGCCATCGGCAAGATCCTGGCCCTCCGGGCCTACTGGTGCGGGGGACCCTTGCGCTACCGGCGCCGGGAAGAGAACTGGTCGGACATGGAGTACCAGATTCGCAACTGGAACCACTTCTTCTGGCTCTCCGGCGACCACATCGTGGAGCAGCACATCCACAACCTGGACGTCTGCAACTGGTTCTTCGGGGACCATCCGGTGGAGGCCTTCGGGTTTGGCATGCGCGCGCGCAAGGACGTGGGCAACACCTACGACTTCTTCTGCGTCGAGTACCGGTACGCGGACGACACGCGCATGCAGAGCCTGTGCCGGCAGATCCGCGGCTGCGACACCAACGTCTCGGAGTTCATAGTGGGCACCCAGGGCTCCACCAACTGCGCGGGCAGGATCTGGGACCTGGACGGCAACGAGACCTTCAGGGTGGAAGGTAAGGGCCCCAACCCGAAGGTGCAGGAACACGCGGACCTGATCAACGCCATCCGCACGGGCGAGCAACTCAACGAGGCCAAGAACGTGGCGGACTCGTCCTTCACGGCCGTGATCGGGCGGATGTCGGCTTACACGGGCAAGCGCGTGAAGTGGGACGAGGCCGCGCAGATGGACATGCGGCTGGGGCCGACCGAGTACGCCATGGGAGACGTCGAGGTCGAGCCCGTGCAACTGCCGGGGGCGCCCTTCCCCAGGTAGCGGAAGGCCCGGCCGCCCGGTCATTCCGGTGCGGGCGACGCCGAGGTTGCCTCGGGCAGGCGCGGCGTGCGGGCGATGGCCTTGAGCGCCGGAGGCCGCACGCCGAACCGGTCCATGGGGAAGTTCCTGAATCCGAGCTTCAGCGCAGGCGACCCCTTGGCCACTCGGTAGTCGCCGCCGGCCGCATCGCGGAACCGCGCGTCGGCCTCCAGCGAGTTCTGGTCAAGGCCGCTCTGCTGCTGTAGCTTGGCGGCGGGGCCGGGCTCCATCTTGCCCGGCGTGTGCAGCAGGTTGCGGTCGCACTGCTTCCCCCACGGCTGTGGAACGCGGATGGGGCCGTAGGCGCCAAAGACGATGTTGTGGCGGAATACGTCCTGGCTGTTGCGGTACCACACGTGCGGATGGAAGGAGTCCCCGACCATGACGTTGTTCTCGCAGACCCGGTAGAAGCCTTCCCTTAGCTTGATCCCGCCGTTCAGGCACAGGTTGCCGTAGATGCGGTAGTTGGTGGAGCCGTCGTCCAGGTCAATGTCCCAGCCGTGATCGCAGCGCCAGCGGTTGTAGCGCAGGATGGTCGGCTCAACGGCGTCCAGCAAGGGCAGCTCACGGCGCTCGCCCAGCGTGATCTCGTTCAGGTCCACGTCCTTCAGGCCCCAGTAGCGGTCCCTGCCCCACGAGTTGAACGACCCGTGGTCGCCCGTCTCCTTCACCGTATCGAAGACATCGCAGTACTCGATCACGTGCCCGCCCCAGGTGCCCTCGGAGATGTTGATGCCCGCCCGCGGCACGTCGTAGATGGAGCAGTGTCGAACCGTGATCCGCCGGGACATGGAGATCTGGATGGGCGCCGTCTGCTTCTCGACCCGCCCGGTGCGGTAGATCAGGCAGTCCTCCACCAGGCAATCGGCCGGGTAGTTGCCCGTCTTCGGCCCCGGCGTCTTGTCTATGTCCCGGTAGCTCTGTCGCTGACTATACTCGAAGAGCGGGCTACGTACTGCGCCCGGGTCGCCCACGAAGGCCACCCCGTTGGCGCCCGCTTCGGCGATGTGGCAACGGCGCATGGTCGCGCGCCGGTTGTAGCCGTTGACGAACACTGCGTTGCCGCCGAGCTGGTCCAGGAAGCAGTCCCGCAAGCCGCAATCCTCCGTGCCGCTGAGGAGCACCGCCCCGCCCCGGTAGATCGTCCAATCGCTGCGCAACAGGGGCTCGCGGTTGTCCATGAAGGTCCGCGCCGCGTGACGGAGGGTGAGGTCCTTGAGCGTTAGGAACTTGACTGGTCGCTCCTCCGTGCCCCTGAACTCCACCAGGTGCCGCAGGCGCACGAGCTCGATCCTGGCTTTGTCGAGGTCCACGTCTTCCGGCGGGCGGTAGTACAGCGTATTGCTCGCCTCGTCGAGGAACCACTCGCCCGGGGCGTCCAGCTCCTCGAAGACGTTCTCCACGAACCGGTACTTGTCGTGCATGCCGTAGCGGCGGTTGTTCTGCCAGCCGCCCTCGTAGGTCACGTTGCCCTCGGCGTCCTTGCCGGTGATCACATAGTGGAAGTCGCCCCACATGTTCCGGTGCATGGCGTGGATGAACGCGCCCCGGGGATCGGCCCAACGCCGGGCCCGCGCCGGGCTGAAACAGTCGGGGGCGTAGCCACCGAATATCCGCTCCTCGGGGTCGAAGTTCGGGTAACGAGCCATGTGCTGGCGCTCGCCGTTCACGAAGAGCTGGTCGGTCGTTGTGCCGGGAGGCACTGAGGCCATCATGATCCCGTCCCGGTATGGCCGCCACTGCACCTCCAGTCTCATGCCGCCGCTGAGCACCACCTCCTCGTTCTTGTGGGCGGCATAGACGATGGGGGCTTCCTTGGTGCCGGAATCCTCAGGCAGGAAGACGAGCGTTTCCGGGAGGTAGTAGGTCCCGGCCCGCAGATGCACCGTGATCGGCCTCTTCGCCCTGCGCCGTGCCGCCCGCACGGCATCGCGCGCGCGCCTCACGGTGGCGAACGGCTTGGCACGGCTGCCCGGGTTGTCATCGCTGCCCGCGGGGGAGACCCAGCAGTCCAGCGCGTGCGAAACGCCGCCAGGCTGAGAGAACATAATCACCGCCACCAGTAAGCGTGTTGGTCTCAGGTGCATTGGCCGTCCTTGCCTTCCGGGGCCGAAGCTCCGAGCTCGAGGCGCCGGTGGGTTTCTGCGCAGAGGCCAAACCGTCCTCCCGCCGCGCCGGGCCGCAGCGGGGGGCGGTCGAAACCCCCGAGCACGAGGGGAGGATGCGACCGCCTACGGGCGAAGTGGGAAACTCCGGCAGACACGGCCCGGCGCCATGGGCACGTCCATGGTTCAGCGGTCAGGCGCCGTCATCCCCGTCGGCGAGGCGGGAAGGGAGCTCACGATGAACGTCATCTGGTTCTGTCTGGACACCTTGCGCGCGGATCATCTCGGCTGCTACGGGTACTTCCGCGACACCTCGCCCACACTGGACCGGCTCGCCCGTGAGGGCGCCGTCTTCCCGCAGTCGCGGGCCAACGCGGTGGCCACCGGCCCAGCCTTCACCTCCATGTTCACCGGGCAGTACGCCATCAACTGCGAGTGGTACATGACCCCTTTCGACGTGCCCAACATGATCAACTTCCCCGATGACAGGCCCACGCTGCCGGAGATGATCTGGGAGCACGGCGGCATCACCACCGCCGCCTTCGACAACCTCATCAACTTCGCCTCGCACATGAAGCAGTTCGTGAGGGGCTTTGAGTACTACGTCAACGTGACCCGCACGCCGCGCCCGGTGCACCACCACGTGGTCGGTGGCGCGGTAAACGAGCGGCTGATCCCCTGGATAGCGGCTCACAGGGCCGAGCGGCTCTTTCTCTTCGTGCACTACTGGGACCCCCATCTGCCCTACAACCAGCCGGACGAGTTCGCCCGGCCCTTCGTGCATGAGCCAGGCAGCCTGGATGACCTGGAGGTCCGCCGGGCTCCAGCCGGATACGAATACGTGCCGGGATGGGGCACGGTCGAGCAGATACCCAACACGGAGTGGCCCGACGGGTTCGCTCCCGAGCCGGCTGCCCCCAGCAAGTACCCGACCTGCGTAGACGCCTACGACGGCGAGATACTCTACACCGACCACCTGGTAGACGCCGTGCTCAACGGGTTGGCGGACGCCGACGTCCTGGACGATACGGCGGTGATCATCAACGCCGACCACGGCGAGCAGCTCAATCAGCACGCCGGCACATGGGGACACGCCGGCCTGCACGATGCCGTGGTGTTCACCCCGCTCATCATGTGGCGACCGGGGACGATCCCCCAGGGCGTCAGCCCGAGCGGCTACGTCCATCACCTTGACATTGCCCCGACCATCCTTGACCTGCTGGGCGTGGAGGCCACGGCTGAGATGGACGGAACGTCGCTCATGCCGCTCGTCCGTGGCGAGGCGCCCCCAAGGGATCACTATTACACCGAGGCCATGGCACTTCGGGCGGTCGTGCGCGATGGCTGGAAGTACATCTGGCACAAGTGCGCACCCGACGAGCTGTACGACTTAGAGGCCGATCCCATGGAGATGCTCAACCTGATAGACGAACAGCCCCAACGTGCCGCCGCAATGCAAGAGGACCTCTTCGCGTGGGTGGCGGGGAATCTGGGCGAACGCACCGATCCGATGATCGGGCAGTTGGCACGAGTGGAGCAGATGCGCCCCACGCCTTACCGATACCTGTGAGCTGACGCCTTGCGTCCCCAGAAGCGGATGGGGAGGATGGCGTCCGGTGGCGGGGAAGGCCAGTGGGGCTGGGGGACCAACGGAACAGCATTTGACAGAAGCGCCATCCAGTGACAGAGAGCGGGAGGTGTCCCGATGGAGGTCAGCTTGGCACTGCGTTTGACAAGGAGGGCGATGTGCTCGATGGTCCTGTACTCCCTGTGCTCGCTCCACGCGGCCGGACAAGACGACCGCGTGTACGCGGTGGATACGCCGGAAACGCCGACCAGGGGTGGGCTCTACGTCGGAAACCGGGAGCCCCTGCTGCCGAGCCCGCTGCTCAAGCTCCCCATCGGCGCCATCACCCCCCAGGGCTGGCTGCGCCACATGCTGGAGTTGGAGGCCGACGGCCTAACCGGCCACCTCCCCGAGATCAGCCGCTGGTGCAAGGCCGAGGACAACGCATGGCTGAGCCCCGAAGGCAAAGGGCACAGCCCGTGGGAGGAGCTGCCCTACTGGCTCAAGGGCTACGGCGACCTCGGCTACGTCCTCAAGGACGAGAAGATCATCAACCAGGCCAGGACCTGGATTGAGGCCATGTTGGCCAGCCAGGAGCCGGACGGCTACTTCGGCCCCCGCGCCAATCGAGACAAGGACACGGGCCCGGACGTCTGGCCCAACATGATCGCGCTCAACTGCCTTCAGTCCTACCACGAGGCGACCGGCGACGAGCGCGTGCTGCCGTTCATGAGCAGGTACTTCCGGTGGCAGTTGGGCCTGCCCAAAGAGAGCCTGCTGTTCCCGCCCCCCTTCTGGCAGCGGATGCGCGCGGGCGACAACCTGGAGAGCATCTACTGGCTCTACAACCGGACCGGCGAGGCGTGGCTGCTGGACCTGGCCACGAAGATCCACGAGAACACGGCCGAGTGGACCGAGGGGATCGCCAGTTGGCACGGCGTCAACATCAGCCAGTGCTTCCGCCAGCCCGCCGAGTACTACATGCAGGCCCGGGACCCCAAGTTCCTACAGGCCGCTGAGCGCAACTACAAGACCGTGATGGACCGGTACGGCCAAGTGCCCGGCGGCATGTTCGGCGCCGATGAGAACTGCCGCGAGGGCTACTACGGGCCTCGCCAGGCCGCAGAGACTTGCAGCATGGTCGAGTTCATGCACAGCTTCCAGATGCTGGCCAAGATCACGGGCAACCCGTTGTGGGCCGACCGCTGCGAGGAGGTGGCCTTCAACTCCTTCCCCGCCTCACAGCCGCCGGACCTCAAGGGCCTGCACTACCTCACCGCCCCCAACATGGTGCAGCTCGACAGGCAGAACAAGAGCCCAGGCCTCCAGAACCGCGGCTGCATGCTGGCCTACGATCCTCACAGCTACCGCTGCTGCCAGCACAACATCTCCCACGGATGGCCCTACTACGCTGAGGAGCTGTGGCACGCGACGCCCAACAATGGCCTGTGCGCATCCCTGTACGCAGCCAGCGAGGTGGAGGCGAAGGTCGGCGACGGCACCACGGTCAGAATCACCGAGGAGACGGACTATCCGTTCCGGGACACCGTCGAGCTGACACTGGCCGCGCCGCAGCCCGTTCGCTTCCCGCTGCATCTGCGCATCCCGCGCTGGTGCGACGCGCCGAAGGTGTCCATCAACGGTCAGCCCGTCAACGTCGCCGCCCGGCCCCTTTCCTACCTCGTGGTCGAGCGGCTCTGGCGCGACGGCGACAAGGTCATCCTCCAGCTGCCCATGCAGACGGCCGTCAAGGTGTGGGAGCGGAACCAGAACTCCGTCTCCGTCAGCCGTGGCCCGCTCACCTACTCGCTGAAGATCGGCGAGAGGTGGGAGCGCTACGCCGGCACCGACGACTGGCCGGCGTATGAGGTGTATCCCACGACTCCCTGGAACTACGGCCTGGAGGTGGACGCGGATGACCCGGCCGGCTCTCTTCAGCTCGAGCTGAAGCCCGGTCCCCTCCCCGACCAGCCCTTCACCGTCGAGACCGCGCCGGTCGAGATGCGTGCACGGGCCCGCAAGATCCCCGGCTGGCAGATGGAGGGCGGCTTGGTCGGGCGGCTCCAGATGAGCCCCGCCAAGAGCACCGAGCCGATTGAGACGGTCACCTTGATCCCGATGGGCTGCGCGCGGCTGCGCATCTCCGCCTTCCCCACAGTGAGCACGGCGCCGGACGCCCACGAATGGACCGCCCCGCCGCCTCCCCCCCTGGCCTCGCACTGCAATCCGGGAGACACTGTCACTGCGCTGAACGACGGCATACTGCCGAGGAGCTCCGGTGACGTGAGGATCCCGCGCATGACGTGGTGGGACCACCGCGGGACCAAGGAGTGGGTGGCCTATAGGTTCGAGGCGGCTAGGACGCTGTCCCACGCGGAGGTGTACTGGTTCGACGACACCGGGCGCGGGAGCTGTCGCATCCCCGCCTCGTGGCAACTGCTCTGGAGGGACGGCGACGCGTGGCGGCCCGTCGAGGCGACCTCCCCGTACGGTACGGAGCTGGACGAGTTCAACAGGGTCACCTTCGGCCCGGTGACCACCAGCGAGATACGCCTCGAGGTCCAGCTACAGCCGGGCTTCTCCGGCGGGATACTCGAGTGGCGCGTGGGCGAGTAGCCTCGGCCACGACCTGCCGCCTACCTGCTCCTGCGCGCGACCGAGAGGCCGACGTCAATGTTCTGGCCGCCCCTGGTCTGGCGACAGTGGACCGCCAGGACATTCCCGCTCGCACGCAGCAGTCCGAGTGCCTCTGGATTCAGCGCCTCCTCCACGTATTCGGTCACATACCCTCGCCGGGAGACGATTTGCGTCCCGTTGAGGTAGACGCTGACGTCCTCGTCGTGGTACAGGCGCAAGGTGGCGCCGACGACCTCATCGGGTCGTTCGACGTCGAACCGCTTACGGAGCCAGATGTTCTCCGTGCGCCAGGGGGTGTTCACGATGGCATTCGGCGTCCCGGCCGTGCCAAATCCCCCTCGCCCCGTGGCCCAGCTCCCGTCATCGAAGTCCGCTGCCGTCCACCGGTCCGGCGGGCGCTGGGTTGTGTAGCGCCACTCGGTGGGACGCTCCTCGGCAGTGGCGATGACGGTTCCCCTCGACGAGAGCACGCGGCGGCGGGCGATGCTCGACTCGATCGCGAGGTCCTCCGGCCCCAGCCCGTGACCGCCGTCGTACTGGAGGATCACGGTCGGGTCGGTCGGGTACCTCCCCAGCCGCTCCCCAAACACGGCCAATCCGCCCCTCTTCTTGGCGCTCTGCGGCACCTCCAGCCGGATGGTAATGCGACGGCTGCGCCGAATGGCGGCGAGGGCCTGACTGTGCTCGTTGGACTCAAGCTGCGCGTGCACGAGCCAGCCATACGATCCGGGGTGGAAGCCATACCGGTGTGACAGCACGCCGCGAGCGTCGGCGGGGTCGTCGGGAAGCGTGGTGCGCTCGACTTGCTGGCCCTGGATCGAGACCACCAACTCGGTTGGCCACTGGAACTCCTTGTCGCTCTGCGGGTAGTCAACCGGCTTCTTCCTGGCCGGCCAGGCCAGCCGCTCGTCCCCGGCCTTGGCCGAGGCCTCGAGCAACAGGCTCACGGATGAGAGCTGCTCGGTCGGGATCTCCTGCGGCAGCGCCAACTCGTACTCCAGGTAGCCGTGTCCCCGCGCGAACAGCTTGTCGCGAGCGCGGCCGCCGGGCAACTGCGTGGCCCCGGCGCCCCACTCCCACGCCGACACCTCGTTGGGCGCAAAGCGCAGGGCCACCCGTCTGCGGTCTACAACCTCGCCCCGCGGCGCCGGCCGGTCAACGTGTACGTTGATGTAGTTCGCCGCCAGGCGCCTGCCGCTGGCACCACTCACCCACGCGCGCAGCACGCCCACGGCCGGGCCCTCGTCGGGCATGCGCACCTCGATCGTCCCAGCGGGCACCACCCGGTACTGCTCCCAACGCAGCGGCCGCGACCCTTCGGTCGCCCTCTCGTGTCGTCGGCCCCAACGATCCAGGTAGTCCAGCCGCCAATGGAGTGTGAGCTCGCCCTCCTCGCGGTCTGACCAGTGGCTGATCAACGCGGGCACGCTGAGCGTGCCCCCCGGCTTCAGCACCGGACACGGTTCGGCGTCCAGGACGAGGAAGTCCGGCCGGTTGAGATCGGCCAAGGTGAACCCCGGGAACCAGTAGTCGTACCCGTAGACCTTCTCGGTGCGGTCGTAGTTGAGGAACCCGTTGTGCTCCCACTCGATGTCGCTCTGCTCGGTGTAGACGTACCCGCAGATCTTGTCGTGCTTGCGCAGCTCATTGGTCAGGTACTTGAAGCACCAGGAGATGTCCTGGTCTCCCTTCCCCGCGCTGATGCCCCCGTATTCGCTGTTGATCAGCGGCGCATCGGTCTGCCGCAGGCCCTCGGCATAGTTGAACTCCGACCCCGGATACGTCTGCGCGACCACGTCGGCGATGTGTTCGCGTGCCCGGTCGTAGTCGTTGATGTAGAAGTGCCAGCTATTGATGTCGGTGGCCACGTGGTCGCGACGGTTGGCGCTGTTGTCCTCCACCAGCCGCGTGGGGTCGAGCTGCTTGGTCAGCTCGTACATGCTGCGGACCCACGACTGGTGTTCCTTGTTGTAGCCCCCATCCCCGATGCCCCAGGTCTCGTTGAAGTTGCACCAGGCGATGATGGAGGGGTGGTTGAGGTCGCGCGCCACCGTCTCGCGCAGTACCAGCTCCCAGTTCCGCCGCGAGGTGTCGGTGTAGCGCCTGAAGTTCGGCTGATCCTCCATAATCAGCACGCCCAGCTTGTCGGCCCAATACAGCGCGCGTGGAATCTCGGACTTGATGTGAATGCGCAGGAAGTTGATGCCGATCCGCTTGGCGTACTCGTAATCCCAGCGCATGGTGCGGTCGTCGGGGTACTGGTAGATGCCGTCCGGGTGGAACGACTGATGCAGGTCGCCACGGAGGTAGATCGGCTTCCCGTTGAGGTGGATGTACGTGTAGTCGCGACCCGGCGCCTTGGCAACGCTGATCTCGCTGACGCCAAGGTAGGTTCGGACGCGGTCACTTGCCCGTCCGCCGCGCTTGACCGCCAGCACCATGTCATATAGGTGCGGGTCGTCGCACGACCACAGGCGTGGGCGCGCGAGCTCGATAGTGCCTCGACACACGCCGTCGGCATCGGGCGGGCCCAGCGGTGATGTCTGCCCCGCCAGCTTGGCCTGCACGGTCGCGCCCGCCGTCCGACCGCCCAGCTCCACTGAGACCTGCACCGCGGCGCCGCCGTCGCGCAGTTGGGTGACCAGCCGGAACTGATCCACGTACGCCTCGCCGCGAGCCTCCAGGTAGACCGTCTGCCAGATGCCGCTGGTGCGCGTATACCAGCCCGTCTGCTTGCCCGTCGGCTGCTCGTCGGAGGTGAAATCCTCCGCCCTCACGATGACGTGAGCCTGCTCGCCGGGGCCGGCAGCGTCCGTGATGTCAAAGGCAAAGGGCGTGTACCCGCCAACGTGTTCTCCCATCGGTTGGCCGTTGACCCAGACCTGGGCCGCCCAGTCTACGGCGCCGAAGCAGAGCCACACCCGCTTGCCCTGCCAGCGCGCGGGCACGGTTGCCTTTCGTGAGTACCAGGCCACGCCTCGGTACTCGGTGTCCCCTATGCCACTGAGCTTGGCCTCCCACGGGAACGGAACGACGATCTTCCGGGAGAAGGCGTGCTCCCCGGGCTCATGCCATGCCTCTCGTTCACCCGCGTTGTCGGGGTCGAAGTCGAATTGCCACTCGCCGTTGAGGTTCAGCCACTGATCGCGTCTGAAGTCCGGCCGCGGATGCTCCGGCCAGGGGATGTCCCCCGAGGAGGCTGTCGCGGCGGCAGCGTACGCGCCCAAGCCCAGCAGCAGGCCGACGACCATGCCCCTCGGCGCCAAGTACATGGCAATTCGGTGCCCCACGGATGATGCCCCCATTGTCGCTCCGAGTCTTTAGTCGTCCCCCTATGCCATACACACCTACGGCCTGTACGCCCTCGACCCCGGTTCCTCCAGCCTCGAGGCGCTGGCACTGCCAGAACCGGTCCGCGCGCCATCTTCGGCATGCAGTAGGACACGCCCTTCCCTTTGGCGAAGCACATACTCGGGCCGAAGAGGACAGAGGCCCGGCCCTTGCGAACAGAGGCAGACGCAGGGGGCCGACCAAGGGTGAACAGGCACAGATGAGCAGGCCCAACATCGTGTTCCTACACGTGGACCAGATGCACCACCAGGCGATCTCGGCCTACGGGTGCCGCTATGCCCACACGCCCAGCCTGGATCGCATCGTGGCCGAGGGGTACTCGCTGATGAACATGCACTGCGCCATGCCGCAGTGCTGCCCCTCACGGGCAAGCTGGTTCACCGGGCGCATGTCCAAGGAACACGGCGTCGTGGTCAACGGCTATCCCCTCGATCCCCGGCTGCCGGACCTGGGGCAGTGGCTGCGGCAGCACGGCGGCTACGAGACCGTCTACACCGGCAAATGGCACGTCAGCGGGCGCAACGTTGCAGATAGCTTCCACGTGCTGCATCGCGGCACGGGGCACGGCGAGCTCAGCGACTCAGAAGTGGCGCGCTCCGCCGTGGCCTATCTGGCCAACCGCACAGGCGACCAGCCGTTCTTCCTGTCGGTGGGGTTTCTCAACCCTCACGACTGCTGCTTCCCAGCGACCGCTCACGGTGGCCCGGGCAAGTACGCCTTCGCCCCGAGCATCAAAGACGAGCTGCCCCCCCTGCCCGGCAACTTCGACCACGACTATCCTGACCATGGCATGCTCCAGGTGCGGAACTGGAGCCTGCAAGACTGGCAGTACTACATCTACAGCTACTACCGAATGGTGGAGATGGTGGACCGAGAGGTCGGCCGCGTCTACGCGGCGCTGCGCAGCTCGCGGCATGCCGACAACACGCTCTTCATCTTCACCTCCGACCACGGCGATGGCGCGGGCTTCCACGCCAAGGTCAGCAAGGGCTACCTGGAGGAGGAGGCCTGGCGCGTGCCGGCCATCGTGTCCTGGCCCGAGCGGATCGCCGGCGGTCAACGGGATGCCGAGCACCTCGCCTCCGGCGTGGACATCGCGGCGACTATCTGCGACTACGCCGAGGTCCCCCCTCTGCCGAAGATGAGCATCGCCCGCAGTTGGCGTCCCCTGCTGGAGGGGGCAGAGGTGAGGTGGCGCGACTATGTGGTGGGGGAGACATCCATCGGCCCGCTGTCGCTGGCCATCCGCGACGCACGGTACAAGACCATCTTCTACCAGGAACAGACCAAGCTGTACGACATCGCCAACGACCCCTTGGAAACCAGGGACCTGGCCGCCGACCCTGGCCACGCTCAGGTCCTGAGGCGGCACCGGCAGCATTTCCGAGACTACCTGGAGCAGATCGAGGTGTACCCCGAACCCACCTGGGGCCAGGAGCACTGGAGCCGGGGGAACCTATACAAGGCCTACGTGGACTGGTACGCAAAGGTGAAAGCAGAGGCCTGATGCCATGGCAGCCCGGAAGCTCGACAGAAGGCACTTCATCAAGAGCAGCGCCCTCCTGAGCAGCCTGGCGGCTGCCGGGCGCCTGCCGCTGCTGGGCGCCGAGCCCGGCAATGGCTCCGGCATTGACGCCGCTACCGGCCCCGCGGCCGTAAAGCCCATTCGCGGCCACCTCGCCCAGTTCGCTCCGGTCGCGGAGGGCCCGGCAAACCGGCAGAACTACACGCTGACCTACGACATCGTCCACTGGGACGGCGTCGGGCGCCGAGCGCGGAAGACGGCCAACTCGGTGCTGGGATCACTTGCCGTTAGCCGACGCAAACGCGACGGCCAGGTGCGCTACGAGGTGACGCAGCGGACTCGCTTCGGCGGCGTGGACAACATCGTCGAGGCGCAGATCGTCTGCGCCGCTGACCAGCTCAACAGCCTGCGCTCATGGCGCATGCACAGCTACGGCAGACAGCCTTCGGGCGAGGCAGTGCCCCTGTCGGAACTGACCGAGACCGGGCGCAACCGGCAGGGCCGCATCCAAATCAGCGACGCCGGCTACCGCTACGCCTTCACCGCCACGCGCCCCGTCGTCAGCCAGTGGACCGTGCTGGACTTCCTGGTGCGGCACGCCACGGAAGGTACTGTCGCCAGCTTTGACCTGTTGCAGGATCTCTCCCTCTTCAAGGCGGACCAGAAGCTCGTCTGCGACGGCGTCGTCTCGGTGCCGGTCAAGGGCGGGCGCACCGTCGAGCTGACTGCCTACGCCCAAACCGGGGAGGGCGTCCTGCCCATTCACTACCTGCTGGACGAGCAACGGCGCCCGCAGCTAGTCACCGGCAGCCTCGTGTCCTGGGCGCTCAGCGGCCTCTCCTGATCCCCAGGGCCGCTGCCGGTCGGCCGTGGCGCTTCCCCCTCTCGTGCATCCGTCCTCGGCTACGCGCGCCAGCGGCCCTTCTCGGCCGCACG
>JBHIEF010000036.1:0-26965 GCA_046760465.1 Armatimonadota bacterium | reverse complement strand
GCAGCTCAGGGTGACCCCTTAGGGTCTTGGGGTAGGCTCTTAGTTGCCGTCGTTGGAGGAGCCGACCAGGGCCGCCTTGAGCTTCTCGGGGGCTTCGGCGATCATGCACAACTCGCCGATGCAGACGTAGGCGGTCGGCTCTGCCTTGGTGGGAAAGCCCAACTCCGCGATGCGCTCGCGGTCGCGTTCGGGCTTCAGCAGTTGGACGACCTTCCACGGCGCGTAGGTGCTTCCGGCTGCGCGCAGCAGAGCGTGGGCCGATCGGCCGTCCTGGCCGTCCACGATGACCACGTGGGCCGGCTCGCGCAGGTAGTGGTCTACGGCAGTGGCGTAGCCTGCTGCGAACAGCCCCATGCGGGAGTATTCGGGTGCGAAGTACTCTAACGTGCGTCCCACCGCCCGCCGGTAATCCTGCTCGCCGGTCAGGTGGTGCAGCCGCAACAGGCCCTGCGCCGCCACGGCGTTGTCGGTCAGCGACTTGACGCGCACGTCGAGGGCGCCGTAGCGATCCTCGCCCTCGGCGGGTTGGTCGTAGAAGCCGCCCGATTGTCCATCGGCCAGCGCCTCCTCCATGAAGGCCGCCAGTTGGCGCGCGCGATCCAGGTACCTGCTCTCTCCCAGAATCTCATAGGCGTCGAGCACGGCCCTCAACATGAGCGCCTGGTCGGCCAGTAGGCCGTATACCCGGGTCTCGTCGCCATCGAGGAAGTGATAGACCCCGCCCTCGGGCTTGTGCAGCGCATCCCAAGTGTTGTCCAGCGCCGCTTTGCCCAACTGCGCCCACTCGGCCTCGCCGGTGACTGCGTAGGCTCGCAGCAGGGCACAGGCCAGCCGGGCATTGGTGTCCGCGTACAGGGTCGAGTCAACGTACGGCTCCGCGTACTGCGCTCGGCCGCCAGCGTCGAGCTCGAAGTACACCTCGCCGGTTACATACCTCTGCTCCGGGTCGTGGCTGCCCACGTCGGCGTCCTGGCTGGCCCCGAAATACCCCTGCTCGGGCTGGTAGAGCCGCCCACGCAGATAGCCGATGGTACCGGCCACCGCCTCCAGGTACTTGCCCTCGCCGGTTGCCTGGTAGAGCTGCACGAAGTTCTCAATTGCCCCGGCGTTCACTTCGGCCATCTTCTCGTAGTGCGGCTCGCGCCATTCGCGGTCAACGGAGTAACGGTAGAACCCCCCATGGACCTCATCGTAGAGGCCCAGCATGCCGTCGAGGGTCTTGCGGGCCATGGCCAGCAGATCCCCCTGGTGACGGACGGAGGCCTGGTCCAGCAGCAGCCTGACCGCCTCGGGATGCGGGAACTTCTGGCCGCGGCCGAAGCCTCCGTAGGCGGGATCGAACTCACTGCGCAGCGACGCCAGAACGTCCTGCACGAAGCTCTGGCGAATGCGCTGACCCGGTCGCGGCGCCTCCCGACGCCCGCGTCGCTCCTCCTGTAGCGCGGCCAATCGCCCTTTGATGTTACTGGCGTTGGCCTCCCATTGGTCGTGGATCTGGCGCAGGACCTGTACCATGGTCTCTGGGGGCAGATAGGTGAAGCCCACCAGCAGCTCGCCGGTGGGCGCCAGGAACGCCGTCGTGGGCCACCCGCCCTGGTTGTACCGCAGGTTGACATCGGGGCGCCGGTCCGTGTCCACCTTGATGGGCACGAAGTGCTCCTTGATGAGGGCTACGACCTCGGGGTCGGCGTAGGTCGTCTGGTCCATCACGTGGCACCAATGGCACCATACTGCCCCGATGTCCAGGAGAATGGGCTTGTCCTGGTCCTGGGCAGCCTTGAAGGCTGCCGCGCCCCAGCTGTGCCATGGGACTAGTTCGCTGGCTGTCATGACCGCGAGGCTCCCCTGCGCGTGCGCTGCGGCCGGCAAGTGGCCGCCGCCGCCCACCAGCAGTCGTCCTCCCGCCAGGAGCGCCACACCGGCCGAGAGGGCAACTGCAAGGCTGGCCCTGACCGTGGCGCCACCCTCACTGGTCGGTGCGTCGCGTTCGGGCGGGCAGGCCCACTCTCGCCGCGGCGCTGGTGTGGACGACCGTACCGTGCGCATGGTCTTAGTGCTTGCTCGCCGCTAGCCTTCCCCGGAACTACCCCCCCTACTGCAAAGAGCCCCACAGCTATCGGCGAGCCGGCTGCGGGGCCACCGGCCGCGCCCTTCCCTGCGCCAGTCAGCAGAAAGCGACGCCCGGGTCCTCGAGGGGCGCCGCTCACACGTGTGCCGGCTGTGGGAGTGCTGTCAGATGCCGGCGTCGGCCGCGGGCACCATGCCCTGCGCCATGCTCACCAGGTCAGGCACGCTGACCTCGCCCACCAGGGCCACAACCAAGTCCCCGTACCGCCAGGCGACGATGTTGCAGCCGTCGGCAGAAGAGGCGTAGAGGCGCCGGCCCGCGCCGGTGCCCGCGAGCGCTTCGCGAGGCAGCTCCACACTCTCACCCATCGCCTGGTAAAGGGCCACCGGGCCGTAGCGGGTGCCGTAGACCTGTGCCACCGCCGGCACGCCGGAGCAGGCACAGATGCGACAGCCCTTGAGAGATGCCCGGGCCTCGGGGAAATCGGCCATGACCGCGGGGCGGCCGCCGAACTCGCTGGAGAGGGCGGCCCGTATTGCCGCACGGTCAACGGCGTGGAAACGGGTGGGTTCCAGGGCCTGATGACCGGCGAAGTCCTGGGCCAGACCCGCGAGCGGCACGGTCGGCTGGGTAGGAGTCATCCACAGGCTCAGGGCCGTGGCCACCACCAGCACGACGGCGGCGGCCGCCACCACCGGCAGCGGGCGCACCGCCCAGCGCTGCGGCGCGGCAGCGGGACGATCAATCTCGTCCAGCCGCCGACTGACCCCACGCCAGAATCCACGCGGCACGCGAACCGCGTCTGCCATGCGAACCGCTGCCGCCTTCACGCTGCGCAGGCTGGCCAGCTCGGCCGAGCACGCCCCACACTCTGCCAGGTGGGCCCGCAGCTCAGCCTCCTCCTCCGGCTTGAGCTCGCCGTCCACCAAGGCCGAGATCCGCTCCAAGTCGATGCCGCATGCCATCTTCGATCCACCTACCGGCCTGGCCCGCCTCGCACAAAGGCAAGGGCCTCACGGAATGATGCCACGCGCGCGGGCGTACTGACGCAGGCTCTGCCGCAGCAGGCGGCGCGCCCGGAAGAGCCGCGAGCGCACGGTGCCGATCGGCACGTCCAGAATCTCCGCAATCTCCTCATACGAACACTGCTGTAGATCGCACAGCACTACCACCATCCGGAACGCCTCGGGCAGCGCGTCCAGCGCCGCCTCCACCTCCTCGTCCGGCAGGTCATCGAACAGGTCGTGCTCGGGCTGCGAGCCGAGCGACGGCTGCCCCGATTCAGCCTGGGCCGCTCGGTCCACCGCCTCCTCCTCCAGGCCGATCGTCTCCGGCGTCCGCTGGCGGCGACGGTACTCGTTTATGTATGTGTTTGTCAGGATGCGGAAGAGCCAGGCCCGGAAGTTGGTGCCCGGTTCGAACTGGTGGAAGGAAGTGTAGGCTTTGACCAACGCCTCCTGGGCCAGGTCGGCGGCGTCCTCCGGGTTGCACGTCATGCGCAGAGCGCTGTTGTATATCTCGCGCTCGTGGCCGCGGGCGAGCCCCTCGAACTCGGCCCGCCGCTGCTGCGCTGGCTCTCGCCCTCTTCTCAAGAAAGCCACGGGCTTCCCACTTGGCCGGGGCCCCCGGCCGCGCGCTCGGGGCCTGCCCTCGTGGCTCTACAGGCTAGAACGCGAGGCCCGGAGGCGCAAGTTCCGGTCTATCTTTCACCGACATGCCTGCACGTAGTCAGGCCGGCTCCTCCTCGATGACCGCCGGCGGCACGGACTCAGGTACGGCCTCCTCGGCTCCGGTGGCCGGCGGCGCTTCCTCGCTCTCGGCCCGCACCTGCGCCCTCTGCTGGGCCGCCAGGTCGAGACAGCGGTCCGCGTCCGCCGTACTGCCCAAGCGCTGATACTCCTTGGCCGCCTGCTCCAGGTAGTGGGCGGCCCGGTCGTACTCCGGCGGATCCAGCCCGAGGCTGCAATAGGCCATGTGCTCATACAGTGGCGCGCGCCCGACGAAGTTGGGCTCCCGCGTGAGGATGAGCCCAAACGCCTTGCGCGCCCCATCGTACTCGCCCATGGCCTCCCACCGCAGCGCCAGGTTCCATTGCCCCTCCACCCATTCATTGCGTGCGGTGGCGCGTGGCGGCGACGGCGAGGAACGCAGTTGGCGCCCGACCAATGGGGCCAAGGGATCGGGCTTCGCCGGCTGCCGCAATGCCTCCATCTGCTGCCTGGCGGTGTCCGCGTGAGGGCCGTCGGGGGCCAGGGTCAGGTAGCGCTGTAGCTCGGACAGTGCCTCCACGGCTCGCTTCTGGCGCCGATAGACCTGCGCCATGGCCCAGTGTGGCTCGGCAGCCTCCTGGTCGGCGTCGGCCGCTTTCCGGTATTCGGCCAGGGCCTCGTCGTAGCGCTCCTGCGCCTCCAGCGCCGCGCCCGCCGCCAGACCCTCGGCCACGGGATCGCGCCCACAGCCGCTGGCCCCGACGAGCGCAGTCGCCGCGACAACTGCCCAGGCCAGGGCGCGCCTAGCCGCGGCGCCGCAGGATGGCCACGATGGCGCCGAGCACGTCGGTGCGCCGATTGGTGTACCAGAGCACCGGGAAGCAGAGGATGAGAAAGCCGACTGCCTCGGGCACATTGGTCCAGATTCCCAGGTAGGCCCCTAGGGCCGTGCCGATCATCCGATGCGACACCCACGCCGCCCCCAGGCAGTAGGCAATGGGTAGATAGAGGCCCAACAGTTGGCGCGTGAGGGGCCAGGCGCTAGGCTCGTAATGCCGCAAGGCGTCGGCCAGGATGAGAGCGCCGGTCACGGCATACCCCGCACAGACCCCCAGCGACACGCGCAGCAGCAGGGCTTGGGTCCCGTCTCCGGCCTCCAGGGCCAGCCTGGTGGCGGCCGCCACCAGGCCCGCCCCCAACGCGCTGACGGCGATCAGGTGCTTCTCCTTTTCGACGGCGATGAGGAAGTTGCCTCCTGCTACAGGCAGCGCCAGGAAGGTCGCGGCCAGCAGCAGCGCCCGCATGGTGGGCACGCCCACCAGGTACTGCGGCCCCAACACCTTGGTTACCACCAGAGGGATGAGCAGCGCGCCCGCCCCCGCCATCACGGGCACCAGGCCGGCCAGCGCCAGCGTGGGCAGCATGAGCTGGCGGCGCAGGGCTTGCCCCGTGCCGAGCCGGCCGTAGGTCCGCAGGATGCGCGGGAACAGCACGTAGCCCACAGCGGCGGGCAGGTTGTAGAGCGCAGCGCCCATCAGGGCCCCCACGCGGTAGACGCCCAGGTCGGTGGCGTGGCGGTAGTGCAGGACCAGCACCTGGTCTACCGTGCGCAGCAACTGATTGGCGAACACCAGCAGCAGCAGCGGGAAGCCGGCCCGCAGCAATGACCGCACCTCATCCCCTCTGAGGCGCAACTCCAGCCTGATCCGCGAGCACGCCACCAGGTAGGCGAACACGCTCAGGCCCGCCACGAGCACGCCGGCCAACGCACCGATGAAGCCGAAGAACCTGCTCAGCACGATCAGCAGGACGAACTCGACCGCGGCCGTGAGTACGATCTGCTTGCCGATAAGGCCAAAGCGGTTGAAGGTCCGAAGGATGGAGGTGTAGAGCACGTTCGCCTGGGCGGCGATGATGATGGCCGCGCCCAAGGCCAGCCCCAGGCGGGTCTCGAACTCATAGAACCGCGCAAAGAAGGCGGCGAAGACGAACAGGCCAAGGGCGGCCAAGCCAGAGAGCGCAATGCAGGCGGTAAAGGCGGTGTTCTGGAGGCCTTCTGCCCGCTCGCGATCGCCGGCCCCCAGGCGCACGGGCATGAGGCGGTTCATCCCGTGCAGAAGGCCCAGATGGGCGTGGCCCAGGTAGCCCATGACCAGGCGGGTGCCGCCGAAGATGCCCCAGCCGGTAGGCCCCAGTATGCGGGCCACCAGCAGGCCGCGCACCACGCCCAGAGCCATAGCCAAGTACTGAGCGGAGGAGACCGTCGCCACGCTGGAGGCTGCGGTTTCGGGCTGGGGAGATGACGACGGCGATCGTGGTGGCAAGTTAGCGACGCCCCGAGAAGCCTAGGGAGGCCAGTTTCTACGGGCCCCCATTGCTGCGGCGGGGCCGCCCGGCCGCGCGGCAGGTAGCTGCCACAGCCCAGCCCGGCTGCGGGCAAGGAGACCGGCCACGGGCGGATTATAGCGGCGGCGCCATGGCGCTGTCAACATCGTCAGGACGCCAGGGCCGGCGCCGTACGCGGCCTGTAGGCGCCGTCCCGCGCCGGGGAGGGCAGGACCCCGACGGCGAGGAATACGCCGGTGACCGATCCACTGCCGGACTCATGATGCGACAGGCCCGCCCGCGGCACCCGCGCCGGCGGGCTCGCCTTGGCTCAAGGAGGGGCCCCGTAGGATGAAGGTGCTGGCCGTTATCCCCGCGCGGGGCGAATCCAAGGGGGTCGTGCTCAAGAACCTCCAGCCCCTGCTGGGCCGGCCCATAGTCGCCCACGTGATTGAGGCGGCTAAGGCCTCTCGGCGCGTCTCCACCGCGCTCCTGTCCACCGACAGCGACCGCATCGCCGCGGTCGGCAGGGAGCACGGCGCCGAGGTCCCATTCCTGCGGCCGCCGGAGCTGTGTGGGGACGACGTGACCCTCGATCCCGTCGTACACCATGCCCTGTGCGAGGCCGAGCGCGTCCTGGGGCAGAGCTACGACGCCGTGGCCTGCATACAGCCCACCTGCCCACTGGTCACGGCCGCGACCATTGACGCCGTGCTCGAGCACCTGGAGAGCGAGGGCCTCGACACCGCCATCCCGGTGGTCGAGGAGCGCCACTTGATGTGGACCGCTATGCCGGACGGGACCTACTACCAGCAGGAGAGGCTCAACCGACAGTGGCTGAGGCCCACCTACAAGGAGGTCGGCGCCGTCATCGCCTCGCGCAAGCGGGTCGTCACGCCACAGTCGCGCATTGGCGGCAAGATCGGCCTCGTGAGCATTGACCCCACGGAGGCCATTGACATTGACGACCATCTCGGGCTTTGGCAAGCCGAGCTCATCCTGCGCGGGCGCCAGTCGGCCCGCACCTCTGCCACCATCCCGCTGGTGGCCACCATCGAACGGCCGCTGCCGTCAAGCGACGCCTGAGCGCGCGCTCCGGATGCAACCGCAGCCACTACCGCAAGGAGGTTTCTGATGCGCGAGTTCCTGGTGGGTTCCCGGCCCGTCGGCCAGGGCTGCCCCTGCTACATCATCGCCGAGGCCGGGGTCAACCACAAGTGCGACCTGGACACGGCACTGGCCATGATCGAGAAGGCCAAGCAGGCCGGCGCGGACGCCATCAAGTTCCAGACCTACAAGGCGGACACGCTGGTGACCCGCTGGGCGCCGCGGTATTGGCAGGACCCCGAGCCCTCCGGCACTCAGCACGCCATCTTCCGGCGCTCGGACCGCTTTGGCCCGGAGGAATACCGCGCGCTGGCCGAGGCGTGCGTCGAGCATGCCATCCACTTCATCTCCACGCCCTTCGATCTGCCCAGCGTTGACCTACTGAACGATCTGGGCGTCCCCGCCTTCAAGATCGCCTCGGCCGACATCACAGATCGCCCACTGGTGGAGAAGGTCGGCGCCACCGGTAAGCCCGTGTTCCTGTCCACGGGCGCCTCCACCATGCCTGAGATCGAAGCTGCCCTGGGGTGGCTCCGCCAGGTGGGCAACGAGTCCGTCATGGTGCTCCACTGCGTGCTGAGCTACCCCACGCCCATCGAGCACGCCAGCCTGGCGCGCATCCCCATGCTCCAGGAGCGCTTTCCCGATTACGCCATCGGGCTCTCCGACCACACCATCCCCGACGACTGCGTAACCGTCACCACGGCGGCGGTGGCCCTGGGAGCCAAGGCCATAGAGAAGCACTTCACGCTGGGCCGTGACTTGCCCGGCGACGACCACTACCTCTCGGTAGACCCCGCCCTGCTGGCACGCACGGTCGAGAAGGTGCGGATGGCCGAACAGGCCATGGGCGAGCCCTACGACCAGCCCCTGGAATGCGAGCTGCCCGCACGTGAGAACGCGCGCCGCAGCATCGTGGCCGCGGTGGACATTCCCGCGGGCACCAAGCTCGAGCCGGAGCACCTCATCATGAAGCGGCCCGGGACCGGGATCTCGCCCGCCGAGATCGGCAAGGTGCTCGGCCGCGTGACCACCAGCCCCATCGCCGAGGACTCGCTCGTCGAGTGGAACAGCCTCGAGGATGAATGAAGGCGCTGCCGAAGCCAGGTCGCGCGCCCTGGTCGTGGTCCGCGACCGCCCGGAGGCCGAGGCGCTGCTGGCCGTAGGACCCATCCCGCCCCGGGCGGAGGTGGTGGCGGGCACTGGCGCGGCCCACACGACTCTGACTGCGCGGGGGGTGGACTGCTGCCCTCCGGGGGCCGCCGCGCTGGGCCCGTGCGTTGAGACTCAGGCCCGCGAGCAGATCCGCCGCCTGGCGCAGCGTCTGCGACAGGTCAAGGCGCTGACCACTGATGGCCTTCCCCTCGGCGCTCTCCTTTGGGGGCCGCTGTTCCGTGCGTTGACGCCTCTAGTCACCTCGTTGCGCGCGGCCGACGTGATCCTGGCGAGGGAGCGTCCGACGGAGCTCCTGGTCCCCATCGCCTCGTCCCGCGCGGCTGTGGTAGCGTCCCTCGACCACTTCGAGGGCCTCGCAGTCTCAGCCGAAGCTCACGGCGTGCCGTGCCGAGCGCTCGGGCCACCCGCCGGAGCCTCCGCCGCGTCGCTGCTGCGGCTCTGGCGGGTGTGGCGCACCTGGCACGGCCTGCGCCTCCTGCTGCGGGCCTTCGCCTGGCCACGCGTGCTTCGAGGGCCGCGCCCGGAGCCGGCCGACATCGTGCTCAGTCCCTGGTCCGCCGCCGAGTTGGCCGCCCTGCGCCCCGTGGCTGCTGCCCTGGTCGAGGCCGCAAGCACGGTGGCCGCTGTTGAGTCCCCCGCCTACTATGCGGCACAGCCGGCTGTCGGGAGGCCAGACACCGGCGTTCCGCTGCATCTACTGGGGCAGTTCTCTGCCACCGGGGATTGGCTGGCGGCCCGACGGGCCGGAGCTGCCGCGGCTCGCGTCGTGGCGGGCCTCATCGCCGACGGCACGATCCCCGAGCTTCTGGACTCCGAGCGGAGCCAGTTGCTGCCCCGCATGGGCGCACTGCGCCGCCTGCCCGTGGTCCTGGGCTGGGAGGCAGCCTACGCAGCCCTCACGCACGCTGCCAGCGAACGCTGTCTGCGGAGCCTCGGGGCGCGGGCCGTTGTGGTCAGCAAGTGCCGTGGGGTGGAGATGGCGGCCTTCCTGGCCGCCGCCGCGGGGCTCGGCCTACCCTCGGCGTTCCTGCCCCATGGCCTGTATCGCAAGGACCCCATCTGGCGCGACGTGCAGGCCACGGTCGTGCTCGCCGACGGGCCCCATCTGGCCACGCTGCTCACCTCACGTGGACATCCCGCAGAGACTGTGGCCGTGGTCGGCCCGCCCAAGTACGATGCGGCCCTGCGCAGGCTGCGGACCGGGCGCGACTCGATATGCCGCGAGCTGGGGCTGGATCCGGCGCACCGCTTCGTGTGCGTGGCCGCCACCGGCGAGCCCACATTCGCCAGCGCTGCCTGCGCCGCGCTGGCCCCGGAGGCCGCCGCCAGGGACTGGCGTATCCTCGTCAAGCTGCACCCGCGCTTCTCCGGTCCCCAGGACCGCCGCGACGTGCACAGGGCGGCCGGCGCACGAGCACGGCTCTTCACCCACGTCGATCCCCTGTTAGTGTATGCGGTCAGCGAGGCGTTGGTGACCGGCGTCTCCACCAGCGCGTTCGAAGCGATGATCGTGGGCACTCCCGTTGTCTACATGGGCAGCCTGGAGCAGGATCGGGTCCACGGTTACGCCGCGGCCGGCGCCGCAGCTCACGCGCCCACGTCGCACGCGCTGGCAGAGGTAGTGGCCGAGGTGGTGGAGTCGCCCCAGCGCAGGGCGGAACTGATCGCCCGCGGACGCGAGTTCGCGGCGCGTCACTTCGCCGGGCTGGACGGACGTGCTGCCGAGCGCTGCGCGCGCGCGGTCCGGGCCTTGGCCGGTGGCGCCACCGCCGCCGAGGTCATCGCCGACCTAGCCAGCGCCGCGCAGGGCCCGCCGTAGCCCCCGCACGGCACGTCGCCTCTCGCTTGACAAACCTCGCCAAAGGCCCTATCGTAGCAGCCCGCGGCGGTCAGACCGGCGCGAATGGCATGGAGCCATGGAGGCGAGGCGGATGGGCTTCCCCACAATCCGGCCTCGACGGCTGCGCCACAGCCCCAGGCTGCGTGGCATGGTGGCTGAGACTACGCTCAGCCCGAGCGACTTCGTCTATCCGCTCTTTGCCGTCCCCGGCGCGCAAGTGCGCCAGGAGATCGCCAGCCTGCCCGGCAACTACCACCTCTCGGTGGACTTGTTGGCCGAGGAGGCGAAAGCGGTGGACGAGCTGGGCATCCCCGCCGTGCTGCTGTTCGGCATCCCGGAGTCGAAGGATGAGCTGGGCTCGGGCGCCTATGCTGCCGACGGCATCGTGCAGCGGGCCGTGCGGGCCATCCGCGAGGCCACGGGCGATCTCCTGGTCATCTGCGATGTGTGCCTGTGCGAGTACACGAGCCACGGCCACTGCGGGCAGGTCGTGGACGGGCGCGTGGACAACGACCTGACCCTGGACCTGCTGGCCAAGACCGCCCTCTCGCAGGCCGAAGCCGGCGCGCACCTCGTGGCCCCCTCAGACATGATGGACGGCCGTGTGGCCGCCATTCGGCGGCTCCTGGACGAGAACGGACACGAGGACGTGGCCATCATGTCGTACGCGGCGAAGTACGCCTCGGCCTTCTACGGACCCTTCCGCGAGGCGGTGGACTCCGCCCCTCAGTTCGGCGACCGACGCAGCTACCAGATGGACCCTCCCAACGCGCGCGAGGCCCTCAAGGAGATGGCGCTCGACATCGAAGAGGGCGCGGACATCGTCATGGTCAAACCGGCGCTCGCCTACCTGGACGTCGTCAAGCGCGCGCGTGAGCGCTTCGATGTGCCTCTGGCCTGCTACAACGTCAGCGGCGAGTACGCCATGATCAAGGCAGCCGCCGCGGCCGGCTGGATAGACGAGCAAGCCGTGGCCCTGGAGGCCCTCACCGCCATGAAGCGCGCAGGGGCCGACATCATCATCACCTACCACGCCAAGGACGCGGCGCGCTGGCTCTCGATGGCCTCCTAGCGCCACTGGCAGGCCCTGTGGACGATCTGGATAAAGCCCTCCTCGATCTGGTGCAGGCCGACTTCCCGCTGGAGCCCCGGCCCTTCGCCGTGTTAGGCGAGCAACTGGGCGTGAGTGAGCGCGAGGCCTTGGAGCGCGTCACCCGCCTCAAGGAAGAGGGCGTCATCCGGCGCCTGGGCGCCAGCTTCCATCCCCGCGCCCTCGGCCACGTCAGCACCCTGGTCGCCTGCGTCGTCCCCGAGGACAGACTTGATGACTTCGCGCGCGTCGTCAACGCCTACGCCGAGGTCACCCACCACTACACTCGAGACCACCGCTACAACGTGTGGTTCACCCTGATCGCCCCCTCGCGGGAGGACATCAGGCGCATCCTGAGCGAGATCCGGGCGCGCACGGGCATCAGCGACCTGCACAGCCTGGAGGCGGAGCACGTCTTCAAGATAGACGTCCACTTCGATCTGAGGCGCGAGGCCCGAAGATGAAGCTGACCGAGCGCGACATTGCCCTGGTGCGGGCCTTCCAAGGCGACCTACCCCTGGTCGCGCGTCCCTTCGCGGCTGTGGCCAGGAGCTGCGGGCTGACTGAGGAGGAAGTGCTGGCGTGGCTGCGGCAGGCCAAGCGGGCCAAGCTGATCCGCCGCTTCGGAGCGATGCTGCGGCATCGGCAGGCCGGGGTCCGCGGCAACGCCATGGTGGTCTGGCGAGTGCCGGAGGAGCGCGCCACCGAGCTGGGCGAGGCCTTAGCCCGATACCCGGAGGTCACGCACTGCTACCAGCGCCCGCCCTTGCCCGACCTGCCGTACACGCACTACACCATGGTGCACGCACCCACTCCGGAGCAGTGCGAGGCCGTGGTCGCGCGAATGGCCCGGGAGCTCGGCCTGCGAGACTATCGCGTGCTCTTCACGCGCCGCGAGCTGAAACGCACGAGTGCGGTGTACTTCCCGCCGGAACGCAAGGACGATTAGGGCGGCGCACCTCTAACGGCGCCACAGCAGCCCGCCGCCGAGCCCCAAGGTGCTGGCCAAGCGGGCGGCGATGGCCTCGGCGCTGGGTTTGTAGGCCCCCGTAGCCAGAGCGGCTTGAATGGCCTCCACCCGACTCGTGCGGACATCGGGCAGCTCGGCAATGGCCGCCAGTGCTACCTCCACCAGGCGCTTGCGCTTCGCTGCGGTCGTTTCTTCCGTCGTTGTCGTGGACGCGATGACCCGCCCCTTTGGCCCGTGGCCGTGCTTGGCCCGCACGGCACCGGGCAGGTTCAACCTCGATTCTGTAGCTAGTGCGGATAGCCTCAAGGCCGCTCCCTCCTCTGCCGCCGCCGCCATTGCTCGCGGCTGCTCAGCCACACCACACTGAGGCGACCTGCCAGGCTGTCGCTGAGTCCCCTTCGGCGGTCCCCTCCACATCCTCCATCGGCCGGTGGGCAGCGTTCTTTAGCGACCGATAGCCTTGACTTGCGGTATCGAGCGACAACTTGCGGTCTACATCACACGCGCACTGCAACTTCCACCGCCTTCCTGCCACACAGCCAGTCCGGGGGCGATGTGTCCCTCACTCGCCGGGATGTGGCGGCCGGAGCGAGGTTAGGCGTTCCGCAATCTCGTCTGGAAGCTGGTCACGTGTCGCACGGGTTACCGGGACCAGGCGAACGTCGGGGCGGGCGCGTATTCGGCCGAGGAAGGGGTCGGGGCGATCCTGGAGCGTGCCCAGCAGGGGCTTGGGCGAGTCGAGGCAGCGCTCCACCATCTGGACGAACTCGGCGCAGAACATCTCCATGCGCGCGATCTCGTCCACCACGAGCAGCTCACATGCCCGTAGAGCCCTTCGCAGGGCGGCGACTCCCACGCGCCGGATGTCCGCCACGTTGACACCGTAACGGGAGACGCGGTGCGGGCTCTCACAGTCTACGTGAGCCAGAATACCGCTCTCTCCGTCGAGCGAACGGATGCGAAACCCCACTCGCCGACCGCCCTGGCGGATCTCTTCGGTGTAGAATCCGCCTGCCTCCCAGGGCAGGCGCTCCAGAGCGCGAATGACCACCGTGGTCTTGCCGCAGCCCGGCGAGCCCGTCAGCAGTAGGTTAGTGGTCGCGGGAGGCCTGGCGCTTGCGCACTTGGTTGCGATGGTGGTTCACCGTTCGGCGGCTGATGGTGCAGCCGTACTCCTCCGCCAAGAGCTGCTGGACCTGCCGATCAGACATCTCCGGATGAGCCTGGACGATGCGGGCAATGACGTCGGCGTTGCTCTGGCAGAAGAACTGGAGCTCGAAGGTGCCGTGCGGCGAGGCCACGTACTTGTCCCGAATGGTCCGGCTGACGGTGGATTGGTGCTCGCCCAACTGCCGGGACACGGCCGCCTGCGTGAGTGGCCTGAGGTCCAGGTAGTTGCCGGTGTGCAGGAACCGGCTCTGGTACTCGCACAGGAAGGAGGCCAGCCTACAGACCAGCGAGCGACGCTGGTTGATCCAGCGCAGCTCGTCCAACAGCTCCTGCACCTCGTCGCCCGCCACGCCCAACTCAGCCACTCGCACTGCCTGCGGATCGAGCCGATAGTGTAGCCCATAGCCAGCCTGGTCGCTGAAGGCCAGGGCCAGCTCTCCGTCCTCCTGGGGCATCAGGTGGGCAATGACGCGCGGGTCCTCCGCCGAGCGCAAGGCCTCGGCCGAGGCGCTGACGGGCGGCGCGGCTGCATGTTCCGGCGGCGCCTCCTGCGCCACGCTGTCCGCGATCTGCACCGCGTCAATGGCGGCCAGCAGGCGCTGCACCTCCGCTAGCGGCGCCGTGTAGCGCTCAGCCAGGGCCTCGGCGCTCTCGTCCCCGTGCATGAAGTCGCGGATGAAGTCTCCCTGCGTCAGCCCGAACCGAGCCACGAAGTCCTGCGCCAGCACGGCGGCGTCCGAAACGTCCACGTCCTCCCGCCCAGCCGCGAAGTCGCCGATGTCCGGCCCCGTCTCCGCGCCGGAGGAGGGGGGCGTCACCGACAGTCGCGCGCGAGGAGACGATATGCCGCGCAGGTAGCGGATGAAGCGCGCCAGCGTCGCGGGAGGGCAGTCGTACTTCTGGGCCAGCGAATCGAGCACGGTCAGTGCGTCTGGGCGCAGGAAGTCCTCCCGCCAGTTGGGGTGCCGGTCGAGGTTGTGTTCCCGCACGAACTCGATGAGCTGCCGGTCCATGTACTCCTCGTAGGCCCCCTGTGGGATGTGGCCGCGCATGCCGCGACGGGCCACGGCTCCCTGTTTGACCAGGGCCCTGAACAGGTCGCTCTGCTCCAACTCGCGGATGCGCTCCCGCAGTTCGGCCTCCGACCGAGACAAGGTATCCACGAACTGCTGCGGCGGCCGCCGCGCGCGCACGCTGGGCTTGACCGTGGGGCGTACTCGGATCTGTGGCGCCGGTCTTCGCATAGGCCTGTCCGTCCGCCCTACCGCAGGCCGCCCTCCTCTGGCGCGGGGGGCAGCAGCACGGGAACCCCATGCAGCGCCATGTCACGCAGCGCAGCCTCGGGCAGCTTGCGCCCGGTGAGGACCTCGTAGGTCAACTGCAAGATGGGGCCCCTGGCCTCCGGCCAGATGGCCAAGGGCTTGCCCCGGGCCGCCTTGATGCCGGCCAGGAAGGGCCGCAGCTTCGGTGAGGTGGCGCGCTCGGCCACGGACCGCTTGGCCGGCAGTCCGGCCGCCTCTCCCAGCGCTGCCAGCAAGCCGTCCCGCATCAGGTGGCGTAGAAGCTCCAGGGCCAGGTCCTCCCGTCGCGACCCCGCCGAGATGGCCAGCATGTCGGCAGAGACCTGCGTGATGGCCTGCTCTCCGCCCGGCAGGGGCGCGATGCCATAGTGGAGATTGCGCAACACGGGGTTCCCGTCCAGCAGGCCCGCCAGCCCCTGGTCCGCCACTACCATCCCCAGGCGGCCAACGGCAAACATGCCCAGCAGGTCTCCGTAACTATAGGTGGTGGTCTCCGGCTGCGTCACGTGCCGCACGTTGCTCAGTTCGGAATAGAACTCGAGGGTGCTCAGGGCCGCCGGCCCCAGCTCCCACTTGCCCTCGGGCCGCACCAACGTGCCGCCCTGAGCCCACAGCAGCAGCAGGAACAGCTCGGCCGATTCCTCCTGGTCCGCGGCCGGTAGCCCAAAGCCGTAGATGTCCGGCGGCGAGGCGATCCTGCCGGCGACGGTGATCAGCTCGTCCCAGGTGCGCGGCGGCTTCACGCCCGCTTGGCGCAACAGGTCGCTGCGATAGTAGAGCGCCTTGGTGCGGGCCACCCAGGGCAGGCCGTACGTCTGGCCGCCGTGGCGGCAGCGATCCAACGCCGACCCATAGTACTGGTCGAACTCTTCCTGGGAGAGCAGATCCTCGAGCGGCACCAGGCCGGTCGCCAGCTCGGGCAGCCACTCATCCCGTACCAACACCACGTACGCTGCTTCGTCGGTCTGTGTGAGCCAATTGCGGATGCTGGCATAGGCGTCGGGCCAGCCCTGGACCGAGAGCCGGGCCTCCGCCTGGGGGTGCTTGCGGTTGAAGCTGGCCAGGGCATCCTGATACAGCTCCATCTCGCCGGGGAAGCCGTATCCGCACAGCACCACCCGCACGATGGGCTTGTCCTCGACCACCTGCCCCCAGCAGGCGCCGGGCGCCGACGCCAGGACCAGCGCGGCGGCAAGCGACGCGTGGGCTGCTAGCCTTCCGTCCATGGCACGTCGGTGGAGTCCGCCCTAGCCGATCTCGAGCAGAAAGGCCTTGACCTCGAACGGGCTCAGGTGTGTTTCCAGGCAGTTCTCCGAGAAGTACACCTTGCCCCTCTCGGGCCGGCCGATTAGGTCTGCTGCCGTGGCGCCACACAGAGGTCGGTGAAGCTCCAGCACGGCCTTGGCGCGCACGCCCTCGGCCTCATACATGCGCACCAGCAGACCCCCGTCAATGCGCTTCACAGCCGAGACGATCACATTCTCCGGCTCGGCGCGCAGCAGCGCCCGCCGCGCCGGCAGGTCCCCCGTGCCGCAGGCCACCTTGACCACCCGCAACGGGTTGTTGAACTCCATCCCCGCACGGTACACCTTCGCCGCACGCCAGTCGCCCGCGTGCGGCAGCAGGGCATACTCCAGCGTGTGCGTCTGGCCCATCTCCATGGCGCCCTCGGCGTCCGGTCGCCGCAAGGTGGTGCACTTGAGCAGCGAGACCATCAGCACGCCGTCCGTGGCGTTGTTGCCAGGCAGGCCGCGATTGAGCAGGGCCACGCCGTAGTCGTCGCCGGAGAGGTCAATCCAGTTCTGCGCCGGGTACTCGCCCTCGGGCTGCTCGATGGCGCCGAAGGGGATCTCGCGCGTGATCCTGCCTCCGCCCAGCGTGGTAGGGAAGGCAGCCCGGTAGCGTACCCATTCATCGCGATTGGTGATGGTCGTTGCGAAGTCCATGCGCCGCAGTCCGCGATACAGCCGCACCCGCTGCGCCCGATGCCCGGCACCGAAGGGAGAGGCGACGTTGAGCTCCGCCATCACCGGGCCGCAGCTCGGCAGCGCCGTCCCGCCGTAGTTGTGGGAGAAGTCGGCCTGGTGCGCCTCCGGGAAGGGCATGGGCCTGTGCGTGGGCGCAGTGGCTCCTCCCTTGCAGGGCCCGTTGTACTCCCACGGATCGGCGTGATCGGGCTCCTTGGTGAGCGTGTTTCCCCACGGCCGGTGCGGGTCAATCAGCTCCCGGCCGCTGGCCAGGTCGGTAAGCGAGGTGAGACACCCCGACCACCCATCGAAGGTCAGCTCGAAGAGGTCGCTCTTCATGCTCACTTGATGGACGTGGTGGATGATGGGCCCCATGGCCGCCCCGACGCATGACAGCGACGACTCGAACTCGGGAGTGGCCTCGTGCGTCACCGCATAGGTGCGGTAGCCGGTCCCGGGCACCTCGGCCGCCAGGAACAGCACCTCGGCCTTCTTGATGCCGCCCTCGGGGTAACGCTCCAGCTCCACGAACTGGAACGGCACCGGCTCTCCCTGGTCGTCACGCAGGCAGATCTCGGGCACCCCCGGCTCACTGACCGTGACCGTCGCCTGCGCGACATCGCTGCGCTCCCAGGCCAGCGGGTTGAACACGACCAGCGACAGCGGCGCCTCGGCGGTAGTGACGCGGCCGGCGATGGCCGACGTGGCCGCGTCAGTCTGGCGCTCGGCCACGGCGATCGCGCCGTTGAGGTCGGCCACCGTCTCCTCGTACACGGCGTCAATGTGGCAGCCGCAGATGACATCGTGGAAGTGCGCCAGCAGCGTGGGCTCCCAGGCACGCTCCAGCTCCTTGGCCGCGCCGGGCTCGGGGGCGAGGTCCAGGGCCTCAGCCAGAGCCGTGAAGCGCTCGGCATTGCCCAAGGCCACCTCGGCCCGCCGACTGAGCTGCTTCACCTTGATGCGCGAGGAGTAGCAGCCCTGGAAGATGGCGTTGAAGTCGCCCTCCACCGTGGGCAGCTCTTGGCCCTTTAGCGCCTCGAAGAAGGCCGAGGGCACGGCCAGCTCGAGGTCCAGGTCCTCGCGGCGCTGGTTGAGCGCCTTGGTCAGGGGAGGCAGGTGCCGCTGGGGCGCCGCGAAGTCCATGCCGCTGAGCATGAGCAGGTTGTCGCCCACCGCATGTGCACTCAGCTGTCGCACGCGCTCCTCCACGAAGCGCTCGAACTCGTAGTCATTGCCCGGCGCCGGGTACAGCACTACGTAGTGCAGCGGCATCCAGTGACAGAGCAGCTCGGTGCCGTCCAGGCCCTTCCACATGAACTCGGAGGGGCTGTCCGGCGGCCGGCAGCGGCCGAAGACGTAGCAGTCGAAGCCCGACTTGACCATTAGCTGAGGGATCTGCGGGTGGTTGCCGAACACGTCCAGCATCCAACCCACGGTCACCTCGGTCTCCAGCTCCGCTCGGCACCAGCCCTTGCCCATCTCGATCTGCTTGAGGAAGGACTCGCCCGAGGGCATGTTCGCGTCCGGCATGAGCTGCATGCCGCAGACGATCTCCAGGCGCCCCTCTGCCACCAACTGCTTGAACGGCTCTCTCTGCTCCGGGTAACGCTCCAGGAAGGGACGAATGAGCGCCACCTGGTCCAGCACGAAGCGATAGTCGGGATCGCTGCGCATGATGTGGAGGGCGTCCAGGATGTGTCGGTGACACAACCGCAGGTAGCCCTCGTAAGTGTCCTGCCAGGCGGCGTCGTAGTGGAAGTGGGGCACGACGAAGATGCGCTTCGCCATTCGGCGCGGTCCCTCGCTGTCAGCAGTTCGCCGGCAAGCCGTCCGGGCCAGAAA
Organism: Armatimonadota bacterium; assembly: GCA_046760465.1. Taxonomy (GTDB): domain Bacteria; phylum Armatimonadota; class Zipacnadia; order JAUWAU01; family JBHIEF01; genus JBHIEF01. Next base: position 8,400 of record JBHIEF010000036.1, on the reverse strand, counting down.
AGGCAACGCCAAGGCCGCCGTCAGCGATCGCCGCAGAGGCCTTGGCGTCGTTCAGAACATGGTTGCGTCAAAAGGCCAGGCGCAGCCCGACGAGCAGATGCGCGGCGGCTCTACTCGCGGGCCTCGACTATGATACGCACCTCGTATTCCCGATCAATCTTGATCTCTTGCTGCATCATGCCGCCATACATGCCACCGTAGGCGCCGGGCATGCTACCACCGTACATGCTCCCGCCGTACATGCTGCTGCCATACATGCCCGGGGGCGGGCCGCCCCCATAGGCCCCGGCTCCGGCGCTGGTGCCGTAGCTCCCGCGAGCCGGCAGCCGCGGGCGGTAGCCGGCCGCGACATTGCCGGCGGGACCGACGCGCGGGGCAGGGCCGAAGGTGCCAATCGCGCCTTGCCGCACGCCGCGGGAGGTGCCAGCCGGCGGGCGCGGCAGCGCGGGGCCGGCGCCAGCAGGCGGGCCATACCCGCCGTAGCCCCCGTACCCGCCGTATCCGCCGTAGCCGCCATCCTCCCCATACTCCCCGTATCCGCCCATCTGCTGGGGGCCGGAGGTCAGGTGGCTAACGTCCATCTCCAGCTTGTGCGTGTTGACCTGCTCGATGCGCTCGATGAGGCCCTCCTCGAACGCGAAGTGCATGGTCTGCTCGCCGGTCATGTCGGTCTTGCAGTCAACGATGCGCGGGTCCTTCTGCTCCATCATGCCCATGGGGCCGCCCATCATGCCAGAGCCCATAGAGCCGCCCATCATGCCATAGCCTTCCTCGCCGCCCATCATCCCATAGCCTTCCTCGCCGCCCATCATACCCATGCCGCCGCCAGTCAGCATCGTCCAATCGGCCAGCTTGAGCTCGATCTTGCCTTTGTAGTCGTACGTACTGTGGATGCGCACACATTTCTTGCCGTGCAGCCACTCCACGGCCTCGACCTCGTGGCGCCCCGCAACTGTCTTGATCTCGGGTTGGGTGAAGTCGGGGACTATGGTCATGGAGCTGGCCCAGCTATCTCCCACGCTGAGGGTGCGGCCCGGCGGCATGCGCACGTAAAGCTCCCCGAAGGGGTAGTGGTCGCCGGCGATGCGCTTGGGCGCGATCCTGCCATCCATGTGCGCGATCATGGTGAAGTAATCGCCGGTCTCCTCCATATTGCGGGCCTCGTCCTTCTGCATGGAGAAATAGCCGGAGTCGGCGAAGTCGCGCACGATGCCGCCCAGTTCGGTGGGGGCGTTCTCGGGAACGTAGATGCCCATCACCCGGGCCCGGAAGTAGGCCCTGGCCTGGCCGCTCAGGGTGGCCAGCAGGTCGCCCAGGGTGAGCTGGGGCTGCATGCCCATGGCGCTCTCGCCACCCATCGGGCCCATAGGACCCATGGGACCCATCGCGCCGGACATGCCGTAGCCGCCATAGCCGCCATACCCAGCGTATTCGTCTCCCTCGCCGCCATAGCCGCCACCCATGCCACCCGCCGGCCAGGAGTCCTCGTCACCGGTGCTGAGCTTGGCCCTGGCGTTGACGTCGTAGCCGACCTCGCGGTTCTTGGGGTAGAGATAGCGTAGCTCTATGCCCTCGGCCCCGCCGCCCGCGAGCTCGTTCTGGATCACGATCTGGATGGACTGCTGCCCCAGGGAGTCGCCGGTGGCGCTGCTGGCGACCAGGGTGAGCGTGTAGGTGCCGTCGGGGAAGCGCCGCTTGCCGTCAACCGTCTCGGCCGTGTTCCAGCGGTGCTCGAAGATGGTGCGGCCCCCGCCGGGCGGCGCCACGGCGGCCACTAGCTCCGGCCGCGGCAGACCGCCTCCGCTGAGCTGGAAGCTCACCCAGCCCGAGGCGGGATCGGGCTTGGTGGCCTGAACCAGCACTGTGCCCCGTAGCACGTCCCCGTCTCGGGGCATCTGGAGGGCCACCTCTTGCCCGACGGCAGCGCCCGCGAATAGGACGGTAGCGATGAGTGCAGCCAGACACAATCTTGCTTGGCCTCGCATAGGCTTCGCCTCCGGCCCCGGGGCCCGGCCACAACGGCCTTTCATTTGCCCTGCAATGCTGCTGCCAGTAGCTCGTATGTCTCTTGCAGCGACTGCGATATCACACGCGCCTCCGCCAGCACCGGCATGAAGTTCGTATCGCCGTCCCAGCGCGGCACGATGTGAACGTGCAAATGGTCCTCGATCCCCGCTCCCGCCACGCGCCCCAGGTTCAGGCCCACGTTGAACCCGTGCGGCGCCAGCGCCTCTTCCAGCCCCGCCACCACCGTGCGGGTGAGACCGAACAGCTCCGTGCTCTGCTCTGCCGACAGACTCCCTAACTCGCCCGTGTGCTCGTAGGGGGCCACCATCACGTGCCCGTTGGTATACGGGAACGTGTTGAGCAGAGCGAAGCACAGCTCACCGCGGGCGACAACAAGATTGTCGGCGTCGTCGCCCTCTTGCTTGTCGCAGAAGATACACCCGGGCGCTCGTTCGGCGCGAATGTACTCCGCGCGCCACGGCGCCCACAATCGGTCCACAGGCAGTCTCTCGCCCTTTGCCTACGTGGCCCGATTATACGATTTCGCTCCCGCAATGTCAAGAGACGGTTCGCGGGCCGTTTTGTTCACTTTATGCCGCGCTTGACGACGCGGAAACCAACGGCTATACTGCCTCTGCTGCCTTGGTGGTGCTCCAATGCAGAGCACAGGTTGATGTTTCGTCAACCGGGTCCCAATGGACCTCCTGAGAGAAGTGCCGCGGTAGTCGCACTACCGGCAAGGCAGTGCGGGCATGGGCCAGAGGTCCGTGCCCGCTTCCTCTTTCTGTGAATCCCGCAGCGGAGGCCTAGAGCGATGAGCTTGGGCAATCTCCTGGGCCGCCTGTTCTCGGGGCCGGACGACGGACACCCGGTGGAGGAGCTGGCCGCACGCCTGGGAGTGACCGCAGAAGACCTGCGGGCCATACGCCCCGCCTACCGCGAGTTCACCATCCCCAAGCGTTCAGGCGGCGCACGCGTGATAGCGGCCCCCGACGACGAGCTCAAGGCGGTGCAGCGCCTCATTCTGCGCCGCGTGCTGACCGACTGGCACGTGCATGGCGCCGCCACCGGCTTCCGCCGGGGCCACTCCATCGTCACCAACGCGCTGCTGCACGCGGGCAAGGCCGTGGTCGTGCGCATGGACCTGCGGGACTTCTTCCCCAGCACGGACGCCCGCCGAGTGAATCAGTACTTCCAGCGGGCCGGCTGGAACCGGGAGGCCTCCGGGCTGCTGGAGCGCCTTTGTACTCACAAGGGCGGGCTCCCTCAAGGCGCGCCCACCAGCCCTCGGCTGAGCAACCTGGTGAACTACCGTCTCGATGCACGCCTGGCTGGGCTGGCCGGCAGGTTTGGGGCCACCTACACCCGCTATGCCGATGACCTGACCTTCTCCTTCTCCGCCGACGATGCGGAGTCCATCCACGCAGTCATCGGGATGACCAAGCACATCGTTGGGGACGAAGGCTACCGACTTCACGGCCGCAGGAAGCTGCACATCCGCCGTTGGCACGATCGCCAACTCGTCACTGGTCTGGTCGTGAACGCGGGCGTCGCCCTACCTCGCGAGACACGCAGGTGGCTGCGCGCCGTGGAGCACCGCCTGGCGACGGGCAAGCCGATAACGCTATCCGAAGCTGAACTCGCCGGATGGCGTTCGCTCTGCGCGATGATCGAGAAGCAGAGAAGCGCGGGCAAGCGCAGCGAAGCCGGGAGCCCCTGAGACTCGGCCCAGGAGCCCGACCCGGCCGGCTCAGAAGCGGTAGATGCGCACCTCGTAGGGCAGGAAACGATCGCGGACCTCCGTGCCCGTCACGCTCTGCGGCTGCCGCTGCGTAAACAACGCCCGCAGCTCGCGCGGCGCACGGGGGAGTGTGATGAGGCCTTCGGCTACCTCCGACTCCGTGTTGACGGCGATGACGTAGCCCCAGCCGCCCCCCTCGAAGCTGGCCGCCTGTATGCGTTCATCGCCCGTCTTCGGCCGGCCGGTCGGCCCCTCCACCAGCGCCGGCTCCAGCGAGCGGACCTGCTCGGCCACGGCACAGACGCCCGCCCACAGCTTGGGGGCGTCCTTGGGCAGGGCGAAGGCCGCCCGGCGCGCGTCGGGAAGCTGCTCGTAGGTGCTGTAGACGATGCCCTGAGCGCCGTGGATGAGGGCCAGGTACGTCATGCAGCGCATCTCCTCCGGCGTAGGCGCCCGGGCCAGGCCCGACGGTCCCGCCGCCGCCCCTCGCCCCAGCACGCGCCCCACCGTCTGGATGACCGCCCACACCGGCTTGTGGCCCTCGGTTGCCTGACGGGCGGCCTCCACCCGCTCGGCCACCCGCAGCAGCGGCCAGTAGGGCACGGGCGTGCTGGCGGCCAGCACCACGTCCGCGCTGTCCACGAACGAGGGCATGGCCTGCGCGTCCGTCAAGCTGCACAGGACCGGATGGTACGGATCGGCCGCAGCCAGGTCCTCGTAGAGACGCGCGGCCGTCGCCGGGGCGACGCCGCGGGCTCCGGGCTCGTTCAGGGCCAGCCATCCCACCAAAGCCGGGCTGCCCGCGATGGTGTCGAGCAGATCCCGCCAGGCGCCGACGTTCGTCTGCATGGCGGAGGCGATTACCTTCAACCCCCGCGCGTGCGCCTCGCTGAGGTACTCGGGGCTCATGGCGGCCCGCGGCGCCACCACCACGTTGAGGCCGCCCTCTGCGGCCCGCTGCAAATCAGCACGTCGGTAGACGTCGAAGATGCCCACGGGGAAGAGCGGCTTGCCGTCCACAAGCAGGCGCAGGCGCTCATCGTAGCCGACCTCCCAACTCCGCTCCTCCGGGACCAGCACGGGCAGGGACCTTCGCCAGTCGGCGTGGCCCGGCCGGGCCGGGCCGGCACTGGCGGCGACGTGGAGCCGGTACTTGCCCGGCGGCAGGCGCGGGAGGTCGAGATGGAGGTCGGCGCTCTCCCCGGGCCGAGCCGAGCCGCCGGCCGTCCCCAGCGTTCGGCCCCCCTCCAGGTCCTCTACCAGCATGGCGGAGAGGGAGAAAGGCCCTCCGGCTCCCGGAGCGGCGTTCACGCGGCAGGAGGCGGTCAAGCCCTGCCATGGCATCGAGGACAACGCCGTGCCCCGGAAGGCGGGCCGGGTCAGGTGTGCGTCGAGTGCCGGCCGCACCCACGTCGTGCGACCGTCATAGACCGTGACCTGGTCCTTGCTCACGAGCACGATGTCGGCCTCGTGCAGCCCATCCTCGGGCAGCGAGTAGGTGAGATCCGCGCTGGCTTGCCTGCCGGCGAAGGCGGCCCGGATGCTCACGGGCTTCTCCGATCGGGGTGCGATGTGGGCGTGGGCGACCAACTGGGCTTCCGCCAGGGCTGCCTGCGTCAGGCGTAGGCGGATCAGCCGCTTCCGGGGCGGTTGCAGCACGAGCCCGGGCACGTCAATCTCGAATAGGTGCGGGCCTTCGGCCTCCACCACGCGCACATCGTCAATGTAGAGCTCGCCCTCGGCGGCCACGCGGAACAACACCAGGCTCTGCCGGCCCGCCGCCGGGCGACGCACGCGGCAGAAGGCCGGCCGCCACTGCTTGCACGGCGGCAGCGCCTTCTTCTCCGCCTGCACCACCGGCGCGCTCCATTGCTGTTCCAGGAAGCCACCCTCGAAGCTGACGAAGTTGGCCGAGGCGCCGGGATCCCCCTTGGTCCTGTAGAAGAACGAGAAGTTGAACTCCTCCGCCTCCACGGGCGGCAGCAAGTCCGAGTAAGCCGCGAAGTCCACCGGCGTCATGTCTGAGACTATGCAGAGAGCGAACTTGCCGGAATGAGCCTTCTTCTTCTTCACGCGTCCGCCGTGCACGGGGCCGATCTTCCCCCAACTGGTGAAGCCCCAGCCCTCCAGCGGCAAGTCGGGATCGCCCTCCTCGAAGCCACCGTTCTGGATCAGGTTGCGCGGCCGCTGAGCGGCGGCGTCGAAGGGCGTGCTCAGCATAGCCACTGCCACGGCCACGACGATGGCCGTCAAGGCTTGGCGTCTCATCGTTACCCCTCCCGCCCGCCGTCCGGCACGTGGGCGATGGCCTCGATCTCGACGTCGAGGTCCAGAGGCAGGCGCGCAGCCTGCACGGTAGTGCGCGCCGGCGGATCGCCCTCGAAGTACTCGGCGTAGATAGCGTTGAACTGGCTGAAGCGCTCCAGGTCGCTGAGGAACACGGTAGTCTTGACGAGTGCGCTCAGGTCCGTCCCCGCCGCGACCAGTACCGCCTTCAGGTTGTCCATCACCCGCCGCACCGCCTGCTCGAAGTCTCCCCGCAGGGCCTCGCCGGATTCCGGGTCCACCGGCACGGTGCCGGAGATGAACAGGAAGTCCCCGGCCCGCACTGCCGTAGAATAGGGGCCCTTGGCCGGCGGCAGGTTCTTGCCGCTGACGACCTGCTTGGCCTTCGACATGGTGGGCGGCGCCCCTCTCGCTGGTCCTGGCGGCGCCAGCAGCGCCCCTCAGGCGGATCCCTGCTGGTAGGCGTAGACCTTGCCGTCGTTGGTGCCCACGTACAGACAGCCGCGGGCGACGGCCGGCGAGGAGCGGATCTCGCCGGTGGTCTGGGTCTCCCACAGCTTCTCGCCGGTGTCGGCGTCGAGCGCGTACAGGCGCCTGTCGTAGGAGCCGATGTAGACCACGTCGTCGGCGATGGCCGGCGAGGCGTAGACCCAGTCGCCGGTCTCGAAGCGCCACAGCGGCTGGCCCGTCTCGCCATCCAGGGCGTAGACGTGGTGGTCCCGCGAGCCGATGTAGACGCGGTTGCGGTAGAGAGCCGGCGAGGAGTAGACCTGATCGCGCGTCTCGTAGCGCCAGATGAGTTTGCCCTGCCGGCGGTCAATGGCGTAGACGCTGCCGTCGGTCGAGCCGATGAAGAGCACGTCCCCCAGGAGGGCCGCGGAGGACAAGACCTCGTCCCCGGTCTCCAGCTTCCACAGCAGCGTGCCGTTGGCCGCCCGCACCGCATAGACGAAGTGGTCCGCGGAGCCGAAGTAGACGGCATCGCCCCAGGCCGTGGGGCTGGCGTAGATGGCACCCCCGGTGCTGAAGGTCCACTGCTTGCGCCCGCTGCGCAGCTCCACGGCGTGCAACTGGTTGTCCGCCGACCCGAAGTAGATCGAGTCGCCCAGAGCCGCGGCCCCGCCGGACACGGCCCGCCCCGTACGCACCTGCCACCCAGCCTCCCCGGTGCCGGCGTGGAAGGCGCTGAGCGCGCCGGCGAATCCTGCCAGCAGCAGTTGCCCCAACACCAGGGGCGGCGCGTTCACCTCGTAGCCCGTCAGCCGCTCCCAGACCAGGCGACCGGTGGCCGCGTCCAGACAGCACAGGCGGCCGTAGTTGGAGCCCACGTTGACCCTGGCCCCCACGTAGACGTAGCCTCCGGCCACGGCGGGGGACGCCCAGGTCCACTCGCCCACCTCCGCCTGCCACTTCTCCACCAGTGGCGGAGTGAGAATCTCAGGCGTGTAGCCGTTGCGCGCGGGGTTGCCCCGAAACATGGGCCAATCCAGCGGCTGGATGGCCGCCCGGCGCTGGTCGCGCTCCTCGCGCAGCCGCGCTAGCACCTCTTCCAGGCCCTGCGCCGCCTCCACGTGCCCCGGGTCGTGCTGTAAGGCTCGGCGCAGCTCCAAACGTGCTTCCTTGAGACGTCCGGCCTTGAAGTGCGCGGCGCCCGCCTGGAAACGCCTGGCCGCTGCCTCCGGATCGGGACGCTCCTCGACGGCCGGCGCAGGCTCTTCACGCGCTGGCTCCGGCTCTACTGCCGGGGCCTCCTCGGTGGGCGGAGGCTCCAACTCCACCGCCACCACGCGCGCGGCCGCCACCAGGGGGCCCTCACAAACCAGGCACTCCTCCCGGCCGGTCCGAGTGCGGTAGCCGCACTGCTGACAAGCCTTGCCAACGGCGGCGAAGGCCGCCTGGTCCTTGAGCTGAGCGGCGATCTCGGCCAGGTCGCGACCCAGCTCTCCGAAGCTCTGGCAGCGCTCGCTCGGGCTCTTACGCAGGCACCCCATCACCAGCTCCCCCAGATCCTCGGGCACGTCCAGGTTGACCGAGCTCGGCGCCTGCGGCTCCACCTTGACGATGTTATGGATGAGGTTGGCCACGCTGTCGCCCATAATCGGCAACCGGCCCGTAAGAGCCTGGTAGAGAACCACTCCGAAGCTGTAGATGTCCGCAGGCTTGCCTACACTGGCAGCGTCGGTGAACTGCTCAGGAGCCATGTATAGGTAGCTGCCCATGCCCGTGGCGGTGGGCGTCAGCCGGGTGTCCACGCCGAAGACCTTGACCAACCCGAAGTCCGTGATCTTGGCCGTTCTCTTGCGGTCAACCAGTACGTTGTGCGGCTTCAGGTCCCGGTGGACGACCCCGCGCTCGTCGCCGCCGAG